>NZ_JAWOVC010000009.1:0-167001 GCF_033339735.1 Vibrio sp. 2033
CGTTCAAATACGCCAGCATCCCGCCACTCCTGAAATCGGCGATGAGCAGAGCTTGACGAGCATATACCGGTGGCATTCAGCGCATTCCACTGGCAACCCGTCCTGAGTACGAAGAAGATGGCGTTCATTGCAGCGCGATTATCAACCCGCTTGCGGTGCGTACCCAGAGGATGGTGAGTTTTATGCTCCGGGATGAGAGGAGCCATTTTCTCCCAGAGTTCATCACTGATTTGCCACTTGTTGCCTGCCATACGTTGCCCTCAGAAATTATCGTTATTCATTATATTATACGATAATTCCTTTTGGGATAGGCTCTTAACTTATAATTAATTTCTAGTTTATTCCAAGGCTTTTAACTTTTTATATAAAAGTAATCCTGACTTGAAGAACTCCAATCGTTAACCCTCGATGAATAACACTGTGTCTTCAAATTTTTAGTGCGATATAAACAGGTCTAAACCTGATCACCGTTGATAGGTAGGCCGGTTAGATACGAATGTAAGTAACATCCGTTTCCAAAATGGGGAAATAGTGTACTCAATTACGCTTTCTCCATATCACGATAACGGTATACTAGGTAGATATACTTGGTATATACAGATCCACATCCTCACAACGCTTTAGAACCACTTTTCAACGTCTACAGAGAAAACGATGCCATTTTCACTACACTTCGAAACTGGAAAAGTCACCAGCCAACAACTTTACTCCGAGATATACCAAGGGATATTAGAAGGCAGATTACGATCAAATGAGAGATTACCGTCAACCCGCATGCTGTCGAAAAAGTTAGGCATAGCAAGAAACACTGTCATTTCGGTGTATGAGCGACTTCAGTTCGAGGGGTGGATAGTAAAAAAGGCAGGATCTGGCACGTACGTAAGTAATGCTCTAGAACAAACGGTGAATCAAGATAAGAGACCAATAAAACACTACCAACTAGGGGTGTTTGGCACTAACGCATCGAAGAAGCCAGAGATCATCGCACCAAAGAATCTAGACTATGACTTCACTTTAGGCGTTCCTGATCATCAGAGAATAGCAAAGCATATTTGGCGACACTCAAGACTGAGTAGGCTCAATGCATTAACTCCAGAGTTTGCACATGGCGGTGATTTACAAGGGTTAGCTTGTTTACGAGAGTCTATCTGCGAGTATGTGAGACACTCGAGAGGCGTAATCTGTGACCCTGAAGACATCATCATTACTCAAGGGTGCCAGCAGGCAATAATGACGACTCTCCTTACATTACTCTCTCCCGGGGATCTCGTGTCGACGGAAGATCCAGGATATCCTGTTTTTCGAAATCAAGCTCGATTACTTGGCGCGCAAATAGGCTCCGTGCCGATGGACAACCAAGGTGTTGTCGTTGAATCAATCGCTTCTAATGCCAAAATTATTTATACAACGCCTAGTCATCAGTTCCCTTTAGGCTTTAGCTACTCAGCTGACAGGAAGTTAGAACTGCTGAGATGGGCAGAAGTTAATAACGCAATCATTATCGAAGATGATTATGATTCGGAATATCACTATCTCAATACCAGTAAGAAAGCTCTCAAGTCACAAGACAAAAATGACTGCGTCGTTATGATAGGCAGTTTCTCTAAAATACTATTTCCCGGCATACGCATTGGCTATATGATTCCGCCAAAGTCTTTAATAGAGCCAATTTCAAATATGTTATGGCACTTGGGAAGAAGTACATCTGTAGTGTCTCAAATCCTACTTGACGAATTCATGCGTGACGGTCATTTCTCTCACCATTTACTCAATATGAATAAAATCTACAGCGAAAGATATAATAAGCTAACTCAATTAATTGACAACATAGATTGCTTACAACGTATTCCAAGCCAAGGTGGATTGCATATAGCAGCTGAAGTATCGGGATGCGCGACACAAATGATGAATAAATTTGCTTCATCAAATGTAGCGGTTTACCCATCATCGCATTTTTCTATCAACAATCATTCTAATGCCCTCTTATTTGGATTTGGCATTATTCCTACCCAAAAAATAGAAAAAGCATTTGATATTATTCAATCAATATTGGATTAAAACAGATATAAAATTATCGTTTTGCTCGGTATCAATTTATCGTCGCAGTTATCAGCATCAGGGCGACAGCCAGCGTGGAACGCTTTTCAACCCAATAAGGGTTCAATACGAACTGTGTCGCTCTGACACGCTTGGTTTGGCTTCAGCCCCAACACTATATTTCTTCGACTGTAAACGTACTAGGTTCAAAGTAAAGCGACGTATCACGCTGACATTTGCAGCACTACCAACAACCCTATTGCGTAAATCATCTTCTTTTAAGTTAAGTTCACATCGAGCATTCAATGAACCTTATTTTTCTAATATCGAACCGTAAGTTCTGTTTAACACTCTATCAAAACACTATCTTTCGCTAGATGTTAAAGAAGAAAAGACTTCAAGGTAATTAAGGATTTGTTATAGACTATTGACCTACATAATAAAGAGCACAATCACGACATTAATCTCCAGTGATTTACCATACCGCTTCATGAGCAATTGGGATATAAATTATCGAAAAATACCAAACCATAAGTTAATACGCTGCTAACGGCTCAAAAAAATAACGAAGTTGTAGCGCAATTATATCAACATCATTTTCATGTAAAAAATAACGAGCGCCTTGGACACCGATCTCCCAATTATCTGAGAGGTTGTAGCCAACTTCTGCACCAATATATCCATCAAAACCATCCACTTCCGTCGTTATCTTGCTGCCTTGATACGTACTTTCAATATCGGTATCCCAGAACAAGCCCCCCAAACTCAGTTTTGCGGACCATGAATTGTATTGCCAGAACTTATAACCGATGTCGAAGCCCATGCCCTTAACAAGGAGTGGGGCTATAGATGCGACATTGGCGTGATAGTCTTCTGGTGAAGTAGTAGCACTACGCAATGTAGCACTACCTTCACCCATATCAATATAACGAATAGTTCCAGACCATTGATCAGAAAAAGTATATCCCAACCCGACAGAGCGATAGAACCCGGTGTTGTCAGTAGAGATTACGTTATCACCTTTAACAGCATCACGCTCATCTGCATGGCTTGACCCCATTTGAACATCAACATACCAGCCCGCTTGACTACTAAAACTAAACACAGCAATTAGTGCTAGAGCACTGTTTCTTCCATAACGTTGCATGGCTCCTAACAAAATCAAAAGCATCAACACCATGCCACCCAATGATCCTGCTGAAGTATTTTCAACCTTTACATCTCTTACCAACTTAACGGTCACTATAACTTTCCCCGCGTCTTGCAGGCCTTGGCTATCCTGAATGATATATGTCAACACATCATTGCCTTCAAACCCTGAGGTAGGGGTATAGGTCACGCTCTGATCTGCATTCATGACCGCCTGCCCATACTGCGCTTGGACTGAAACCAACTTCAATGTGTCGTTATCCGGATCGGTATCGTTAGCAAGGACATAAACCGTGACAGGGGTACGATCATCGGTGGTAATATTATCGTCCACCGCATTCGGATTCTGACTGTTTACCACATTTACCGTCACCTTCGCCGATCCCGTTCCACCATTACCATCCGTTACGCTATAAGTGATCAAAGCTTCCCCGTAGTACTGTGGTTGAGTGACATAACTTAGTTTGTTATCAACCACACTAACACTACCAATATCTACAGAAGCGCGACTTACCTTCAGCCCATCACCATCAGCATCAGCATCATTGCTCAATACATCGATCGTCACCGTACCATTGAGACTAACAAACGCATTGTCGTCAATCGCTTGAGGGAGTGTATTATTGCTTACACGAGCGGCAACGACGCCAGGGTCAACGACACTGCCATTAGCCAATCCGTCATCATCGTTCGGACCACCGTCTTCAATGGTAAGTTGTACACACCAGTCACCTTCAGTCAGACCCTGTGACCATGAACTGTGCCCTGGTGGCGGACAATAACCAGCCTCGCCAGCACTAGAAGAAACCGTGTTTTGAGCATCCTCAATAAAGTCTATCCACCCCTGTTCAGCGTTATACTTTCGGTACACTGCATTTGCTGGAACAGGTAAACGCTGAGGCAAAACTAATTGATAGCTTTGGCCGGGCAGCGGCAAATTAGTTACTACAAAATCAAAGATTCCCCCTATGCTCTTCATGTTGATATCTTTAGGAAGCTCCTCATCCAGCAATAAAGCTCCTCCTGTTGCGTTAGTCAGAATGGTTATTCCTTTGCGTAAACAGACACCTGGCTGCCCCTCAATGAGGAAGCGATCTTTTTCTGACACAACCTGTTGAATTACGTTACAGTCAGAAATTGCATCAAGATAATCAGGGATACCATCACCATCACTATCATTATGACCTTCTTGATCATCCGGGATTAAGTCGCCATCACTGTCTTCACTCCCGAGCTCCGCCAATGTTTGTACCACTTCTAAATAGACATTCCGTGTCACTGATAATGGTGGAGTGCCATTGTCAGTAACTGTCAATTGCAAATTGTAAATCGCTGAACTCAGTAATTGCGGAGAGAAAGTCAATGTTTCGCTGTACATCTGCCCCGCAATCGCTTGGTTAAGTACATCGCTATCACTACTCCATCTGAAACTGTGTATATCGGACATATTGGCATCACTAACACTGCTCGTGATTGTGACCGGTTCAACACCATTTTCAATTTGGCTCCGCTGCTCCCCCGCCTGAGATACACTTACCGTGACCTTCGGAGCCACATTCTCTTCAAAGATTGTCAAGGTGTAACGACGCTTACTACCTAGATTAAGGGTGCTGTCCAGATCAATCACTAAGGTTTCAACGCCCTCATTTTGTCCATCATTAAGTAGTTCGAACGAAAGTTTGCCTTCGGTACCACTAGGTATCACCACTTCACCAGAGGTGAGCGTGTGGTCATCACTGTCCGTGCTTCCTGAAACCGTATAAGGTATGATTACTGGGTAGCTCGGCGAAGGACCGTTAAGGTGTATCGATACGCTATGATTGGTGCCTTCCGTGGTTTGCGCATCTTTGGAGATACTTATCAGTGGATACACTGTTACCGTTTGACTAGCTTCAGCGACGTTTCCATCAGAGTCTTGAGTGCGCCAATAGACCGTATTAGTTCCAGGTCGGAAAAAGGTCGTGCTGTCGACCAATGAAACAGGTAATAGCTTGCCTGTACTATCTCGTGCCACAGCAGAGCCTAATGCAACTTTAGTAAAGAGCGAAGTTGCGTTCACTTCGATATCTGAAGGTGCGGCTATTGTTGGTGCGTCCAATTTCGCACTTTTAATTGTCACGATTGCTTTCGCGGTGGCCTTTCCACCGTTACCATCTTTCACACTGTATTGCACTGCCACTGTACCAATTGAGGTCGTTACCAATTGGATTTGACTGCCCACAATCGTTGCCGTTCCAGATGTAGGTTTAACCCATTCCAGTTGTAATGTATCTAGATCAACATCGCTGTCGTTGCTGAGTACATCCAATAAGTAGCTACCATCGTTACTCTCGGTAAAGACATAGGTATCATTAACCGCCACTGGCTCATCATTAACGTTGATTACCGTGATGCTAAACGCTGCTAAAGATGTGCTTAGCTCACCGTCTGAGACACTAATAACAATATTATTGGTGCTGCCAACATGCTCATTTTCCGGCGTACCACTTAGCAACCCAGTTGCTCTATCAAAGGTTGCCCATGATGGTTTATTGCGGATTGAAAAGCTCAAGCTACTACTATCAACATCCGATGCCTGCAGCGCAAAGCGGTACGTACTGCCTTCGTTGACGGTAAGAGCAGGAGTGCCACTGATCACTGGCGCGTCATTGACATTGTTAACCACAATACTGAATCTATTGAGCATTGTGGTCGTGAGACCATCAGAAACCGAGATAACAATGCCCTGATATTTGCCAACATCACCATTATCTGGTGTACCACTAAGCGTGCCTGTTGATGCATCAAAGCTAGCCCAAGATGGCTTGTTCACGATACTGAAGGTGAAGGCTTGGCTGTCAACATCTGACACTTGTGGCGTGAACAGATAGGTGCTGTCTTCATTCACTTGTGTTGCTGGTGAACCAGAGATAACGGGTGCATCGTTAACGTTATTCACAGTAATCGAAAAAGCTGACAATGAGGAAGAAATAGAGCCATCGGATACGCTAATCACGATACCTGGATAAGTCCCCACATAACGGTTACTTGGCGTGCCAGAAAGCGCTCCTGTTGTCTTGTCAAATGTAGCCCAAGGTGGCTTGTTAGCTATCAAGTAGGTCAGAGTATCCGCTGGGTCATTGTCCAATGCCGCGGGCACAAACTGATACACACTATCTTCATCAACTTGCGCCGATGGGGTACCCGTAATCACTGGCGCGTCATTAACGTTATTCACCGTGATGGTCACTAACGCCACTCCAGAGGTAAGTTCTCCGTCACTTACGCTGTAAGTGAAACTGTCCTGACCAAAGAAGTTACTGTTACCCGTATAAACCGCGTGATTGCCTGTGACGGTAACATTACCGTTGACTGGCGATTTTACAATTTGATAGCTCAAAGATGAGCCTTCTGCATCGTTACCATTTAAAGTAATGGTCAGCGGTATTTCTTCCTCTCCCGTAGCACTGATATCGGTCGCGGTTGGTGTATCGTTGACTGCATTAACCGTCAAATCGACACGAACCTCTGTCGAGTCGAGATCACCGTCGTTGACCTTGAACAAGAAGAAGTCGGAGCCATTGAAGTCCGCTTCTGGTGTATAGCGCCAACTATTATTGGTCAACTGCTCTAGCACGCCATGACTGACTTGCTCAGTGATAAGATACTGCAGAGTGTCATCATCGTTATCAATATCTGAACCAACCAGCGTGATCACCAAACTATTGTCTTCATCAAGCGTTTGTGACTGTGCTTGCGCCATTGGTGCGTCGTTGACTGGTGTTACTGTCATGGTCACTGTTGCGGCGTTAGATACAGCACCTGCTAAGTCTGCCACCGTATAGGTGAAGCTATCTTCACCGAAGTAGTTCTCATTGGGGTTGTAAACAATCGCTCCTGACGCCGTCACGTTCACACTGCCATGTGCTGGCGTATCGACGACTGTGACACTAGTGAGTTCAAAACTGTCTCCAACATCGGCATCACTATCATTGCCTAATACATTGACCTCGAAGGAGCCTCCCTCTAGTAGTTGTGCACTGTTATCAACAGCAACGGGGGCATCATTCACTGGCGTAATATTGAGCGTGACGGTTGCAGGCACTGAGACTGCTTGACCACTATCGGTTAGCATGTAGGTAAAGCTATGTTGACCATTAACGTTCGCTGTTGGCACAATCTTTAAGGTCCCATCGACATTGACACTGACCGTGGCAAAACTGTATACCCCCTCTCCTTGACCAAGATCTTGCAGGGTAATACTACTCGGGGTGAATGACCCATCTTCAATATCACTGTCGTTACTTAAAATATCGAGTGTCGATGTGATATCTTCATCAAAAGTAAAACTGTCTTCCTCCGCTACTGGTGAGTCATTGACGGAACCGATATTGACGCTGACCGTGGCCGCAAGAGAAACGCCGCCTTCACTGTCTGCGATCGTGTAAGTAAAGCTATCGCTACCATTTTCATTCGGATTCGGCGTATATACAAAAGTGCCTACAGTTTGATCAATGGCTACTTGTCCTTTTTGAGGCAAACTAACTAACGATAAATCACCCGTTGGGATGCCATCTTCAACATCCTCCGCTTGACTACGCGCGCTGACTGCTGCGCTTGCGGTATCTTCGTCGGTGTTGATGGTCAGCGCTTTAGCGACTGGCGCATCATTTATAGCCATGATAGTGACGGTCACTGTCGCCTCTTGCGACTCCTGCAGCAGGGCATCTTTCACGGTATAGGTAAAGCTATCTGTGCCTGTCTCATTATTATTTGGCGTATAGGTAACAACGCCGTTGCTGATCGACACCTGACCTTTAATTGGTTGCGTTTTAATCGTTGTAGAAGAAGCGACCATGTCATCATTAACATCGGAATCGTTGGCTAACAGATTAAATTGTTTCGCCGTATCTTCCTCAGTCGAGAAGCTATCATCAACTACCGTTGGCGCGACATCGTAGCGTTTGGTCACAGTATCCGTCACTGCATCAGATGCGTTGCCTGCGGCATCGGTTACCACCACGCTTACTGTCAACGTCCCCTCTTGCAAAATAGTGACGTCAATGCCCGTTACTTGCATGGTCTCCGAAGAAATTGTTTGACTAGCGCCGTCAATGGTCGTGGTACCGTCGGTCACGCTATAAGTGAACATCGCGTTCACTTCAGCTGCTGCGAAGGTAAAGCTCATCGCCTGTTCGTTGGTTTTGTTAATGCTCTCCTGATCAATGCTGATGCTATGTCCAGTCGGGATCCCCGTATCCACTGAGATCAACAACTGAGTCGCTGCTGTATTGAGGTTGCCAGCTGCGTCGCTAAATTTCTCGGCTGCAACATCAATAGTTGCATCCTCAGTGCTTTCTTCTGCAGGTGTAAAGGTAGCCGTGTAACTGGCGCTACTGCCCGCAAAGTTAGAAAGAGTTCCTCCAGCCACGGTCACATCGGCTTCGGAAAAATCAGTTGCGGCTTCACTCAAGGTAAACGTGAGTGTTGCCGTTTCACCCGCTTTCAACGCAGCGCTGGAGCTAGTGATACTAACGGTTGGAAGCACAGTATCGACGCTGATGGAAAGTGGTGTAGCTGCACTATTGGTGTTACCAGAGGCATCGGTAAATGTGCCTGTGGCAACTTCAATAGTACCGCTCGTCGTACTCTCTTCCGTTGGTGTAAAGGTCGCAGTGTAGCTGCTACCACTGCCAGCAAAACCAGACAAAGTACCGCCACTAACCGTGATATCCGCCTCGGTAAAATCGCTCGACGCTTCACTTAAGGTAAAGGTAATGGTCGCCGTTTCGTCCGCTTTCAGCGCCAATTTATCACTGGAGATAGTCACACTCGGCACTAAACTATCAACGGTTATAGACAGTTGAGGCGCAGCAGTGTTGCTATTCCCGGCAGCATCGGTAAAGAAATCTGCCGCCACGTTAATCGTCGCTGTACTTGTACTGTCTCTATCCGGCGTAAAGGTGGCCGTGTAATTGTCACCGCTGCCCGCAAAGTTAGACAAACTGCCGCCAGTGACGGTGACATCTGACTCAGTAAAGTCACTTGAGGACTCACTTAAGGTGAACGTGATACTCGCCGTTTCGCCAGAGATCAAATCAAGGTCTGAGCTGCTCAAAGAAACAGTTGGCCTCACGTTATCTAACGTAATTGTTGTGCTATCTATACTGGAGGTGTTGCCCGCCGCATCGCTCTGGCTCGCCGCGACCGTCAGGGTGCCGTTGTTAAACGCACTTACATCAAACTCACTGCCAATAGTCGTCCAAGCCCCGGTATTGTCGGCCGTCACCGTACGACTGACTGAGTTGTTATTGTCCGTGATGGTCACGGTCACACTATTGCCAGCCTCCGCGCCGGAGCCAGCAATCAGCACATCATTGTCTTCTGCCGCATTGACGATACCGTCGATTGCAATCGGCGTGGAAATGGTAACAGCGGATGGCGCTGCGTTATCTAGGGTTACGCTCTGGGTGGCTACGGTGGAGATATTACCTGCTATATCAGCTTGGGTTGCAGACACAGTCAGGGTGCCATTGCTCAAGCCACTGATATCCAGCTCGCTGCCGCTCAACGTCCAGTTGCCTGAGTTGTCGGTCGTCACCGTACGACTGACAGAGCTGTTGTTATCCGTGATAGTCACGGTCACGCTGTTGCCTGCTTCCGCGCCGGAGCCAGCAATCAACACATCGTTATCTTCCACTGCATTAACAATACCATCGGTTTCAATCGGTGTAGTGATGGTCACAGCTGATGGTGCGGCGTTATCTAAGGTAATGCTCTGGGTGGTCACTCTGGAGGTATTACCCGCCGTATCCGATTGCGTCACAGCAACTATGAGTGTGCCGTTGTTCAGGCCACTGACATCAAGCTCACTGCCGCTCAACGTCCAGCTGCCTGAGTTGTCGGCCGTCACCGTACGGCTGACAGAGCTGTTATTGTCCGTGATAGTCACGGTCACGCTATTGCCTGCTTCCGCACTGAAGCCAGCGATCAGTACGTCGTTGTCTTCTGCCGCATTGACGACCCCATCAGTTTCAATCGGCGTATTGATGATTACAGCAGATGGGTCTGCATTGTCCAGAGTAATACTCTGGGTGGCTGCGGTAGAAGTATTACCTGCTATATCTGCTTGGGTTGCAGACACAGTCAGGGTGCCGTTGTTAAACGCACTTACATCAAGCTCACTGCCGCTCAACGTCCAATTGCCTGAGTTATCGGCCGTCACCGTACGACTGACAGAACTGTTATTGTCCGTGATAGTCACGGTCACGCTGTTGCCTACTTCCGCGCCGGAGCCAGCAATCAGTACGTCGTTGTCTTCTGCCGCATTGACAATACCATCGGTTTCAATCGGCGTGGTGATGGTCACTGCTGATGGGGCTGCATTGTCTAGGGTAACACTCTGGCTAGCTGCGGTGGAGATATTACCTGCTATATCTGCTTGGGTTGCAGACACCGTCAGGGTGCCATTGTTCAGGCCACTGACATCCAGCTCGCTGCCGCTCAGCGTCCAGTTGCCTGAGTTGTCGGCCGTCACCGTACGACTGACAGAGCTGTTATTGTCTGTGATAGTCACGGTCACGCTGTTGCCTGCTTCCGCGCCGGAGCCAGCGATCAACACATCGTTGTCTTCTGCAGCGTTGACGATACTGTCAGCCTCAATCGGCGTGGTAATGCTCACTACGGATGGTGCTATTGTATCAATGGTGACACTTAACGCGTTGGATGCCGAGCTAACATTATCATCGCTATCAGATGCTTTAGCACTTATTGCATGTGTAATACCAGACGCCAACTCATTGGTTGTTATCTGCCAGTTTCCTCCAGTAGCAGTGCCTGTGCCAATAACCGTTGCACCTCCACCGACTTGATCACTGTATAAAGTAACGATCGATCCACTCTCAGAAGTCCCACTAAACGTTGGTGTAGTGTCACTGGTAATATTATCAGTATTTAATGGCCCGGTATCCGAACTAGCATCTAAATCGGGTGTAGATGGCGCATTTGGCGTGGTATCGACTGTCGTAAAGTTAAATGTGGCATCATCGCTGATCCCAGCGAAGCTATTATTTGCGCTGTCAGCCACGGCACTGGATTCAATATGAATGGCGTAGGTCCGGTTCCCTGCCAGATCACTGGTTGGGTTTAAGTAAACTTTATTGTTGGTAACACTGATGCGACCAGCGCCTGGTGATGTTGTTGTGCCATCGCTTTCGGTGGCAACATTAAATACTTCAAAGTCGCGACTGTCGGTAACATTACGAATGGTAATATTGCCGCTCTTCAGCTCAATATTTTCATCGAAGGCAATCTCGATGTTGTTGCTAACAGAAACATTGGTTGCATCATCAGTGGGAGTTGAGCTCGCACTGACAAAAGTAGGCGCGGTAGAGTCTGAAACCGCAGCGTCATCAATCTTGATACTTCTGATAAGATAACGAGAGTCAGCACCCGGACTTCGGGTAAACGCCATAGTCACTGTATCAACGTCCTGCCATGCAGAATCAGTAAAGTCTGTACCACGGGTCAGGGTAAACAAATCCTGTAACCCTGAGTTTGCTTCACCACCTTTTGGCAAGGTGACAGTTTCGGTCACTGTTTGAGTATTATTAGAGAAGCCAGTTAACACAAGTTGATACGTTTTATCTGAGTCTCGGGCCGACCCCTGCATAAAGGTAATTTCGTCGAAACTGAAGTTAGTACTTGATCTCTCAAAAAAGCGGAAGCCACGATTGTTGAACTCATTAATCATGGTATTTGAGAAAAAAACACCAGCTACAAACCCGAGGTCATTTAGGCCAGTAAACGGAGTGCTATCAGTGCTATTGCCGGCATCTAATACCATAGACACAGCACCTGCATTGGTAAGAGTGACCGAGGGCATACCCCCAGTGACGCCTGTCTCCACCTCACTAAAACTGGAACCTGAACCATTAGAGTAGTTAATCGTTTGCTGTGCAGCCCAGGCTTCACCGGAAAAAAACGCTGAGGACACCCATGCTGTTGTAATTGCGATCGCTACCTGACGACGTAATCTCATTTTCCTCTCCTGAAGATGACGGCCTTATCAACATAGCCGGGTTATCATAATCAACTTAAATGTTTAATTTTTTTATAGGAAAGGATTAGCGAAAGTTTCAGCCAATTCTTTCTTGGTTGATTAGCTGCGTGGTGGGTATACTCCCGCAGTGGCAATTAACCAATTAATCGGCAATACCGGGCTCAAAATATTAAGTGGCATTGAACCGCCTGTTTCAGTCACAGTTACAGTACCTCCGCCCGAGCCACCACCAGACACACTTAAGCCTTCGATCTCGGTCAAATCTGGTTGCTGAAACGTCGGTTTATAGAACCCGGGGGTAGAGTTTTGCGCTATATACGAATTACTATCGGGTACCTGTGTATTTGCAGCATTGGTAGCAACCTGCATCCTGCCTGTTACAGGTGCAGAAGTGCCAAGAGGGGTAAAAATTGCCGTATGTAAGTGTGCTGGCATTTGAGTTATATCAATAGTTACCAGTTCAGTACCCAATCTTTCTCCCTGATGATAATCCATCCCCCCAGGTCGTGTGCCTACACCAACTGGACTGCGGCCACGCAAATCAGGTAAACCAAAGGTAGTTCGGGCGTCACCTCCGTATAGAGTGCTAACTAGAGAGAAGAGCGCTGGATTATCTTCAATTGCCTGCATTTGCCCCGAGCACATTGCCCAATTTCTAATTGCAAAATTGCCACCAAATGCGGTTAGTGTCCCAAGATACGGTTCTGTAGCCATACTGTTCTTCCTTTCAACGTATACACTTAAGTTAAAACCAGCCCATAACGAAATTGGTGTGGTTGGTTAAAATTTTCCAATCTCGCATTACTAAATACCGTTACGGGCTTCATCACTGCCGCAAAGAGCCGTATTGAGATATTTATTTACTCACAAGCAGAAGCGTGCTGGAGCAATGACATCCCAGCATCTAGCCCAGCCATTTGCGCATAGCGATAACCCGAAAACACGCCTTGCGGTGTAGCAATAACATCTATTGATATGGCGCTATCTAACGTTTTCACTTGTAACCCATGTTGTGGGCTGATCTCGAGAATTCTCCCCGCCTCAACACCGACTAAAGAAGTCTCCATTGCGCTTGCTTGCAAAACATTGGCGACACCACTTGGCAAGCTCAACATCGCACCACCGAAGTCATGATTGCCTGCTCGCACTAAGTTGACGATTTCGCGACTCGTTTGCACGTTCCAACGAAGGTGCAGATCATGTTGGTTTACTGCTCGTGCCACTTCGTTGGGGTTTGATACTTGTTCACGCCAAACCAGCCCTTGCTTTTGTTGCGCGATGAGGAAGTCATACATCAGCTTAGCCGTCATTTGTGACGCTTTTTGCTGAGCACTGGTTAAGGTCTCAAACGGGTGAAATGGTACCTCTAACTCCATTCCTATAGCGCCGGAATCAGCCGATGCCTCAAGACGATGCAGGGTGAGGCTAAAGGTGTCTAAACCCTCTCTTAATTGCCAATAGAGAGGCATCGGGCCTCGATACTCGGGCAGCTTTCCCGGATGAATGTTGTACAAGTTTCCGTTGAAAAACTGACACAGCGAGGAATGAACTATGTGCCTGAACAAATAGATAACGCCATCCGTGACTCGCCAAACATCGAGTTGCGCTATCAAAGCACTGCTGTCATTGGCGGTATACTGAGCAATATGAATCGATTGAGCGCTCAGATAGCTCTGTAGCTGCTGTAAGTCAGGATTTAGTTCTCCTTCCGGTACTACCACGCCCGCCAATTTATGCTGTTGTGCCAACAACTGAATGATGGGCAAGGCGTAACAACTTCCTGTAAAAACGACGTATTTTTGCTGCATATCGAAATCATCCATGGGTGGCGACAAAACCTGGCAATCCGGTTAACTGATAATAGAAACTGACCTTATCCCCTCCCTTCGCTTCAAAGTAATGGTGTTCAACAGCTTTGGGCTTGGCATCCACATAAAAAGTCATGTCGGGTTTAGGATGGGTAATACCAGAGTCGTATTGTCCGACCATCGCATCTCCGTAAGTATCGATATGGCTGTAAATGGCGAGGATACGTTTTGCCATATCTGGCACATCTTTCGGCAGCTCAATGGTGTTGCCTTGCAGCATTTTTATTCCACCATCTAGCTCAAAAATCTCGCTTCTGAGCAACATGGCTTTATTGACGTTAAGAATTTCTCCCAGATCAATTCGATCATCGATCGCTTCCGGCTGGCAATGGTTGGAATGTGCATACTCTGCTTTTTCCCATTGTTGATTAAATTCCGTCTCCCCGATGACCATCATGGCGCGCACAGATACCTGATTGGGGATCATTTCGCCTTGAATATGTAAATATTGAACCAAATGTTTCGCGATGCTGAGGAACCCTTCCCGACTAAAGCCATGCTGCATCGCTTCAAGTATCAGGAGATCAAACGTTTGAGTTGGCGAAAATTGGGTAGCATCTTCTTCCACTAAGGCTTCAATGTAGTCTGCGATATCGAGATCCGCGATCAATTGATTGAGTGCTTTAATGGCTCCGGGGTGAATATCTACTAGTGTCACCTGAAGCTGCTCTGCGCTAATTCGATCACTTTGTTTGTAGTGAGCAAGTAAAGGCAGCAGCAATGGTGCAAAGGGGCCGCAAGCTGGATAAAGCACTTTAACCTGTGACTTGTTGGCAAGCATATGTTGGATAGCTTTGTTTATACCACACGCAAAGCCTTTAATTCGGTACACATCTTTGATGGTGTGTTTACAGTTAAGTGGGGACATCACCAGCCCAGACGTGGAAATGTACTGTCGGGTCAGTTCCTCTTGAGTGAGTTTAGCCAGAGAAAGAGATTGGCAAGCGTTGCCATACATGCTCTGAAAGGCTTGCACCAGTGTTCGGTGCTCAACTTTCGTCTCCTTCAATACGAGCTCAACTGCCGCAGCGAAACTCTCTTTCAGTTGCCGTTGGCGTTCAGCCGTGCTGAGTTGGTTTTGGAGCATAGCCTCAAGTTGAGTCCGTAATGAGTACTTAAGCAGCTCATCCATTTCGGGTTCAGCAAAACCAAACTGTTGAGTTTGTTGCTGCACTTCTTCAACACCGACCGTCTCACGAGATTGAGGACGTTGCTGGTAGAATTCTATAGATGAGCCTTTTTGCATAATTCATGAACCTCACTTGCCGCTGTAGCAGTAGTTAATGATGTAACACACCTGTACTTGAGAAAAACATATGCCAGAGGTCCGCGTTACAATATCTCAGCTCCCGGCTCTAACTTCATAAACCGTACTGACAAAATTGGGCAGAAAAATTGAGATAAAAACAGTTCTAATCCTGTAAATTCAGAGAGTAGTAAATAGTTAGGGTAATAGGCCTTTCGATGTGATTCTTCTAAAGCAAGCGCTTGCCAATCCCCTAGATGGCAAGATCGTTTGACATATGGCAGCCACGCAGTCTCCTTAGTAGAGGTAAGCGCGGCACTCAAGTGTGGTGTAATATGAAAGCCTTTTAACAGGCAGAAAAAGCCAATATCCATAGTATAAAGCCAACTATTTATAATATTGAAATTAAAATAATTTTTTCGGCAGTTATTTTGAAATTGCCGATATTTGATTTATAGACTAGAAAAAATCAGTTAGCCAGAATAGAGATCAAAAAAAACACTAAAAATAAGATTGTCAATTTATATCTCTAAAATTAAAGAATTTAATTTTTAAAGTTTAATGAAGTCCAATATAAGTTTAAGGTGTGCAATCTTTTAAAAGATATAAGTTTAAAGATATTTCAAAAAACTTATTAAGAAAAACATGAACTCACAAAAATAAATATCAAAATTATTAATAAAAAAACACCACTAATATAACAATAAATTAAGGTGGTTTGAAGATTAAAATGCCCATTTCATTTTCGTATATAACATTTTAACTACTAGTATTATATATGTGGTGAAATAAGATAAATTTATTCACTCAACATATCCAATCGATTCAGCTTTACTGGGAAAAGCTATACGTTACAACGGAGTGAAATATGGCAAATAGGGATGGAAGAATTCCACTCAACGTATTACGACTCAAAGAACTGAGAAAGAAATTAGGACTGAGCCAAGAAAAACTGGCGGAAGAATGCTTTCAACAGGGTTTTGTCGTATCTATTGCTTCTATAAAGCGAGCAGAGTCTGGGGCGAATGTGCTGTATCGTACCGCATCCAATCTCGCGGAATACTTTTCTGTCCCCGTAGAGGACCTTTTAATAGATCGGGCCTCAGAACCATTATTTACAAATGTATCTTCATCACCACCATATTTTTTTATTTTTGCAATCGAAGCAAAGTGTGATTTGACCGCAAAGGCTCTGCAAACCTTACTTCTCAGCCAAAACACTACACCCATAATACAAAACCGAACGTTTGTTCTTACTTGGTCTTTACAGGAATCGGACGAATATATTTTTGAGCGAATTCGACAACTAGCCCTTCAATTAAAGGTTGCTCTTTCGGCTTCGATTCGGTCTTTTATCAATGTGAAATACATGCATCGAATCACTGAGCTATCGGAACATCCGAATGCGATAACCCCAATCAATGAAATCCTAGTTAAAATCCCTTGGGGAGAAATAGCTGCTTGTCCTTGCTTTATCTCGTCCAATTGTGCCAGACCAATAAAACCTTTTCTAACAGGAGAGCCAGACTTCAACAACTGGCATTTTGTATCCTTACACCAAAACCATACTGACTGTTTCGTAGGGCGTAAACTTGAACTAGAAACATTGAATAGCGGAATCAAGCGATGGCAAAAACAAGAAGCAGGCCAAACGTATTGTATTACTGGTACCGCAGGGATAGGAAAGACCAGCCTACTCAACCAGGTCATTTCGTCTTTGAGTCGTTCTTCGTGTTTAACCACAGAGATTCAAATCCTGAATCATGGCAGTGCTGATCTCTTGTCCCCTCAAAATATATTCACTCGGGCAATTTGTTCATTTACTCGTGAAGATACCGATGATTCTATTCGTCAGCAGACTGTCGAGTCATCAATTCCCTCTTCTTTCCATCTCTGCCTTTATTGGTTAATGGGGGTAACACTCAACGAATCAGAAAAACAGCTGCTGAACTTAATGGAGTTCCAAACGCTGAAACAAACGATAGAGCAATCTATCCCTTTCTTAATTCAACAACGGCAGACCAGCAAACCGCATTTGATTATTGTTGAAGATGTCCATTGGGCCGACGAGGTAATGTTGGCATTTCTTGAGACACTGCTACCTTATATTACAAACACCAATATTTTACTCTTTCTGACGTTTAGGCAGCAAAAACGACTTAGTTCCAAACAATCTTGGTTTGCCAACGTGAATCTAATCGAACTTAGGGAGTTATCATCTGAAGAGTCTTACGAGTTAGCTTGCTCAATCACATGCCAACAGAATAAACATATCAATGACTGTATAAAGCTTGCGAAAGGCCATCCTCTATACTTACGCCAAACACTACTTTGTTCTCAGTTTGATAAAGACGTTCCGGAGTCATTGGAACATTTAGTTTCGATACAATTAGCTCAACTTCCAGCCCAAGATCGCCAAGCACTCTGTACTGCATCTGTGTTAGGGCAGTACTTTCAACTGGAGCAACTGCGTGAAATCACTCGAATTCCCGGCTACGTACCAGATAAGTTAGTCGACGCTGGCTTAGTAAAACTCAATGGCGATCAATACCTTTTCCATCATGATTTGATTTGTAATGCTGTTTTCCGTCAAATAGACAAGTCACAGTGTTCAAAAATACACATGGCCTGCGCAAAATGGTATGAGAACCGAGATCGGTTCTTATATGCAGTCCATATCAATCATGCCAAGGGCGAAGGTGTATTTACTGTTCTTGACCAGACCGCCAAACATTACCTGAGCAATTATCAATTTGAAAAAGCACTGACTCTTATTGAATACGCTATTAAAGAGTCACCTAAAGCACAGATGGCGTATGCACTAAATATGAAAGGAAACTGCCTGTATTCGATGGGACGCATCAAAGAGAGTATTGAGGTCCTTGAGCAAGCGATTCATCACACAGAAAATGATTCTGAACGTGTTCAATACTATTTAGACCTCATTAACCCCTACCGTTTAACCGACAACTTTGTACAAGCGATGTCGATTTTAGACCAAGCCCAAGCCCTGTGCGAAAAGCTGACGTTAAATAAATCTTTGTGTGAAATTCACTCGATGAGAGGTAATATGCTGTTCCCCACTGGGCAGCTAGACGAATGTGAGAAAGAACATTTACTTGCATTAGATTACAGTCAACGAGCAAACTGTTTTCGCGCGAAAGCAAAATCGCTTGGCGGCCTCGGTGATTGTGCCTACGCACAAGGAAAAATGGCTCGCTCATACGAGCACTTAACCGAGTGTTTGCAACTGTGTGAAGAGCATCAGTTGCTTTCGATTGAAACTGCCAATCGCTACATGCTGGCAACAGTGATGATCTATCAACTGCAATCTGACGAAGCACTAAAACAGGCTCAGCATGCCTCGAATCTTGCCTATCTCACGGCAAACCGCCGAGCAGAAATTGTTTCTAGGCTTACGGCTGCATGGATCTTTCTCGACCGTAATGTCTTGGTGCAAGCTGAAAACGAAATCTCGACCGCTCTACAACTTTCAAAACAGCTTAATGCTCATCGATTTGTCGCTTTTCTTTTGGAGTCCAGTGCAAGATTGCACTGGTATCAGGGAAAAGAGGAGAAAGCCCTTTCGGACATCGACACGGCTCTAGATCTTGTTCATATCAATAAGCTACACAATTTTATTGGTCCTTGGCTCGTATCTACCAAGGCACTTATTTGTGGCGATGAATCAACGGCCCTCTCCGCTTTGCGCACTGGTGAGGCTTGGCTAGAATCTACCTGTGTTGGTCATAACTATTTACGCTTTTACCAACAAGGAATCCAAGTAGCGTGGCAGTATAAGCAGCCTACGCTACTTCGAAAATATCGCGATAAGCTGTCTAACTTCACCCAAGAAGATCCGCATCCATGGGGTGATTTTTATATTGAACAAGCGAATCTGATGCTTGCCTTACTCGACCAGTCCAGCTCCGTCTCTGAGTTGTTAAACTTCAATCAGGCCGCGCGTAAGCATCAACTGAATCAGGCTCAAATAAGTGTTGATGAGCTCGACCATTGGCTCTCCACATCTACTCAACCATGAAATATTCAATAAACGAAGAAAGTCGATTAATTGCACCGTCAAGTCATCGTGTTTACTCGATTTACCTCGTCAAACACAGATATTCGAAACCATCGAATATCTGTGTTTTGGCACAGTGTCATCGCTGATGAGATTTATGCTGGCGCAAGATCATTTTGCTCCACCTTAAAGTTCTCGATGCTAGGAACATGCTCAGGCAAAAGTAGAGTAACGCGTTGATTTGCTGCTTCAATCCATTTACCTGAACTATTTTTATATCGATAGAATGCCACGCCTGACTTCCAATCATCATTAAGTAGGAGGTTGAGCGTTACGTTATGAAGATCAGCTCCTAAAGGAGCAATGCCTAGATAAGGCTGGTAGCCCTGCAACGTCACCATGATATGACAATCACGCATCGTGCATTGATAGTTGAAACTACCATTGAGATCAGACACCACATTTAACGGTGGGTTAACGGCCTGAAAGATATGTCCTTTACCCACTATTGATTTGTCTTCGCTGGCCACGAGTAGATTAACATCGAAGCTCACTCCTCCAGGTAAGCCGTTACCAATTTGATAATGAGCAGTAAAAATTGCTTGTGATTCTTTTGAGTCCATTTTCATTGTGTTCTCCAACTGAATTTATTGTCGTTAGTGACCCATTCAATGTAGATAACACGTCATTCTGGTTCAGTATCAATTTAGGCTCAGATCTACTTGACTACATAAATTATCCACGGTCACGCAGATGCCGATCGTTCTTTTCATCAACCAGATATTGTTGCTCTCTCGCTGATGCTTTTGGCGATTTGTACAGAACAACTGATACCAAACTGATATGGTGAATTTATGCATTTGGTTTAATATTTGAACAACTATTCAATACATAAGCCAAATGGAAAAAATAATGGAACATGAATGGATGCAGGGAACTAAAGAAAACCAAGTGGTAGAACAGCACCCTAACCCTCAAATACAACGCCTCGCTGTACTTAGCGCGTACTCAATCTCAGTCAATAATGCCAAACTGTTTATTCAGAAAATGGATAAGTGCGGTTTTCCTAAAGAACGATTACTGACACCTCTTGAAAACACGGTTTCACCGGTTCCCGGTTTGAACCAATATCAAGTCGAGTCACTCATCTTCAATACTCGCTATCAACACCAACCCTTTGTCATTGTCATGTGCGAAAGTACGCAAGAAGTTCAGCAAGCCTATCTAACAGCAACCCAATTCAATCTCCCGATTCGTGTTCGCTCAGGAGGGCATGATCACGCAGGTGAATGCAGTGGTGACAACGTCATTTTGATTGACGTGAGCAGAATTAAGACCTTCCAATTGTGTGACAATATTGCCACCATTGGTGCTGGCTATCGCTTCTATCAACTGACACCAAAACTTGCAGAGCATGATCGAATGATTGCACATGGAACCTGTGCCACAGTTGGGTTGACTGGCTATATTCAAGGCGGAGGATGGGGCCCTTGGACGCGAAAATACGGCATGTGTTGTGAGCACCTAGTGAGTGCAACCGTGGTATTGGGTGATGGTACGATCACAGAAGTCTCAGCAGAGTCCAACCCTCACCTATTTTGGGCACTAAGAGGCGGCGGAGGCATGAGCTATGGCATTGTTACCGAGCTACGCGTAAAAACATTCCCTTTACCCAAAGAGATCCACCGCTTCGAGCTTCAGTGGAACCTCTATCCAAAAATCAACGGTATGCTTCAGCCAATACCAACGCACCCTACCATAGATGTGCTAAAAAATTGGGAGCAGGCTATAAAAAGCCTCGATACGCCTAAACTTCTTGGCACCAACTTGCAAATTGATGCTCTGCCTGAATCATCTAACCACTGTGATATTGAAACCATCAGCCATCACTGCGCCATGTATGGCTACTGGGAAGGAACAGAACAAGATCTTCACCAATTTATAGCCGTTCAATTTGGCGCTTGCTTCCCTGATTTAGTTCAAGTCTATGAAGCACATGGCACTGACTTTGACGGGAAGAAATACGATCACTCCCTGATGAGCACATGGGGGCGCGATTCTTTGTGTCAAAACGGTTCTCCTTTCCCTCCCGATTATGACGCCCCAGCACCTCACAAAATCACTTCGCGATTGGTGTCAGAGCGAGGTCTTAAACCAGAAGGCTATACTGCACTTTTGCAAAGCTTAACTTCACCTTTGATAAAGCCAGAAAACCGCGATCAAGGGCTATTTAGTTACGTAACCTTAGGGGCGATCACTGGCAGTTTTTATCATCACTCAGACGACCTTGAAGACATATCTTTCCCCTACCGCCAGTGTCAATATACAGTCCAATACCAAACCTGGTGGAATGAAGAGATAAAGCAAAAACTAGAACTACAAAATAACCCAGTACTTGTTGATGTAAACAGAGCCATGGACTGGATTGATAAAGCCAGAGAAGCTGATATACCGGGAACCTATGGTGCCTTCATCAGCTTTAAAGATCCGGCAATTCCGACAAGCGTTTATTTTGATCGAAGCTACCGCGACTTAATCGGTATAAAAGAAAAATACGCTAAGGATAAGTTTAATCACCTTAGAACTAATAAGACCATCATTTAACATCAATATGCATCTTAAAAAGCATATATTAACAGAACGTCATTTGGCCGTTCTATCACGTATAGAAATTAAAAAAGAGGAAAAATTATGACAACTAAGGGTTCATTTTACGTTAAAAATAACTCCAACGATAAAATCACCGGATATGTGAGATTTAAAGACTCTCCGGAAATGGAGGTTCATTTCGACTTGAATATTGGCGAACAATCTGAATCTGCTAGTTTTGAATCCGGTGCCGCTACCCATGACTCCTGGTATTACAGTTTCAAAAAGGCAGGTAAAACCTATACTGGGGACAAGTCCTGTGCATACTATGCAAAAGATGAAAATAAAGGCCCCGTCGTTGTAGAAATCTTTAATGATAATTTAAAAATATCTCCACCACTTAGCGGTTCTTGTGAGAAAACTTTATAGCTGCTCACCTGATTCATCACTTCGCCCGAGACAGTTGCACAACTTCTCGGGCAGTTTCATTTCTCGGTATTTGGATTGAAGACTCTCCCCATTTTCAATCACAATCTGAAATTGTTAACTTTATGTTCTCACTTTATATCACCACTGCAAGATAATCGAATAAATACAAATCACTTTTAAAATAAACTTTAAATCTAGAGTAACCAAGATTGAAAAAATAAATATATTATTAATTTCTAAGATCAAAGAGTTTTACTTAATACATCACTTTTTATTTTAACTCTATCAACTGATACTAAACTGCTACTGACGTTTTTTGATTGAATGCTTAACTTAATAGCATGCGCTTATCTCAATGGCTAAAACCATTACTAAAGCGCAATTCATCTATATCCACGTAATCTCTAAGCATTTGATTCAGAGGGTTTCTTGGATATTCATCATTCAAGATAAACAACGGAAAGCATGGCTATGTGTACAGATGTTAATATCAATTATGGTTGCAACAACCAAACCTTATCCGCTAGAACCATGGAGTTTGCAGTTAACCTTCAGACCGAGATTTGGTTTAGAGCCCAACAAACTTACCAAATTACGACCTTTACTTCCGACGGAAAAGCCGACCGTGTTTTCAATGGTCAGCCGCCAAAACGTCACAGTAAAGAATGTGAGTTTCGAGCAAATTGGCAGGGAGAGTTGAGCTTCATACACTGCAACGCCATTACCCGGTATAATAACCCTCTTTTAACAGCTGATGGCATTAATGAATCTGGCCTTTCTGTTGGGTCACTGTACTTGCCCATTCTCAATCAAAATGTATCGACCTCTCACATCCCTGATGATGCCTTTGCATTAGGCAGCGGCCTATTTGGTACTTTTATCTTGTCTACGTTTAATACTGTGGACGAGATGGTGACGTACTTCACTACTCACCCCGTTTACGTGTTTAACTCGACTATTTCAACTGGTGAAACAGAGAGTGACAACATGACGTTGGACCAGCATTTCGTTATTCACGATGCAAATAATGACGGTGCTGTCATTGAATTTCTTAACGGTAATATGCATATCTATCGAGCATTTAAAGAAAGCGACATGTTCAGCAAAGAGGAAAATCAGCAAGCACGCTATCAATGTACCGAATATGACTTTGATGATTATAAAGTGGTTGTGGACCACTCCTACGTAGGAATAATGACTAACTGCCCAAATTACCATTGGCATGTCAATCACCTCTCATATTTTTCCAATTTGCGCAACTACAACCCAGAACCGAACAATGAAGTAACCATGCAACGTCATGTCCAAGTGCCTGGCCCACTTCAATCAATCAATGGCGCTGGCTTGATGGGCCTACCCGCCGACCCAACACCGCCGTCTCGATTTGTACAAACCTATGCAATTAAGCAATTAAGCGAACAACCAACTAACTTCGACGAAGCCTTCTCACTCGGACAAAAGCTACTTAATCGCGTTGATATACCTTTGGGCATCATGGCGAATGAGCTTGAGACATCCGATAACCCTGAAGTCTTTTTTAGTGATATCACCCAATGGAGCGTTATTAGACATAACAGTCATCAATCACCCGCGTTCTATCTGCGTACTTACGGAGACATGACTTGGCGAGTCGCTAATGTCAAAGACTATATTGGATTAAATAGAGACTGTCAGATTTCAAGCGTTTTACAGCTCATGCCAGTTACAACATCATTACCGTTTGAACAAGTCGAATCTCGACCAACTATTAAAATCGCTTAGAGTTAATTTTGAAGCGCAAACAAATGAGAAGCAAAAAGCCCCGCTTTCTAAGCGAGGCTTTTAAAAGACAAAACTGCTAAATTCACTATTCTTAAATTATCTTGAACTAAACAAGATGATCGCTATAAAGCTAATAAAAAAGCCAGAGTAAGAAATCAATCTCACTCTGGCTCATAGCTGCATATAGTATAGTTTTATCTGCTATAGATATAACGTATGGTTGCTTTTACACTTTTTACATTCAGTCGATTTACTCTTTACCGAACACGTTGTTCTCTTGTTCTTGAACACGGATGAATGTAGTACGCTTGGTTAGCTCTTTAAGCTTTGCTGCACCTACGTATGTACATGTTGAGCGAACGCCGCCAAGGATGTCTTGAATAGTGCCGTGAACACTACCACGGTATGGCAATAATACGGTTTTACCTTCGGCCGCACGGTAGCCAGCGACACCACCTGAGTGCTTGTCCATCGCGCTCTTCGACGACATGCCATAGAATTTCATGAACTTCTCGCCGTCTTTCTCGATCACTTCGCCGCCTGACTCTTCGTGACCCGCTAGCATCCCACCTAGCATTACGAAATCCGCGCCACCACCGAATGCTTTCGCTACGTCACCCGCACAAGAACAACCACCGTCACCGACGATCATGCCACCAAGGCCGTGCGCTGCATCGCCACACTCGATGATTGCAGAAAGCTGCGGGTAACCAACACCCGTTTTTACACGAGTTGTACAAACTGAGCCTGGGCCGATACCCACTTTAACGATGTCTGCACCAGCTAGGATTAGCTCTTCACACATATCACCAGTAACCACGTTGCCTGCAGAAATGACCTTGTCTGGGAACTCTGCTCGCACGCGTTCAACATACTCGACCAAATGCTCTGAGTAACCATTTGCAATGTCGATACAAATGAAAATAAATTCATCTGAAAGTGCCATGATGTCTTTGGTTTTTTGGAAGTCTGCGTCAGATGTCCCAGTAGACACCATAACGTTATTCATGGTTACTTTATCTGCTGATTTAGCAAACTCAGCCCAATCTTCTACCGTGTAATGTTTGTGAACAGCGGTCATTACACCATGCTCAGCTAGGGCTTTAGCCATTGCAAAGCTACCAACCGAATCCATGTTTGCTGCGATTACTGGCACACCAGACCATTGACGACCACTATGCTTGAATGTAAAATCGCGGGTTAAATTTACTTGAGAACGGCTCTTAAGGGTAGAACGTTTCGGGCGAAACAGTACATCTTTAAAACCTAACTTAAGTTCTTGTTCGATACGCATTGTGTAATTCCTTGATTCATATGTATATGTGTCATTTCAGAGTGCGTAGTGATTTCGTTGGCAGACGAGTTCACTGTTGTTCGGACACAAAAAAACCGGAGCGTTGGCAGACGCTCCGGTTTTCAGCATTATAGGCTGTGATTTATTTCCTACAAGTCTGATATTTGAATTTTTTTTGTGATACCATCTTGAAAATCGCATATCAAAAACGCTCCCCAAGTCACCAAAACCTCTTATTATTTATAACTATCAACAACTTGAGAAAGCACTTAAGTTAACCCATTGCGCAAACCTTTGCGTCATATCTTAAAAATTAAAACGCATCACCTCTCAAATCTGCCTAAAACTCAATCAGCTAATACTAAGATGCCCTGCTAATTCGAAAAAAAAGTACTCAAAAAATCGACCAATTTTCTCAGCAATGCATGAAATCTAATTAATTTCGATAGAGCTCTTGGGTGATAGCGGTACGAAGAGTGCTAACGACATCACTTGCCAAAAGACCAATTTGACCATTCTGACTCACGTTTATATCAGCAGCATGACTGTGAAGTACCACACCTAAACGTGCGGCAACAGAAATTGGTAAACCTTTGGCTAGTAATGCACCAATGACTCCAGATAACACATCTCCCATTCCCCCCGTCGCCATTCCGGCGTTACCCGCTAGACAGACGTACATTCTCGTTCCATCGTAAATAAGCGTCCCCGCGCCTTTTAAAACCACTACACCGCCATAACGCTCTTGCAGTTGTCTTGCAGCAGAGTATCGGTCACTTTCTATTTGTTGAACGGTTACATTTAGTAGTCGAGCTGCCTCTCCAGGATGCGGCGTGATCACTCGATGGTTGTCGCACACCAGAGTGCCATCGCATCGCTGGCTCAGCATCGCTAGAATATTGAGGCCATCAGCATCAACAACTTTAGGTTTCTGCTCTTGAGCGAGATATTGATAGGCTTGATAAGCCCACTCATCATCTCCAAAGCCAGGACCAAACACTAATACGTCAGCCCAGCGAATGCGTTTAGTTAAGTCGTTCTCAGTATCCCTGAGTAAGTCAGCGGTGATGCTCTGGCTCATTACTTCTGGGCAACCAACCTGCAGTGGAATAAGGCTACTCGTGTGAGTAATTGCGGCAGTTAAACCCGCTCCGGCTCTAATCGCAGCGGAGGAACATAAACGAATCGCCCCAGACATCCCTTGGTTGCCACCAACACAAAGCAACTTCCCGTTGTCACCTTTATGGACCGTTGGATTTGGCTTGGGCATTAATCTTGAAACAACCTGATGATCAATACCTAATGCACTTTCTACTTCGATAGTATCAAACTTAGTATTGACGCCTAAACCACAAAAGTAGAGCTCGCCAACTCGATCTCTCGCTTGTCCAGTGCATAAGCCTTGCTTAACCCCAATGAAGGTTACAGTATGCTCGGCACGAATAGCATCACCTAAAACTGCACCTGTATTAGCACACAGACCAGAAGGAACGTCGACTGCAATCACAGGGGTATGAATTTGATTAATTTGGTCAATATAGCGACGATGCTCCGAACGAACCTCACCGCTTAAACCAGTGCCTAACATGGCATCGATGATCACATCTGCTTCTAGCAATGCGGTATTCCATTCATCCCAATCATTGTTAACACCGTCGATTGACTGCCAGTCTTGGTATGCGCGCAAAGCATCACCTTTTAGCACAGATACATCACCAATTTGGAAAACATGTACATTGAGTTGAGCTTGTTTCGCAAGAGATGCAAATACGTAACCATCGCCACCGTTATTCCCTTTACCGCAAATCACTAAGATATTTTTTGATTTAGGATACAGATGTAAAAAGCGCTCATACACGGCCATACCAGCGCGTTGCATTAAGCTATACATAGAAACACCAGCCATTTGCGCAGCCAGCGTTTCACCGTTTTTTACTTGCTCTGCGGTGTAGAGTTTTAGGGCGAGATTAAAGTCCATATTCACGTTCTACGCATTGGGAAACACAATTATAAGTATACAAAAAAGCCAAGGCGGACCTTGGCTTTTGAGAAAGTTTTTTATCGCTATTGATTCTGAGACATCAGAGCTTCAGCCGTCGCGTCTTGTATAGACAAAAACAACGAGTTGATTTTTCCAGTCGGTGTGCGCATTGGGTTCAACGTAACATTCTGGTACATAAACTCCGCTTGCTGCGTAACTGGTCGAACATTGCGACAGCAGAATAAGTAAGGTCGTTGTCGCCATGTGATGAAGCTGCGACAGCCTAGGTCATACACTGGTTTTGTTTTTAATTTAAACCACTCCTGTGGGATTTCAGGGAAGATATCAAATATAGAACGACCTATCGCATCATGAGACTGCAAACCACTGTGATGAGTCATAAACCCATTCCAGACCTGTACATTGTAATCTCGATCAATGACCACTAAGCCCATGTCAACGTTTTGTACCATATCCACCATCCAATGGAATTGTTCAAACTCTGCTGGCATATTCAACATTAGAACTCCTCCATTAGATAAGACAGTTTGTTATCAAGCAGCGGCAAGGATTCATCCACAAACATAAACAACAAGTCACAACGAATCGACGTTCCTTCAATGTTGTAGCTCACTTCGAATGTCATCGTGCGGCTGAATGCTCCAGTTGTAGATTCAATGATCGAGTCAATTGAGATATGCTGACCAAGGAGTACTGGTGGACTTTGGAAGAATCGGACTTCAGACTGCTCGCCTAAACCATTTAAGAACGACCCCACCAAAATATTAGAAATATCCATTAGCAGCTCAAGCTCTTCTAGCTCTTCGCTGTCTGCTGGTACTTTCATCAACTTTTTGAGATCAGATACGCTTGAATCACTCAAAATCACTAGCGCTTCGCCAGCAATACCTTCGCCACAAAATCCCTGACAAACACCCGATACGTTGTCATGCGACGCCAAGTCGCGTAGGGCCATGTGAAGTTCGCTCACTTCAAAGATATTGACGTTCGGCAGAGGTAGTTGCACAAACACATCAAAGTGACGCGCCAATGCATCGGCTGCTCGACCAATTGAAACGTTAGCCACTTCCATGTAAATATCGCGACGACGTAAAATCGGTAACTCAATAGAGACAGGCGTGATAATTTGAGGACGAGGTTCTGGCTCGACCAACTCTTTAAGCGCCTTCTTGAGTTCATCTTTGGCGATCGGTTTTTGAATAAACGCTTTTGCACCCAGTGCGAACACGCGCTCTTTCGCTTTAGGTTGGATATCCCCCGACACAACAACCACCGGAGTTTTATCCCCCAACCGTTGCATGTGCTCTAGTGTTTCAAAGCCATCCATTTCTGGCATGGTCAAATCAAGAAACATCAATTTAAACTCGTTTTTTTCGAGTTCTTCTAGCGCGTTTTTTCCGTGGATAGCAAACGTAATATCGGCATTCAATGTGGCTGGTAGTGATCTCGCCATCTGTTTGCGTGCTAACGCTGAATCATCACAGATGAGTACGGGAAAAGACATTCAATCACCTTTTTATATTCCACAATCTGCGCCGGAGTCTAACAGATTGTTACAGCATGTAATACGAGAAAACTGACGAGTTTTTTATTTCTTTATTATTCAATAAGCATACGCAATATGAATGAATGAGTGAACAAAATGACTAAAAAGCAAGCATCACATTCGCTGTTTAGTGACATAAAACAAACATGGGTAAAACTCCTCCACCCAAAGTAAGCAAAAAGTTGCAGCTAACATCCAAAGCCCATTTTTGCTCGAATTTCATTCTTTCCATTTCCATAATGGGTAAACAGTAACGCGCTAAAACTAAAAAGGCACCCTGCTAGAGGATGCCTTTAATAACAATTTCATCGATAAGATATCAATTCTATGGCACACCATGACCTTTAGAAGCCACCCATACGCGATACCATTGCTCTCGAGTAAGTTCGATGTTCAATGCATTAACTGCAGTTTGCACACGCTCGATTTTACCAGAGCCAATGATTGGAATAGGGTTAGATGGCAAACGACGTACCCAGGCATAAATTACTTGATCAATACTCGCTGCGCCCACTTCTTCACGAATTGCTTCTAATTCGTTACGGACACGAACAGCTTGCTCACTGTCACCACTAAAAATTGAACCACCACCGAGGCAAGACCAAGCCATTGGTCGCGTGCGGAACATTTGCATTTGATCAAGCGTTCCATCGTGAGCAACCTCAAAGTTAAGTGGGTTGATTTCCACTTGGTTAGTAACCAACGGCTTACCTAAGCGAGATTGCAGCAGTTCAAACTGGCGTGGAGTGAAGTTAGACACGCCAAAGTGCTTCACTTTGCCGACTTTGTGAAGCTCAGAAAATGCTTCTGCAACCTCGTCTGCATCCATTAACACGTCAGGACGATGAATTAAAAGTACGTCGATTTCATCCACATTCAAACGTTCTAGCGAGTTATTCACCGATTGGTAGATATGTGCTGAGCTCGTGTCGTAGTGATTGATCTTACGCTCTGGCGTTTTATCGCCACACAAATTGATGTCGCATTTCGTCACGATCTGAATTTGCTCACGAACACTCTTGTCTAAAGCTAGCGCTTCACCAAACAACGCCTCACACTCGTAATTGCCGTAGATGTCGGCGTGATCGACCGTCGTAATGCCTAACTCAATGTGTTGCTTAAGAAATGACAAACGCTCTTGAGCCGTCATTCCCCACTCAACTGCACGCCAATATCCTTGAACCAGCTCTGAGAACTCTGGGCCTTTTGGTGCAGTTACTACTTTTGCAACCATGGGTTTTCTCCTTCAATTGATCTGCATTCATCGTAGTCTTGTTTTCGTACCGGCTCAACGGGTAAACTTTCGCAATTCGAACTGGAGTACGAAATATGTCTTTTGCCCAACGCCTAGCCACCCTGATCGGAGAAGAAAGCATCAGCGGGTTCGCTCGACGCGTCGATGTGTCTGAAGCTTTAATACGCAAATACCTTAAAGGCAGTGAACCTAGCCTAACTAAAGCAAATCAAATTGCAATGCGCGCCAATTGCTCTCTTGAATGGTTAGCAACGGGATGTGGTTATTTATATCGCCGTGCTGAAGTCGTGGATATGGATGCGTACAAACTTGCCTTTCAACACGTTATGAATCAGCCGTTGTCAGACGATGCAGAAGAGATACACCGCAAGCTAATCGCAGGCTATCAATACCTGCGCGCTCACAAAAAATCGGATGGTTTTTTGGATGAGTCTGCAATGGCGACCTTCCTATCTCTCCATAAAGAATCTAAAAACGAGTCACTTTGACCTCGATAATTTCGCCATCACTGCGCAATTGCACATTTAAGGACGGTGATGGCGTCAGAAACTCGTCCGGTTTTACCCAAAGCAAACTTCGAATCGCTTCTTGCGGATAGCGGTTCATCAACAAAATAACTTCTTTATCGACAAGTTCGGAAGATTTCTTTTCCAGAGCTTCAACGACATCATAGTGTTCTTGTCCGATAGTAACTCTACGTAAAACTAACCCATCCTTTCTTAAGTTGAGAAGTAAGTCATTCAGACGCTGCCACTCGTATTCAGTGAGAAACGAGAACTGAGCACTTTCTCTTCTCAAAATCACTTCACCATACAAGTGCTGGTGGTAGTACGAAAAATCATCCAAACAAAATGCGCTGATAAACGTTGAGTTGTCTAGCAGCTGCACTTCGCAACCATACCAGCTCCCACTTTTTTCTATACGTTCTTTTAGATTGGAATATGGCAATGCTGACAACGTGTCTTGCCACCAGCTCGGCGTTGAAAGTGCCGGAAACGTTACCGAACAACATAAAGAAAGTAAGAGTCGAAGATAAAAGCGCATGCACTGCTCTAGTTGGTTGACATCGAACCAAGACATTACTAACTGCAAGAAAATGTTCAAGAGAAAAATAGTGGCAGGTGGCGATGAAAGTTATGGTGATGAAAGTTATAACGCAGAAATTAAGAAGGCGCACATGTGCGTGCGCCTCTACCTCGTTACTCAATCGTGAGTGTGCGAATCGGCGATGTCTATTGATGCATCCCGAACATAAAACGAGGACTTACCGTAGGGTTTGAATCCATCCAAATTGTGTGTAAAACCTCACATCCCTCCTTCTGAAGCAGTCATGTTGCTTTACATTTAAAGCATGGTTCATTTTTCTCAAAAAACAAGTTTTTTATCCTAAATTATGAGAGCAATAGCACAATCTGAGTGAATGAATAATATCGCGACACTTCGAACACTCAATAGTGAAAAGCTAAATTGCATCTTTATTGATTAGGTCTAGACTCTGCGAAGCGTATACTTTCTTTCGTCCCTTCCCCCAGCAACAGGAGAGCTTGTTAATGACCAAACGCGAGAGAATTGTGAAATCTGTGTTGGCGCACGTACCGAAAGATGCGATTAACCAGTTTGTCTCTCGAGGGTCAACACCATTTTCTGTTCTCATTATGGCCGCCATTGTGGGTACGTTGGCTGGTTTTGTCGGTACGTATTTCGAGCTTGCCGTTCATTTCGTTTCTGAAACACGAACAGAATGGTTAAGAAGCGAAATTGGTAATGTTCTACCATTGTGGCTGGCAGCGGTTCTCATTAGCGCACTTTTAGCTTTTATTGGCTATTTTCTTGTGCACCGCTTTGCGCCAGAAGCGGCAGGCTCTGGTATTCCTGAAATCGAAGGGGCAATGGATAATATTCGTCCAGTGCGCTGGTGGCGCGTGCTACCAGTAAAATTCTTCGGCGGCATGGGCGCACTTGGCTCTGGTATGGTGCTTGGTCGTGAAGGCCCAACCGTTCAAATGGGTGGTGCTGTAGGTCGAATGGTGACCGATATATTCCGGGTAAAGGATGACGATACCCGCCACTCCCTGCTCGCTTCTGGTGCTGCTGGCGGTTTGGCTGCGGCCTTTAATGCCCCACTCGCAGGCATTATGTTCGTTGTGGAGGAAATGCGACCTCAGTTTCGCTACTCTTTGATCTCAATTCGCGCAGTGATCATTTCTGCCATTATGGCGAACATAGTGTTTCGCGCCATCAACGGGCAAGACGCCGTTATCACTATGCCGCAATACCAGTCGCCAGAGCTTCAAACCCTATGGCTGTTTTTATTGCTTGGCGCATTGTTTGGCGTGTTTGGCGTGATCTTCAATAAACTGATTACCGTGGCACAAGACAGTTTTGTCGCAATTCACAAAAACGATCGTAAGCGCTACTTGATTGTAGGTTCGTTACTGGGAGGCGTGTTTGGCTTGCTTCTTTTGTACGTACCCCAACTAACCGGTGGTGGTATCGGCCTTATTCCTGACATTACTAACGGTAACTACTCGGTATCTATTTTAGTTTTGCTTTTCTTTGGTCGTGTAATTACAACCCTGCTCTGTTTTGGTTCTGGTGCGCCGGGAGGCATCTTTGCACCTATGCTTGCTCTGGGAACCTTATTTGGCTACGCGTTCGGAGCAAGTGCTGATGTCTTGCTCCCTGCGCTTGATATCGAGCCTGGTGTATTTGCGATTGCGGGCATGGGTGCCCTGTTTGCTGCAACGGTACGTGCACCGATTACTGGTATTCTGTTAGTGATTGAAATGACGAATAACTACTACTTAATCCTGCCATTGATCATTACTTGTTTGGGCGCTGTGATTATTGCTCAATTGTTGGGTGGACAACCTATTTACAGCCAGTTGCTGCATCGCACAATCAAAAACGAAAAGTTACGCCAACAGGATCTACCGGAGAATCAATCAACATAACATTCTCTTTGTTATCACTTCGCTCCAGACTATCGAAGGGTTTGGAGCGATAAACTCTGCATTTTTACATCTTTTCCCAAATATTCGATACCAAACTCACAAAATTATCATTCTCTGATATTTGCTCACCACCTTTCATGAGAAACCCCTCTCCATACTTGTTAGTATTCGCTACTTAAATAGAGCATTTCATCCAAATCGTCATGTTTCGTTTCATTCAGGCAAAAATCAAATGGAGTAGATTTGAACTGGAGAAGACTTGTGCAGTTTTATAGTGTCCCGCCGTCTCAAGCCGCGTTGGCACTAGGTATGATAGGTTTAGGGCAAGCTTGGGCACTCTATGTTCCTGAGATTGGTGAACCGATACGCCCATTTTTGGCGTCACTCGGCGCACTTTTACTCGCCCCTGTACTCATAAAATATGCCGCGAATCCACGATTATTCATGGTCGACATTCGTCACCCACTGAGTGGTAGTTTAATGGCACCAATGAGTATGGCGTTACTGATCCTTGCAGATTATCTTGCCGCTGTAGCACCTATCATCGCTTATCCACTTTGGTTTATGGCGCTTTTGCTGCATTTTACTATGATGGTGCTGTTTTTTAGCTTTCAGCTAATGAACTTCAAAATGTCCAATATCGTACCGAGTTGGTTTCTTTATCCGGTGGGGCTAATCAGTAGTTCACTAGCCGGTTCTCAACTAGGTCACAACTTATTCTCCGAAACATTAGCGATGATGTGCATCGGCATTTATTTCTTCATGCTGCCACTCGTGTTGTATCGTTTAGTGTTTTTCGGCTCTCTACCAAGGCGAGCAAGACCGACCCTCGCAATTATGGCCGCGCCGGTAAACTTGTCATTAGCAGCATACTTGGTGAACTTTCCCTTACCTGATCCGATACTGACAGGCGCATTGGCCGGGATCGCCATCACTATGACGTTATTGATCTACTTATGTTACTTCCGCTTACTTCGCTTGAAGTTTCAACCTTCTATCGCGGCAGTAACCTTTCCTTCCGTGATCAGCGCCATCGCAATGCATCGCTTGACCTCTTTTTTCGCCGAATCGCACCCTCACTGGCACTGGCTACACGACTTTGGTTTTCTAGAGCTCAGTATCGCGACTGTATTGGTTGTTTGGGTATCGGCAGGTTACGTCAAAATGTATTGGCCAGAAATCATGAAGTCATTTTCTAAACAAGCATAAAAAAAGGATGGCGTTTGCCATCCTCTTAGAATAGTGCTTGGTTACCTAACGTAAACCGTGCAGAAACTCGGCACGCGTTGCTGGGTTGCTTTTGAAGATACCGCCCAATGCTGTTGTCGTGGTTTCACTGGTTGCATCCATCACACCGCGAGATTTCACGCAGTAGTGTGTTGCGTCAATCGTCACTGCCACATCATCGGACTCAAGCAACGTTTGAAGTGCAACAAGAATTTGCTGAGTCATACGCTCTTGAACTTGTGGACGCTGGGCAAAGAAGCGAACGATACGGTTGATCTTTGACAGGCCAATGATCTTGCCACGTGGAATGTAAGCCACAGCCGCCTTGCCATCAATGGTCACAAGGTGGTGTTCACAAGTACTGGTCACTGTAATGTCCTTCACGCGAACCATCTCGCTCACGTTCATCTTGTTTTCAATCACCGTGATTTTTGGGAAGTTGGAGTAATCCAGACCAGAGAAGATTTCGTCAACGTACATCTTAGCAATGCGGTGAGGGGTTTCTTCTAGGCTATCGTCGGTAAGGTCAAGTTGAAGCAGACCTAAGATCTCACGCATGTGGTGTTCGATCTTCTCTTTCTTCTCTTCACGACTTACGTTGTTTGGACGCATTGGCGTTTCCAAACCGCGTTGCTCTAGCGCTTCTTTTACTAACTTCGCTGACTCGCTAAGACCTGACATTCCACTTCCTCTTTTGTTTTACTTCAGCCTTCGTACAAACCCAATCAAAATTGCATTCATACTTTTCGCTTTGAGTTGCTCAGTTCGTGTCTTTACACCAAGTCACATCAGATGAAGGTACTGAGCTGATTTTCTTGAGCTCCGCAGGTTTTTTACCCCTTTTGGATGGCTGACAAGGATACTCGGATTTTTGAATAATTACACCCATATTTTATAGGTGGACATTCTTACTCAGTCCCCTTTTATGGTAAAGTTGCCACAAAACAAAAGAACACAGGATTTTCTCAATGGGCTGCTGCGACGCACCTGGCTTGATGCCAATTGAAGAAGCGATGGACAAAATGCTATCGCGAATCAAACCTATCCAAACAACGCTTTCTCTTCCACTTGCTGACGCACTCGGTTTTGTACTGGCAGAAGACATTTTGTCTCCTATTCACGTACCACCATTTGATAACTCAGCAATGGATGGCTACGCTATTCGCATTCAAGATCTTGAGTCATCTTCTGTATTGCCTCTGGCAGGTAAATCATTTGCAGGACAACCTTTTGAAGGTGAATGGCCTCAAGGTACCTGTGTTCGCATCATGACTGGCGCAAAAATCCCACAGGGTTGTGATGCCGTTATCATGCAAGAAAACACTGAAGTAACAGATGCTGGCATTCAGTTCAACCAAACCGACGTGAAGCCACAAAACAACATCCGCCCAACAGGTGACGACATCAAACAAGGCGACATCGTACTGGCAAAAGGTGCACGTTTGACACCTCGCGATATTCCGATGATTGCGTCGCTTGGTGTTAGCCATGTGACAGTAGTACGTAAGCCAAAAGTTGCTTTCTTCTCTACTGGTGATGAACTTAAACCACTGGGCGAACCGCTAGACGAAGGTCAGATCTACGACAGCAACCGTTACGGTATTAAACCACTTATCGAGAACTTCGGTTGTGAAGCCGTTGATCTTGGTATCATTCCAGATTGCCCAGAGACTCTGAAAGCAACCTTTGAACAAGCGCAAACATTGGCAGATGTGGTTGTGACCTCAGGCGGTGTTAGTGTGGGCGAAGCGGATTACACCAAAGACATTCTTGAAGAGCTTGGTGAAATCGGTTTCTGGAAGTTAGCAATCAAGCCGGGTAAACCTTTCGCATTTGGTAAGCTAAGTACAGCTTGGTTCTGTGGGCTGCCGGGTAACCCTGTTTCTGCAGTTCTTACTATGTACGTGCTTGTTCAACCAATGCTGGCAAAACTTGCAGGCCATACAGAATGGAAAGCACCCGAATCTATTCCAGCAACAACCAAAACCGCCTTTAAGAAAGCGCCAGGTCGTACCGATTACCAACGTGGTATCTATACATTGGAAGATGGCAAGTTTGTCGTTGAAACAACCGGTAACCAAAGCTCTGGTGCATTCCGCTCAATGAGCCTAGCGAACTGTTTTGTTGTCTTGGAACGTGAACGCGGCCGAGTTGAAGTGGGCGAAACGGTTCAGATTCAACTATTCAACTCAACCCTTTACTAGGAAGACGTTGTGGATATTCTTTCCGATCAGGAAATGTTGCGTTACAACCGCCAAATCATTCTTCGTCAGTTTGACTTTGAAGGACAAGAAGCACTCAAACAAGCATCGGTATTGATGCTTGGTGCTGGCGGTTTAGGCTGCGCATCAAGCCAATATTTGGCGACTGCTGGTGTCGGTAAAATCACGCTGATTGATGATGATATCGTCGAGTTGTCTAACCTTCAGCGCCAAGTGCTGCACCACGATGCGGATATTGGTCGTAAGAAGGTAGACTCGGCGGCCAATGCACTACGTGAACTTAATCCGCACATTGTCGTAGATACCATCGCAAAACGTCTTGATGATACCGCGTTAGAGAGCCTGATTAAGCAACACACTATTGTTGTCGATGCATCAGATAACGTCGATACGCGCAATCAACTTAACCGCCTATGTTTTGCGACTAAAACACCGCTAATTTCAGGCGCGGCTATTCGTATGGAAGGCCAAGTGAGTGTGTTTACTTACGACGACCCAACTCAACCATGTTACCAGTGCTTAAGTGCCCTCTTCGGCAGCGGTGCGTTAAGTTGTGTCGAAGCCGGAGTCATGGCTCCTGTTGTGGGTATTGTTGGCGCAGTACAAGCGATGGAGACGATCAAAGTGATTGCTGATTACGGCCAACCAAAGAAAGGCAAAATTCTGATTTTGGACGCGCTCAGCATGTCTTGGCGAGAAATGAATCTGATGAAAATGCCAACCTGTCCGGTTTGTAGTTAGTTCTAAACCTCTAATCATTCCCAAAAAGCCCAACTCGATGTTGGGCTTTTTTCTCATTTTGACAATCAGATTTAAAACCCTTCTTCTTACAAATTTTAACTTCATAAAATTCAACAATTTAAAAGTTGGCACATTCCTTTCATTGCATATATCACGAACCAATGAGAGGGCGAATTATGAAAAGGACATCACTACTACTTGGGTCTCTAATAGTTAGCGCTTATGCACAAGCGGCGCCATTTGATACGTGCCCAAGCCAAGCATACCTATTCCAATCAACCCCGGTTCAAATCTATGGCGTCAATTTGGTTACAGGCTCTACGACTCTTTTAGAGGACGACACAGGTTTGGCTTCGGGCATCAACGGTGTAGGCTTTAACTTCACTGACCGTTATATCTACGGCTACGACACCACAAACAAAAAGATTGTTCGTCTTGGTCAAGACTTCCAAGCAGAGACACTTGATGTTTCGGGTCTTCCTACCGACCACACGTTTTACGTAGGTGACGTTTACAACCACGTCTACTACTTGTACCGCAAAGGCAAAGGACTTTTCTCCATTGACCTTTCTCCGCTCGATTCTGATCCAAATGCGACATTGAGCATCGTGAAAATCAGCTCAACAACGACTGTGAACCTAACCGACTTTGCATTTCATCCAGGTGATGGCTCCCTTTACGGCATCGACAACAACTCTGGTGTGCTATATCAGTTCAACCCATCAAATGGTAGCGCAACTGCGATAGGTGACACAGGTGAGAAAGGCACATTTGGTGCTGGCTACTTCGATGTAAACGGCAACTACTACGTGTCACGTAACCAAGATGGCAAAATCTATCGCGTTGACCTTTCGGAAGGTAACGCAGCCAATATCGCAGCAGGTATCGTTCCTGCGGTTGAGTTTGTATCCAACGGTCCAAGCTCAAGCCAAAATGATGGCGCACGTTGTGCAAATGCTCCGGTGATTAACGAAGACGAGCCAATTGATTTCGGTGATGCTCCAGACAGCTACCACACAACACTTGCGTCAAACGGTCCTCGCCACGAAGTCGACGGTGTAACTTGGCTTGGTTCAGTCGCTCCTGATGGTGATGCCGACGGTCAAGCAAACGACAACTCTGTGGGCACAGCCGATGAAGATGGTGTTGGTTTTGTATCCGCACTTGACCCAGGCTTAAGCTCAATTGTGAATGTGACTGCTTCTACTTCTGGTTACCTATCAGCATGGTTTGACTGGAACCGCGATGGTGACTTTAATGATGAAGGCGAACAAGTCTTTACTGACCAACTACTGTCTGCGGGTAATAATCCCCTACCGTTTGTCGTTTCAACCGCTGCAACGGAAGGGTCTAGCTGGAGCCGATTCCGCTTTAGCCAACAAACCGGATTAAACTACGATGGTGGTTCGACATCTGGTGAGGTGGAAGATTACCCAATTACCATTACTGGTAATGGCTACTCAGTGGAATATTTCCCGAGTGCAGAAGATTACGCCACCGTCGCTTACGAAGATAACTGGCCATACACCGCAGACTACGATATGAACGATGTGGTCGTGAAATTCCGCATCACTGAAACCAGTCTTGCTGGTCATGTTGAGAATATTCAAATTACTGGTGACCTAGCGGCTTACGGCGCAAGTTACAAAAATGGCTTCGCAATCCGACTACCGGGTGTTTTGAGAAGCTCGATTGAAAATGGATTAACGACGCTATCCTTCAATGGTGTAGAACAAGCATCTAATGGCTTGGAAAGTATTTCTGATGAAGCCATTTTCATCATCAGTGAAGACTTAAGCACACACGCGGCGAGCAGCTGTAGCTACTTCCGTACCGAGTCTGGCTGTGATGATAACGTTTCACTCACCTTTACCTTGAATGTGTACTTCACTGAAGGCTCTGACCGTTCAGCAATTCAAGCCATGCCATACGACCCGTTCATCTTTGCAACACCGGGCACTTACCATGGCGATGGTATTACTTTCCAACCAGGGCGTAAGTGGGAAGTTCACTTAGCAGACCAAGCACCAACAGAACAGTTTGATGACCAAAACCTCTTCGGTGTCGGCGTCGATGCAAGTGACCCTGCGCAAGGTGTGTACTTCAAAACAGCAAACAACTTACCTTGGGCACTGTTGATAGTAGAAGATTGGGATTGGCCGCTAGAGCGTGTAGACATGGTCGATGCATACCCTCAATTCCAAACTTGGGCTGAGTCTGGTGGCGAACGAAGCACAGATTGGCACACCGCTCCAACACCTAACAAATGCTACATTCCATAGGGAGATAACATTATGAAAGCACTTATCACAATCATCATGGGATTAGCACTAACGGCTTGTGGCGGTGGCGGCGGAGGTGGTAACAGTACACCACCTTCACCAACCCAAACCACCGTTGCAGAGGAAGACACAACCCAACAGGAAGAAACAACCGTAGAAGAGACTACCGTAACTGTAGAAAATGCAACCATGCAGGGCCTAGTAGTACCGGATGGCTTTAGCTACAACCCAGTGACGGAGGGTACGCTCAATGTAAACATCAGTGGTTTCTCTTCACAACGTGCACACCTAAGCGTGTACAAAGAGTTTGTCGAGAACAGTTCAGGTAACTACGATGCAAAATATCCAAGCAAAGTCGCATCGGTTCCACTCAACAACGGTACAGCAAACGTCGACTTTAATGTTTCTGATAGCCAAGGTAGCCTACTTGTTGAAATTTGGTTCTATGACGGCAGTGACCCAATTCAGAAAGTGATTACTTCTGGAGACAACACTTGGACCATGTAACTAGATAGATTGAAGGCATGGCGAAAGCGACCTTTCATCATAAATCTTCAATCTCAAGCTTAAAAATCGCATCGTTCTTTTGAACATGCGATTTTTTTGTTGTAAAACAGTAAGATTATCCACCTAGCAAACTAAAGACAATGCAAGCACTGATTAGTACTGATGAACTCAATAGCCTTCTCGGCCAACCTAACGTCAAGCTCCTCGACGCTAGTATTGCGTTTCAAATCCCTTCTGAAGGCAAAAAGATTCAAGATAAGTGGATTCCAAATACTTTACGCTTCGATTACGACAATGACTTTTGCTTACCCGGTTCTTCCCTGCCGCATATGATGCCAACAGAAGAAGGCTTCAACCAAAGTGCGCAACAACTCGGTTTGAACAACGAAGATTTGATTGTGGTTTACGACAACTCTGGCACTTTAGCCGCGCCAAGAGCTTGGTGGATGTTCAAAGCTATGGGACATGATAATGTTCGAGTCTTAAACGGCGGCCTTCCCGCTTGGGTTGAAGCCGGATTCCCTGTTGAAAGTACCCTATCGCAACCAAGCGAAGAAGGTAACTTTGCAGGTAAGCTCAACCAAAATGCCTTTTTGAGTGCACAAGATGTTCTTGCTCATTCAACCAATAAAAGTGCCAACATCATCGATGCCAGAGCCAAAGCACGATTCCTTGGTGAAGTGCCTGAGCCACGAGAAGGTCTACGTAGTGGGCACATTCCAAATTCGGTTTGCTTACCGTTTCAAGAACTCTTGACCAACGGTCACATTAAACCAAACTCAGAGTTGCAACAGATATTTAGCGCACTAACGATAGATAGTGACAATTCGATTATTTTTAGTTGCGGTTCCGGTGTAACCGCATGCATTTTATTACTCGCGGCGTATCAAATTGGTCTAGACAATCTGTCGGTGTACGACGGTTCTTGGACCGAATGGGGTGCTGACCACTCTCTACCTATCGAGCGTTAAGACAAGTGTCTGTTTAACAAAGTATCTTACGTTTATCTAAAGATGATGTGTTCCAATAAACTAAACGCAGCTTCTAAACCAAACTTGTCATTTCGAAATAGAAACTGGCTATGAGTGATTTGTCCCTCCTCATAGCCTGACTACATCAAAAGCCGACTATTTCCGTTAGCGTTCAGATGTCGCGTTACCGTGCATTTGCTCATCTAAGTTGAGCACGGTTAATGCGTTACTAACGCTCGTGGCGATCACGTCTATCGCTCCAGTTCTTAATGCTCCGAGTAGAGCGAGTGGCTTGCTGTTCTCAGCTGCGATCGCAATGACTTCCGAGATCGGCCGAAACTCTTCAATACCAAGTCCAATTACTCGGTCACTCATTACCGTGTTCGCTACATTACCGTGAATATCAAAGAAGTCATAACCTGCAAAATCCCCTACCACACCTTGTTGAAGTCTCGACTGAACCACTTCATCAGGCGTAAACCAACCTAAGTCGACCATGTAACTGTTTTCGCTCATGTCACCAATACCAACCAAAGCAACATCGGCTTTACGTGCTAGGTCGAGCGTTTGTTTCACGGTTGCATTTTGCATGAAGGCCAACTTCTGTTCTCTATTTTCTGCGTATGCCGGCGCATAAAGGGTTTCAGAGGTTCCCCCATATTTCTTCGCCAACTGACGACAAATATGGTCGGCGTTATACATACCGCCACGCGGGTGAATACCACCAATGCCACACACAAATTTACAGTCACGCGGCGTAATAACACCAATATGGTGAGCGACAGACGACACGTTGCGCCCTTGTCCGACCGTCACCACCATGCCGTTTTTGAGCGTGCTAGTGAGATAATTGGACACCAATCCCGATACCTGTAGTCGTTGCGCTTCTTCATTCGGTTGATCAAGAGCAACAAGCGCGCGCTTAACGCCGAATCGCTCGATCAAACGTTGTTCAATCTTGGCGCTGAACACCGGATGGTATTTAACGGTAATTTCAACAATGCCTTCATCACGTGCCTGCTTGAGCATTCGCCCGACCTTTGCGCGTGATATGGCAAATTTTCTCGATATCTCTTCCTGAGTCGCACCGTCTTGATAATACGCGACGGAAATCTCTGTCAACAAATCCGTGTTTTCAATGGAAATATCTTGATTAGAACTGCTCATGGTTTCTCTCGCCCTTTAAGAGGATCGATATTGTATGCAATAAGTGAACATATGCTCATTGACTTAGCATATGTTCTTTATCAATTTAAACGCTACATTTGCTCATCGCAATAACATTTTCTCACTACAATTTTTTACCCTCTTGGACAACGCTCAAGCTTTGAACAATAAGGGCAAACGTTTATTTGGGTTAACCACTAAACACACAGTAAAAAAACGTTGATGAAGTTCACTATAAGTCCATTTCAGCGATTGACTTTCAGCATAGATAGGATAAATATGGACACATCATTTACTCAGCTATCGATCAAATGTTCATAGCATTTGTTCGGTAACGAAATTTTCCGTAGTTGGCTGAGCAGATGTCTCATTAAATGCGATGAGACGGTTAGCTAACTCGCTTGCAAATGCACAAGCTGTGATAACAAAAATCACGCTTAAGCCCATTTAAATAGGATGATCGATTATGAGCAACAAGTTAGAGCAACTTCGTAAACTAACGACTGTAGTAGCAGACACTGGCGAGATTGATGCAATTAAAAAGTATCAGCCAGAAGACGCAACAACTAACCCTTCTCTTATCCTTAAAGCCGCTCAAATCGCAGAGTACGCACCTCTAATCGATGCTTCAATCGAATACGCTAAAGCACAGAGCAACGACAAAGCTCAACAAGTTCAAGATACTTGTGACATGCTTGCAGTAAACATCGGTAAAGAAATCCTAAAAACTATCCCAGGTCGTATCTCTACAGAAGTAGACGCTCGTCTATCTTACGATATGGAAGGCAGCGTAGCGAAAGCTCGTCAACTAGTGAAAATGTACAACGATGCTGGCATCACTAACGACCGTATCCTTATCAAACTGGCTTCAACTTGGGAAGGCATTCGCGCAGCTGAGATCCTAGAAAAAGAAGGCATCAACTGTAACCTAACGCTTCTATTCTCGTTCGCTCAAGCACGTGCTTGTGCAGAAGCGGGCGTATTCCTAATCTCGCCATTCGTTGGTCGTATCATGGACTGGTACAAAGCGAAAGAAGGCCGTGACTTCGAAGCTCAAGAAGATCCAGGCGTACTATCTGTAACTAAGATCTACAACTACTACAAAGAATACGGCTACAAAACTGTAGTTATGGGCGCAAGCTTCCGTAATATCGGTGAGATCTTAGAACTAGCTGGTTGTGACCGTCTAACTATCGCTCCTGCTCTACTTGCAGAACTAGAAGCAGCTGAAGGTGAAGTAGTTGAGAAACTAGTTGATTCTAAAGGCGCAGCTGAGCGTCCAGCACCAATGACTCACGCTGAATTCCTATGGGAACATAACCAAGACCCAATGGCTGTTGAGAAGCTGGCTGAAGGTATCCGCAACTTCGCCGTTGACCAAGGCAAACTAGAAGCGATGATCGAAGCTAAGCTATAATTGCTTACCAAAAGCGAGTAGCCCGTCTACTCGCTTTTACCATCAGCACTATTTTCAAAAAATTCTATTTGAACTTGTTTCGGCGAGTTCCCTCTATTTAAATCAAATATCGAGAAGTAATCACTATGGATCGTAAACATCTAGCAAATGCAATCCGTGCGCTAAGCATGGATGGTGTTCAACAAGCTAACTCTGGTCACCCAGGTGCACCTATGGGTATGGCTGACATCGCTGAAGTTCTTTGGCGCTCTCATCTAAACCACAACCCATCAAACCCTGAGTGGGCAGACCGCGACCGTTTCGTGCTGTCTAACGGCCACGGCTCAATGCTGATTTACTCTCTACTGCACCTTGCAGGTTACGAGTTGTCTATCGACGATCTGAAAAACTTCCGTCAGCTTCACTCTAAAACTCCTGGTCACCCAGAGTACGGTTACGCGCCAGGTATCGAGACCACAACGGGTCCGCTAGGTCAAGGCATCACTAACGCGGTTGGTATGGCTCTAGCTGAAAAAGCGCTAGCAGCGCAATTCAACAAAGAAGGCCACGACATCGTTGACCACTTCACTTACGTGTTCATGGGCGACGGCTGTCTGATGGAAGGTATTTCGCACGAGGCATGTTCTCTTGCAGGTACTCTAGGTCTAGGCAAGCTGATCGCGTTCTGGGATGACAACGGCATCTCTATCGACGGTCACGTTGAAGGTTGGTTCTCTGACGACACACCTAAGCGTTTCGAAGCTTACGGTTGGCACGTAATCCCTGCAGTCGATGGTCACGATGCTGACGCAATCAACGCAGCAATTGAAGCAGCGAAAGCGGATCCACGTCCTACACTTATCTGTACTAAGACTATCATCGGTTTTGGTTCACCAAACAAATCTGGTTCACACGATTGTCACGGTGCGCCACTAGGTGCAGAAGAAATCGCAGCAACACGCAAAGAACTAGGTTGGGAGCACGGTCCTTTTGAAATTCCGCAAGAAGTCTACGCAGAATGGTCAGCGAAAGAAACAGGCGCAGCTAAGGAAGCAGCGTGGAACGAGAAATTTGCAGCTTATGAAGCAGCGTACCCTGAGCTGGCAGCTGAATTTAAACGCCGCGTAAACGGTGAGCTTCCTGCACAGTGGGAAGAGAAAGCAAGCCAAATCATTGCTGATCTTCAAGCTAACCCAGCAAACATTGCATCACGTAAAGCGTCTCAAAATGCTCTAGAAGCATTTGGTGCTCTACTACCAGAGTTCATGGGTGGCTCTGCTGACCTAGCACCTTCTAACCTAACCATGTGGTCTGGTTCTAAGTCTCTAGAAGCAAGCGACTTCTCTGGTAACTACATCCACTACGGCGTACGTGAATTCGGTATGACAGCGATCATGAACGGTATCGCGCTACACGGTGGTTTCGTTCCTTACGGCGCAACATTCCTAATGTTCATGGAGTACGCACGTAACGCAATGCGTATGGCTGCGCTGATGAAAATTCAGAACATCCAAGTGTACACGCATGACTCTATCGGTCTTGGCGAAGATGGTCCAACTCACCAACCAGTTGAGCAAATGGCATCGCTACGCCTAACACCAAACATGAGCACATGGCGTCCATGTGACCAAGTTGAGTCCGCTGTAGCTTGGAAACTAGCGATTGAACGTAAAGATGCACCGACAGCACTTATCTTCTCTCGTCAAAACCTTGCGCAACAAGAGCGCACAGCAGAACAAGTAGCAGACATCGCGAAAGGTGCTTACATTCTGAAAGATTGCGAAGGCAAGCCAGAGCTAATCCTTATCGCAACAGGTTCTGAAGTTGAACTAGCAGTAGAAGCAGCAGCACAGCTAACTGCTGAAGGTAAGAAAGTACGCGTTGTTTCAATGCCATCAACAGACGCATTCGACAAACAAGACGCCGCTTACCGTGAAGCTGTACTGCCATCAGACGTAACAGCACGTATCGCAATTGAAGCAGGTATTGCTGACTTCTGGTACAAGTACGTAGGCTTCGACGGTCGCATCATCGGTATGACTTCATTCGGTGAATCTGCACCAGCTGGCGAACTATTCAAAATGTTTGGTTTCACGACTGAAAACGTAGTGAACACAGCAAAAGAGCTACTCGCGTAATTGCAGTAAAAAGATAGTCAGTTTTCTCTATTGCGAATGTGAAAACTGAAAAGCCCCACCAGCAATGGCGGGGCTTTCTTTTATCTGGCTCCTATTCGCATAAACGCAGCCAGGACATAAACATCACAACTTTCGTTACGACTATTTGTCTTCAAATCGAAGTGCGAGCTGATAGAAATCTTGTACTTGGTCTTTCAACTGTCGGCTGTTTTGTTCAACTGAATGTGTTGCTGCCAAGTTTTGTTCTGCGGTCGAAGCGATAGAATGAATGTGCTGGTTTACATCACTAGATAGCTTTAACTGGTTATTCGCCGCTTCTGCTACATCAACCATCAGCCCACTCATGGTTTGCATCATCTGTTCAACTTCAGACAAACGCAACGCGCTTTGTTCTGCTACTTGAGAACAGGCATCGGTTTGCTCTTTGTTTGCCAGAATATCTTTCTGCCAACTTTGAATCGTTGCCAACATAGTGGAGATAGAAGCTTGGATTTGTTCAGTTGCATTGGATGTACGCCCAGAAAGCGCGCGGACCTCATCAGCTACAACAGCAAAACCACGACCTTGCTCCCCTGCCCTTGCTGCTTCAATCGCCGCGTTAAGTGCCAGTAAATTGGTTTGCTCTGCGATCCCACCAATCTCTTCCATCAAATGGTTCACCTTCTGCGCCTGATCACTCAGTTGATACGTCGTTTCCGTCGCTTTTTCAGCTTGAAGACTTAATTGCGCTAGATTGGTGTGCGTTTGATCGATGGTCTCCTTCGCCATCAAGCATGACTTCAATGTATCATCAATCAACATATGGGCATCATTGGTACTCGAAGAAACCGAATTTGCCGACAACTCCACCTCTTGGGTAGCATCTCGCACACGATGAATATCGGTATTTTGCTGATTTAATGCAGCCGAGACTTCTGCCGTTGTTTGACTAAGCTCTTCGGCGCAATGCTGCAAAGGCAATGCGGAGTCAGTCATTCTTCCTAACACGGTTCGAATTCTTGCGGATAGCATTTTGATATGGAAATCGGCAATCGAAAATGCCGTGTTACCGGAATAGATCAAGCGACTTACGCTGTCATATTGCTTTTGTAACTTTTTAAGTTGCTGAGGTGTATCAATTAACTCTTGGCGGAATAACAGAGCCAGAACACTTGCAGGTAACGCACTTGCAAGCCAAGCCAACGGCCCTTCAACAGCCAACGCGTATGCGGTTGCAGGTGCGGTTAGTGCACCAAGTAGAATCGCATAGCGAATGGTTTCATTGATTTTCAACGACCAAGTTCGACCAGACTTCTCTGCAGTACGCATGCTTTTGTAGGCTTTTGTCGCAATATCAACCCACTCTCGCTTTGGTTTCACGCGCACTGATTGATACCCAACAACATGGTTGTCTTCGTAGATAGGGGTGACATAAGCATCAACCCAATAGTAACCGCCAGACTTAGTGGCATTCTTAACCATTCCACGCCAGGCTTTACCTTGTTTAAGGCGTGCCCACATGTCACCGAAAGCGGCTTTAGGCATATCATTATGACGAACTATATTGTGGTTCTGACCGACAAGTTCTTCGTGAGTGTATTCAGCAACGCGGCAAAAGGCTTCATTACAATATGTAATAACGCCTTGTAAGTTCGTTGTTGAGACGAGTTCCTCAGACTCCCTCACGAGAGTTTCTTGAGCTTTATGAGAAATATTGGCTGACATAGACGAAACTTCTTTAGTTTTTATTGATTTTCGGCAAGATATATACAGGATTTTTATTTTTATTACAAAAAGTTAGATAAAAAGTCTTATCAAATCGACATTTTTATTGTGGGAATTCACATTATCGATAAAAACATAAAGAGGAGATTGTTGATTTGAGCTAATAAACAAACCCGACACGATAGGCCGGGTTATATATTAAGACTTAATTAAGCGGTTTGTGATTCTGGCTTTTTATTCGTTTTTAACGCAAACATCGCGATAACGAGTAACACAAATGGAAGAACATACAAATTAAGATTCTGCCAACCTACGGTAGACTCAAGCCAACCAGATAGTAATGCGGTGATGGTGACACAACTGAACACGAAGAATTCATTAAACGCTTGAGCCTTGCTTCTGTTTTTCGCTTCATAGCTTTGACTAAACAGCCCGGTTGCTGCGATAAACATAAAGTTCCACCCTATTCCTAACAGGATTAAAGCAAGACTAAAATGCCAGATAGACACTCCATGTATATTAATTCCAATACAAGCAACAAATAGCAATCCACCCGCCAAAATCATATTCTTAGCGCCAAACCGCTCTATCAGACGGCCCGTGACAAACGCAGGTGCAAACATACCCAACACGTGCCATTCGATCACTCCCGCCGCTTTATCAAAATCAAAGCCACAACCAATCATCGCTAAAGGAGTTGCTGTCATTAAAATGTTCATCACCGCGTACGCAACCATTGCCGCGATAACTGCCAGCATGAAATTAGGTCGACGAATAATCAGTCTCAGCTTATCCGCCTTAGCGTGTAGCGCCTGCGTGTGTGCAGGTGGAAAACGAATGGTTTGTAGCACAACCAACGCGGTTATATAAAGCACGACAAGCACAGCAAATGCACTAATGTATAAGCCATCATCTGACCACTGCTGCGAGTACACGGCCAGATTAGGCCCAAGGATCGCCGCTAACACCCCACCCGCCATAGATATCGAAATCGCCCTATGCCTTGCCGACTCTTCACACACTTCAATGGCAGCAAACCTGTATAGAGTACCGAAACCTATACCAACACCAAGCAAAAACGTAGACATGCAGAACAGATAGAAGTTTTGTTGACTTAATGCATACGTCGCTAGACTAGCACCCAAAATGCCAATGACATTACCAAGGCTAAAACCAAGGCGACGCCCCAACTTGCCCATAATTAGCGACGCAGGAATTGTCGCGGCCATCAGTCCCAAAAACTGCAGTGCAACTGGTAATGTGATAAAACTTGATGACGGCGCAAGTGTTTTGCCAATAAGGGCAATAACAGATATGAGTAAAATATTCCCTGTCATTAATAAGGCTTGGCAGAGGGATAGAAGCCATACATTACGATTCAATTCCAAATTCCTTTTGGTTACAACGTATACAGATAACATATAGGAAAGCAGAAACAATAGAAAGATATGAGAGTAATTCTCAACAAAAAGAGCCAGAGGCATAGTACCTCTGGCTCTTCACTATTCACTTTTCGCTTTTATAAAGTTTTTCTGTTGAGCTTACTTGTTGCGGCGCGCTTTTACTGCATCAGAAAGCTGACGAAGTACCGTTTCCGTGTCTTCCCAGCCAATACATGCATCAGTGATCGACTGACCATAAGTGGCTGCTTTACCATCCACTAAGTCTTGGCGACCTTCAACTAAATGAGACTCGATCATCACTCCAAAAATGGCTTCTTCGCCACCAGAGATTTGCTCGGATACATCATCAGACACCAGCATTTGACGCTTGAACTGCTTCGAGCTGTTAGCATGGCTAAAATCAATCATCACTTTTTTCGGCAGACCTGCAGTGTCCAGCTCATCTTTAATTTGAGCTACATGTGCTGCACTGTAGTTTGGTTCTTTACCGCCACGTAGAATAATATGGCAGTCTGGATTACCAGCGGTTTCTACGATCGCGGAATGACCGTATTTTGTTACTGAAAGGAAGTGATGGGAAGCGCTTGCAGAACGAATCGCGTCGCTCGCTATTTTAATATTCCCGTCAGTACCGTTTTTGAAACCTACAGGACAAGAAAGACCAGAAGCTAGCTCGCGGTGAACCTGAGATTCTGTCGTACGAGCACCGATAGCGCCCCAACTGATCAAATCCGCCACGTACTGAGGTGTGATCATATCTAAGAATTCACTTGCCGTTGGCAAGCCCATATCGGTTAGATCAAGAAGAAGTTTACGTCCGATACGTAGACCATCATTTAGCTTATAGGTGTCATTTAAGTAAGGGTCATTGATAAGGCCTTTCCAACCAACGGTTGTACGCGGCTTTTCAAAATAAACTCGCATAACAACCTCAAGCTGCTCGCCCAGTTCATCACGTAGTACTTTTAGCTTTTTACCGTACTCAACCGCGGCAGCCGGATCGTGAATAGAACACGGGCCAACGATCACGAGTAATCGATCGTCTTTTCCTTCAAGAATATTGTGAATGGCGTTACGGCAATCAAAAGTGGTCGAAGAAGCGGTTTCAGTCGCTGGGAACTTCTCTAATACTGCAACAGGTGGCAATAACTCTTTTACTCTATTTATTCTTACATCATCAGTTTGAAACATTACTTCTACTTCCTGGTTTTATTTCCGACCCCATTTTTACCAACTGAACTCATTGCAACATTGTTCACAAAGCGAGCAGCATCAAGGGCTGTGGTCATTTTCTGTCTAGCGTCTAAGTAACTTATCGGCTTAGGCGTAGACTTGCAATCAGTTTTTGCAAATAAATGCAAATAAAAACCACCTGTTAACCACCGCGCACAATGTAAAGTAAAGTTTACGAAAAAAAGTTCAAAATAATCATCAATTTTCTTATGCACCAAAAAATCTTTACTACAATGTAAGAAATATCAGAAGTTTGTGAGGTATTTTTGGGTAGTAAATGTTGATCAAGTTCAAATATATTGTTGCTTGATATGAAATGATTAGAATATTAAACTAATTTCTTATAAACGCTGGTTTTTTCTAATTTTTTGATAAAACGAAGTAGAAGTTAATATGCAATCAATACAAGGAAACATTATGAACAAAGTAGCAATTGCAGTAGCAGCAGTGGTAGCTGGTAGTAGCGCGCTTTTAAACTCTGCTCAAGCTGAAATGTACATCGGGGGCAAAGTGGGCATGACTACACTTGACGACGCTTGCTATCTAAATAGCCCTTGTGATGATGAAGCGTTCGGTGCAGGACTACATATCGGTTATGACTTTACCGATATCATTGGGCTAGAGTACGGCGTAGACTTCTTAGGCGACTACAAAGCTAACTCGATGTCAGGGGCTAACACGGTTAATACGATTGACGGCAATCTAACGGCTTTAACACTTGCACCTAAATTCAACTGGCACTTAAACGACTCTTGGAATCTGTTTGCTAAGATCGGTGGTGCTTACATGATGTCTGATGACGAAACAGACTTTGTCCCAACAGGTTCTTTGGGGGCTGAATACTCGATCGATAGAAACTGGAGTGTTCGCGCTGAATACCAACGCTACCAAGACATGTCTGACGACGTGTGGGACGACATGGATGCTAACTTCTTTGGTATCGGTGTTAACTACAAATTTGCAGCAGCTCCAGTTGTTGCAGCAGTTGTAACGGAAGAAGTGATCGAGCCAGATCCAGAACCAGTGATGATGAGCAAGGTGCACAAAGAAGAGTACGGTACAGGTACGTTTGAATTCGATAGTGCTAAGTTAACAGAGTCCGTTTCTGAACGTCTGGACAACTTTGTTTCATTCTTGAACGAATATCCTCAAGCTCAAGTAGAGATTACTGGTTACACGGATAGCTCAGGCCCTGCGGCATACAACCAAAAACTGTCTGAGCGTCGTGCTCAATCTGTTGCTGATTACCTAACCGCAGCTGGCATTGGTTCAGATCGTTTGACAGTTAAAGGTATGGGTGAAGAAAACCCAGTTGCTGACAACAGCACTCGCGAAGGTCGTGAGAAAAACCGTCGCGTAGAAGTTGTGGTACCTTCATTTGAATACCAAGAGCTAGTTCAACCAGAATAAGCATCTATGATTCATGATCGATGATGTGGTAAAAATTAATGGGGTGCATTTGCACCCCATTTTGATCTCATATTAAGGGATATTGCCACTATGGTTTTGGGAAAAAGATCAACTCATTATCTTGCACCATAACGCAATCCATACCAGCTGCATGCGCCGCTCGCTTCCCCAACTCAGTATCCTCGAACACAAGACACTGTGACGCCTCCAAGTCGAGTTGTTCCGCGGCCACCAAAAAGGTATCTGGAAAGGGTTTATGGTTCTCTACATCACTCGCGGTTACTACAACATCCAACTTGTCTAATAAACCTGCATGACTTAATAAGCGCATGGCACTTTCTCGTTGGCTGCCAGTCCCGACTGCAATTTTCTTATGGCCTAAATATTCCTCTAACACGATGTTCGTGCAAGGAATAACGTCACCATGAAGCTCCATAGCAGCGAATGTTTCCATTTTAAATGTCGCGACAGTTTTAGGATCTAACGAAAGCTCATGCACACGATTTAGTTCCTCAACAATTTTAAAGCTCGGCATCCCTCCCAAACTGTGAAACCATTCCTGGCAAAACGGAAAATCAAAACGCTCAGCAGTTGCTTGCCAAGCTGCCAAGTGGGCTGGCATGGTATCGATTAGAGTACCATCCATATCAAATATGAATCCCTCATAGGGTCTAAAATCAATCGTGCTCATGTCTTTTCTTCTATTTGTGCATCTGTAATGTTAATTTATCAGCTCTTTCAATCGTCCTTACCGGCATTTACTTATCATGCTCAAAATTTCGAACTCCGTCACAATTCAAGAGTGGGAAATTCAATTATCCCCAATTAGAGCTCAAGGAAATGGTGGCCAGAACGTTAACAAGGTAGCGTCCGCTATACACCTGCGCTTTGATATCCGGAATTCCAGCTTACCTGACTTTTACAAAGAGCGATTACTTGCACTTTCTGATAGTCGTATAAGTAAAGATGGCGTGATCATCATCAAAGCGCAACAATTTCGGACACAAGAACAAAATAAGGAAGACGCCCTAAATCGGCTTCAAGCATTGATAAAAGCTGCCGCTTTACAGGAGAAGAAGCGTATTAAAACGAAACCAACCCGCGCTTCTCAACGCCGACGACTTGATACAAAAAACAAGCACGGAGCGAAAAAACAGCAACGTAAAAAAGTGCTGTATTAGTGCATGTCGTTTTCTCGACATGTTAGTTGAACAACGTTTGCTAGCCCTTGGAAATCTCATTGGATTTCTCTTTTTAGTTACTTATTCAGGAAACAACAATATGACTATTAGGCAAAAACTCTACTTCCTCGGAGTTATCGCCATTTTAGGCATCGTGGCCCTTTTGGGTACGTCATCCCATTTTGAAAATAAGAGCAATGACCTTAATCACGCCATCAAACTCGTTGGTGATCTAGAAATACGCTTACTCAACTTACGCAGAAATGAAAAAGATTTCCTACTACGTAGTAATGACAAATATCTAAATAAGTTTGACGCCAATGTTGACAAGTTTACAGACACAGAAAAAGAGCTTGCGAATATACTCAAGAGTAATGAATTACCTTCCAGTCAACAATTTAAGCAAGACTTGCTCGCATACCAAAGGGGCTTTCAGAATCTGGTCAGCGCTTACCAACGATACGGGCTTGATTCAAAGAGTGGGCTTCTCGCTGGTTACGAACAAGCACTATTAGAAGCAAAACAACGTTCAGACCACCAGCAGTTATTGGCATTAGTCCGTTTTGACTCTGCGGTAAAAGCAGGACTATTCAATAGTGACTTGCTTGAGGGGCAATATGCTCCTGAGCTTATCAAAACAGGTAAGCAATTGGCGGCCCAAAAGCAAGTTGTTGGGGTTGCTTATGACAAAGGCCTACTCGGTGAAACTCGCGCATTATCTCATGCCGTAGAAGAGCAATTTGAAACCTTTTCCACAGCCCTTAGCTCTGCTGCCGCACAACGTGATGAACAAATGTCGACCATCAAGCAGGTCATTACAGCTCTGATCTTAGTCGTTATTTTCGCATTGATTTGGCAAATTTCACGTTCAATCAATACGCGAGTGAATAGCTTACTTGGCACCATTCGAAGTATCAGCGAAACGAACAATATGGGACTTCGATCTGATTTGAAAGGTCAAGACGAGCTATTTGATATCAGTCATCACCTCAATGACCTATTGGATAAGCTTGAGCATCTAATTAGTAGTACCCAAGAAAAATCGGCGCAACTCACTGCAAGTACCGATAATATGCATCGTGAGTTAGAAGGCGTTATGGAGCAATTCCACACTCAAACTGACCACACTGCATCAATGGCGACGGCAGTTCAGCAAATGGTTGCCACAATAGGTGAAATCTCTGAAAGCACATCAGTTGCGGTAGAAGGCGTACATCAGGCAGCGAATAATGCCGAACAAGGTCGAGGAGTTGTTGAGGCGACGGTAACCAACATCGGTCAACTAACCACGATTTTATCAAACAGCCAGCAGTCGATTGGCTCGCTGAATCAGCATGTAGATAAAATTGGTGGTGCCGTGAACATCATCCAAGAAATTGCAGAGCAAACCAACCTACTAGCTCTCAACGCAGCAATTGAAGCCGCGCGAGCAGGCGAACAAGGCCGCGGGTTTGCAGTTGTCGCCGATGAAGTACGCGCCCTAGCTAGCCGAACTCATCAATCCACTGAGGAAATCACGCGGGTCGTTGCAGATATTCAAACTCAAATGTCTACAGTTGTTGCTGATATTGATCAATGTAACGCTCAAGGGCAACAAACACTTAATGCTTCTGAAAAACTGGATTCTAGCCTACAGCAGATCATCACTGACATGCATTCAATTCAAGGTAATTCGGAGCGCATAGCTTCAGCAATTGAAGAACAAGGTATCGTTATGAACCAAGTTAGCGGTTCAATCACCGAGCTAAACGCAATATCTGAGAATAACATGCAATCCGCTCAGGAATGCTTGCATGAAGTGAACTCTGTCTCTGCTCAAGCTCATGATATGGATGAAGCCGTTGCACAATTCAAAACTGCGCTAAAATAACCCTTTTCAAAATAGAAAGCCCGAGGCAATCATTGCTTCGGGCTTTTTTTCAATTGTCACTTCGTGCTTACTGCGCACTTCGGATGTGATTATTCATCATCAAGAGGAACCAGCTTGGTGTTGCCGCCATGAACTTTCTCACGCTGTCTTTGCACCAGAGCGTAGAAGCCTGGGATCAAGAATGTACCTGCTAGAAGCACACACAATAGACCACCAATCAGCGACACGCCGAGTGAGTTTTGACTCACGTGCCCCGCGCCAGCGGCAAAGATAAGCGGGAAGATACCCAGGATAAATGACCAAGATGTCATATTCACAGCGCGGAAACGTAACGTGCCTCCTTTAACCGCTGCACTATCGATATCAGCATCTTTTTCTTCACGCTCTTGCTTGGCGAACTCCACAATCAAAATTGCGTTTTTCGCCGCCAAGGCTATGAGCAAGACAAGACCAATTTGGGCATACAAGTTAAGCGGCGTGCCAGTTAGATTCAACGCAAGGAAGGAACCTAACGTTGCTACTGGGACCACCAAAATAATAGCCAGTGGAATACTCCAACTCTCATACTGAGCCACCATAAACAAGTAAATGAAGATCAAAGCCAGCGCAAACGCATAAATGGCTTGGTTACCCGCGAGCACTTCCTGATAAGCCATACCTGTCCATTCATACGTGTACCCTTGTGGAAGAACTTCAGCAGCAACGCGTTCCATTGCGGCAATCGCATCACCACTAGAGTAACCCGGTGCTGGTTGGCCTTGAATGATAGCACTGCGGTACATGTTGTAACGCCATGCCACATCAGGCTCAAACACTTGCTCGTAGCTCACTAGCGTACTTAACGGAACCATATCACCGTTCGAAGAACGAACATGGAAACGCTCTAGATCTTCCATGCTGCTACGGTGCTGGCTATCAGCTTGCATGGTTACGCGGAAGTTCTTACCAAACATGGTGAAGTCATTCACATAAAGCGAACCTAAGTTGCCTTGCAAGGTTTGGAAAATAGACGACAGCGAAATACCTAATTGCTGCGCTTTCTCACGATCGATATCAACGTAGTAGTGCGGAACATTCGCGCGGAACGTGCTAAACGTGTAGGCAATTTCAGGCGCTTGGTTAGCCGCTTGGATCATTTCTCCCATGACCATCGACAAGTCGGTACGACTTCGCCCTAGCGTGTCTTCAAGCACAAACTCAAAACCAGACGCAGCGCCCATACCTGGAACCGCCGGTGGTCCCATCGCAAAAACAACCGCTTGAGGTAACTCTGTCGCCGCTCGCCCGTTAATACGTGCCGCGATAGCATTAGCAGAGTGCTCTCCTTGCAGCGAGTTACGAGTATCCCAGTCATGCAATTTGATAAATACAGAAGCACCGTTTGATGCTGCTGCGCCTGTCATAAACGAGTAACCGTTCGCAACCGTCACACCATCCACACCAGGCTCTTCACCGATCATTTTCATTAAATCATTGGTGACTTCTTCAGTACGTGATAAAGAGGCTGAATCTGGTAGCTGTACGTTAACCAGCAAAATGCCTTTATCTTCTTGAGGAACAAACGCTGTAGAGGTGGTTTTCGCAAAGAAAGTGACCGCTGCGATAGCAACTATAAAGAACGTCACGAGCAGTAAAGACTTCTTCACCAAGAAACCAGCGATCTGGCCATAACGCGTAGTGATGCGCTCTAAGCCTCTGTTGAAAGCCTGGAACCAGTTAGCGGTATTGCCCCCACCCTGCTTCAATACCAGAGAACAAAGTGCTGGAGACAGCGTCAATGCATTGATGGATGAAATCACAACCGAAATACAGATGGTCAAAGCGAACTGGCGATACATGATACCGGTGATACCTGGCAGCATGGCGACGGGTATGAATACCGCAAGTAGAACCAAGGTCGACGTGATGATTGGGCCCGTTACTTCTTTCATCGCTAGCAACGTCGCTTTACGCGGTGAAATGCTTGGGTCTTTCGCCATGGTAGTATCGACGTTTTCGATAACCAGAATCGCATCGTCCACCACGATACCAATCGCAAGGATCAAGCCAAACAAAGTAACCGTATTAATGGTGAAGCCCGTTGCCTGCATGATGGCAAACGTACCAATCAGAGAAACGGGGATCGCGACAACAGGAATCAACGTTGCACGCGCACTACCCAAGAACAAGTAAGTTACAGCAATCACCAATAGAATCGCTTCAATCAGTGTTTTTACTACCCCTTTGATCGATTCAGATACGAACACGGTTGTATCGTAGCTGGTCTCGTATTCCATTCCCTCTGGGAAGTTTTTGCTCAAGCCTTCAAGGAGCTCCATGACGGCCTGACCACTTTCTAACGCATTCGCATCCGATTGAAGAGACAACGCAACGATTGACGCGTCCTGGCCACGGAACTTACCGTTACCATCGTAGAACTTTTTGCCTAGTTCAACGCGAGCAACATCTTTCAGATAAACCGTAGAGCCATTGGGATTAGCTCGAAGGACTACGTTCTCAAACTCACTCACGCTTTCCAAGCGACCTTTGGTCACAAGGTTAAACTGAACTTCTTGCGGATTGTTGTATGGTGCTGCACCTACACGCCCTGCCGCAACTTGAACGTTCTGTTCAGCCAAAGCGGCGTATACGTCTGACGTGGTTAGCTTAAGGTTGGCCATTTTTTCAGGATCTAACCAAACACGCATTGCGTATTCGCCACCACCAATCACGTTAACTTCACTGATACCTTTCGCACGAGCCAACTGATCTTTTACATTCAAGTTAATGTAGTTAATCAAGAACTGATCATCGTATTTGCCATCAGGTGAATAGAAGTTAAGTACCATCAGCAAGTCAGGTGAACGCTTTTTCACCGTCACACCAACCATGCGAACTTCTTGAGGCAGTTTTGACTCAATCTGTGACACGCGGTTTTGCACGTTAACTTGCGCCATATCTGGATCGGTGCCGACATCGAACGTGACGTTTAGGCTGTAAGAGCCATCGTTCGCGCTCTTTGAAGACATGTATATCATATCCTCAACGCCGTTGACTGAGGTCTCTATGGGGTCCGCAATGGCCTGCTCGACAACTTCCGCACTCGCACCGGTGTAGTATGCCGAAACGCTGACTGATGGCGGACTTATCTGTGGGTACTCCGCCACTGGCAAAATCGCCAGTGAGATCGCGCCAGCTAGCGTTAATATGATCGAAATAACCAGCGCGAATTTAGGTCTCTGAATAAAGAAACGACTTAACATAGTGCCCCCTACTGCTTGTCTTCAGCAGGTGCTTGAAGGCGCACTTCTACACCATTACGCACACGTTGTAGGCCTTGTGTAATAACTGTATCTTCCTGATCGAGCCCTTCTCGAATGATAATACCTTGTTCAACCTGAGGGCCAAGCTCTACGTTACGACGCTCTGCGACATTTCCCTCAGTCATCACCATCACAAAGTCACCTTCTAAGTCAGTTTGAACGGCACGTCGTGGAATAACAATAACGTCCTTCGTATTCTTATCTCTCAAGTTCACTTTTATGTGTTGACCCGGAAGTAACTTCTGCTCTGGATTTGGCACTAGCGCGCGCATAGCAATCGTACCCGTTTTGGTGTCAATACGATTACCTAAGAAATCAAGCTTACCGAGATGCTCAAAAAACTGTCCATTTTCCAGTTCAAGCTGAACTTCAACGCGGTTTGATTCTGCTGAGCCGTCGCCTTTGACTTGATCCATACCCATGGCTAAACGCTCACGCTCACTCACACTAAATGAGGTATGAACTGGATCTAAACTCACCAGAGTTGTCAGCACGCCAGATGACGGAGAAACCAGATCACCCGTACTAACTTTGGTATCACTAATACGTCCGCTAAAAGGTGCTCGGATTTGAGTATAGGAAAGGTTAACTTCAGCAAGTTTAAGTTGAGCATTTGCCGCTTCTAGCTCTGCTCTCGCACCAAGAAGTGCCGCAGTTAAAGCATCAAACTCAGATTGAGAGATACTACCGCGAGGCAACAAGTTTTTACCTCGAGTATGATCTAATTCGGCTTTTTTTAGCGCCGCTTTAGCTTGTGCAAGTGCGGCTTTAGCACTCGCGACTTGGGCTTCAAAAGAAGATGGCTCGATAGAGTAAAGGAGCTGCCCTTTTTCTACCATTTGCCCTTCTTCAAAGTGACGAGCTTTTAAGTAGCCAGAAATCTGCGCGGTAATATTGGTATCTTCTACTGCTTCAATGCGACCGATATAAGACTTGCTCGGTTGGTAGTCGATAACCGTGACATCCTGAGTCACTACGAGAGGCGCTTGACCTTTCGTTTGGGCATTATTAGCTTCCCCGCATCCAGCGAGGATTGCTGTAGCCGCCATTAGTGCGACAAGTGGTTTCTTTTGCATGTATTTACCGTCTTTATAGAACAGGATATTGTTGAATTCCTATCAACCTTACTCCTTGCTGCCACTGAAAACTTCACTGAAAAGCGCCCAAGGTGTTTCTAAATGTAAACATGAGAAACAAAAGGAAAATAAAGTAATTTAGTTAACAGTGGTATTCAATGAGCAATATACATACAACTCAATCATAACTATTTAATATACGCCTTAGGAGATCGCGAATTTTAGCGTGTGCTTGGAAACACTAACGGGAGTATTGTATTCGGGCGTAAAGTGAGATTCAGTGCTCAAGATAAGAACGTTTTGTGGCTAAAAAGGTAAAAAGTGACGCCTTCATACTCAAGACCCCGATTTTGACTATTTTTTTAATATAAATGGGTTATCATTCAATTAATTCAACGCCTTCGACAGAGAGGATGACTATGATTTCTAAATGGGCGAAACGCTTTTACCAGATGGCAGAACTAGTGGCGTCTTGGAGTAAGGACCCATCAACACAAGTCGGTGCCGTTATTACTAAACAGAATCGCATTGTATCTGTTGGATTTAATGGCTATCCGCATGGTGTTTCTGACAGTGTCGACACCGATGAGCGCGAGTTGAAATACCTTAAAACACTGCACGCGGAAGAGAACGCAATTTTGTTCTCAAAACGTGACTTAGACGGATGTGATATTTGGGTAACGCATTTTCCTTGCCCTAACTGCGCGGCAAAGATCATTCAAACAGGGATCTCACACGTACACTGCCCTGAGCAGTCTGAAGACTTTTTATCTCGCTGGGGAGATAAAATCCAAGTCAGTCAAGATATGTTCGATCAAGCGGGTGTGAAAGTCGACTGGTTACCGCTAGAAGACATTGAAATTGAAGACAAAGACGTGCGCTAGTATCCCATCTTAATAGTTAAATAGCCCAGAGAGATCTGGGCTATTTTGTTATTAAATCTGCAAGAGGTCTCGACGTAGTCTTTTAACTGTGTTTTTTCGCTGTGAGCTCAGCAATTTTGACAATAACGAGTACTGATTTTTCCATCATTTCAACAGAAATAAACTCATGAATTCCGTGGAAGTTAAAACCACCGGTGAAGATATTCGGGCACGGCAAACCCATAAAAGATAAACGAGCACCATCTGTACCACCACGAATAGGTTTTATAATCGGTTCCACATCACACGCTTCCATCGCTTGCTTTGCCAGCTCAATGATATGAGGGTAAGGCTCAACCATTTCTCTCATATTGTAATAGCTGTCTTTTATTTTTAGCTCTACAGAACCATGGCGTAAACCCGTGTTCATTTCATCGACGAGTTTCTGCATAAAGGCTTTTCGATCCTCAAGTCTTTGACGGTCAAAGTCTCTAATAATGTAACCTAGCTCGCTTCGTGCAACGCCCATTTCTGCCGATTTTAGATGGAAGAACCCTTCGTAACCTTCGGTTGTTTCCGGAGTTTGATCTTGGGGCATTTGAACTTGAAATTTCGCAGCCAAGTTCATCGCATTGACCATTTTGCCTTTTGCAGTACCTGGATGAACGCTAACACCATGAAAAATTACATCAGCGTTTGCTGCATTAAAGTTTTCGTATTCCAACTCACCTTGCGGGCCACCATCTATAGTGTATGCCCATTTCGCGCCAAATTTTTTAACATCAAACAAATCTGCACCACGACCGATTTCTTCATCCGGAGTAAAGCCGATACAAATGTCGCCGTGTGGAATGTCTGGGTTTTCCAGTAGCAGAGCTACCGCGGAAAGAATCTCTGCGATACCAGCTTTGTTATCCGCGCCAAGTAATGTAGTGCCATCGGTAGTAATAAGATTGTGGCCATGTAGGTGATGTAAATCTGGGTATTGCACGGGAGATAACACTTCATCCCCCAACCCTAATGCAATATCGCCACCCTGGTAATCTTCGATGAATTGCGGCTTTACGTTTTTGCCAGATGCATCCGGCGCGGTATCCATATGGGCAATGAAGCCGATAGGAGGAACCTCATAATCAACATTGGCTGGCAGTTTAGCCATCAAGTAGCCATTTTTATCCAAAGTCACATCACTTAAGCCAAGTTCGATCATCTCTTTTTTAAGTAACTCAGCAAACACAAGCTGACCAGGTGAACTTGAGCAAAGCGTCACATGTGGATTGGATTGGGTATCAAACGTGACGTATCGAAGAAATCTTTCAACTAAATGTTTCATATTTATTCTCATTGTTTTGTACGATGAGGCTTTATCATGCATTGATAAGCTGACGTTGCCTCATCAAACCTCACGCTATGTTACGCTCTTAGTTCAATAAGAATTTGCTTTGAATCATTTTTTGATAAGAAAGGCTTTTGCGCTTTGCTTCCGCTCATTGAAGCATGAATTTAATCTAAAAGTTCCTCAGCCAGTACTCGCCACTCTTTAACCTTTTCACGAAAATGACGCCATTGCTTATCGGTCATCGAACGAGAAACATCTAATGTCAGTTGATCAACCAATGCAAAGTTAGAGTCTATATTCTGAGAAAGCTGCTCACTATAATAACTCTCTGGCTCGAACAAGAGTCGCATAAATATATCTTGATAAGTCACAACATTAGATTTGTTGTCGAACAAGTATTCGAGCTCTTGATATACCGTGGCTCGATAATCTCTCCATAAAGGGCTGTTTAAAATAACTTGCTGAGAAAATGTTTGAGCTAATTGACGCTGATTTCCTGATAGATTCCCCAGCCATTCTTCCATCCACTCTTCAGTGTTATCCAGAATAATTTCACGCACTTCGTCTTCTGTCTTATCGGCATATTTTGCGTTTCGCTCTTGATAATGTTCTTGTACATTACTCAAAAACTCGCGTTCTTGCTCTTTCGTTAATTGCAAACTTAACGCAAAAAGATCTGGTGCTGCTTTGCTGACCACTCTATCATAATGCGCTCGCATTCTATCTCGATTTTGTTGTAAGTAATTTAAGGTGATATCGCTCGCTTTTAATCTCTCAAGGTCTTTTAAATGTTCGATATATAATGGTAACTCCTCTTTCTTGTGCCAGTCTGCCAACAGTAATAAGCGCTCTTCCACTAGGACTTCTTGTTCCCCTTGCAACGAGACATAGTCCTCTAAGTAATCGAGCACGAACCAATCGATATTGCTGTATAAAAACTTTTTCGCACAACCGGCAAGCAGAAATACGAAACAAAATAGAAGGCCATAACGAAGCGCCTTATTAGATACATCCTTTAATTTAGTCACTTATTCGTATTCCCTTTTCTGTTGATTAAGTTCTATACTCAACCTGTATCACTTAGTATTGCGGCAAACTTACACCAGTGTGACAAATATTGATTGCCACCTTAATAATATATAGAGTTTGAAATTAACTTTTTGATCACAGCTATCCGCAAAAAAGTGAGTTAGAGCGCAATTATCGGCTAAAAAACGTACCGAACGACGCTCCCTATAACGGCATATAATTTGCATGGATGTTTTTTGGATGGTTTATGGAGGCGAAGTATGGCAGCCGCTGAGCAACTTGATACCAGTGTAGAATATGAGATTCGATATTTTGAACAGGGGAAAATGCACTGCATGAGAGTCATTGCTGAAAGCAAAAAAGTGGCTTATCAGTACTATTTGGAGTGTGGTAAGCACAACAGTGACTTGTACTCTATTCGCCCAGACAAGTAAAAAAACCGCCTGTTAGGCGGTTTTTTTACTTGTCAGAATCAATATAACTATTTGATTTTATTTATCATTACAGATTCAAATCCAACAATGTTATTTGATGTCGCCAAAGCGCTCAAGATAAAGGACGGTTGCTGCAGTACGAGAAGGAACTTGAAGCTTTTTAAGTAAACTCTTCATATGTACTTTAACCGTAGACTCAGAGATAAAAAGACGATCGGCAATTTGCTTGTTGCGGAAACCTCTTGCCACCTCTCTTAAGATCTGAGATTCACGATCGGTCAGTGTATCAAACACGTCCTCTTGCTCTGAGCGTTCACTCAAATACTTAGAAACTTCTTGGCTGTATGCCTTGTCCCCTTGATGCGCTTGTTTTAGCAACTCAACCAACTCATCAGGCTCAGTGTCTTTCAATAAATAGCCATCGGCACCACTTCGAACTATTGCTTCTATATCTGCTGGGCTATCTGAAACGGTTAGAATGACAATTCTGGCTTCACAGCCATCTGCACGCAGTGCTTGCAAAGTATCAAGGCCAGACATGCCTTTCATATTAAGATCAAGAAGTACAAGATCCAGTTCCAGCTCATGCGCTTTCGCTACTGCATCCGCGCCATTACTTGCTTCTGCAATAACCTCAAACTCAGGCTCAAAGCTTAAAAGCTGGTGGATACCTCTTCGCATGAGTGGATGATCATCCACCAGCATTACTTTACACACAGTCACTGTTTACTTCCTTACTATGTTGGAATTCTAATTTTACGGTACAACCTTTGTTTATCGATGCTTCGATGTGAAGATCGGCATGCAGTCTAGCGGCCCGCTCTTGCATGATACTCATACCGTAATGATTTAATTTTTCGTCTTGATGTTCAAAGCCTATTCCATCGTCGCTAACGGTTACTGTGACTTTTCCATCATTATCGAGACATTGAATGTGAATATTATCTGCTTGCGCATGTTTGATAGCATTAATTGCCGCTTCTCTTATCAACTGTAGTAAATGAACCTGCTGATGTGCGTCCAGTTCAGTTGATGAAAGTCTATTTTTTAGCGTAATGTCCGCAGCAGTTTGTTCACTGAGCGTTTCAACCATGTCTTGCAATGCTTGGCCAAAACTGCCCTCTTTAATCGTAAGACGAAACGTCGTCAGTAATTCGCGTAACTGCGTATAAGCCGCAGATAAGCCCGTATCTAGCTCGGCAATAACTTGATTAGCCTGCGCGATCGCCTTTTCGTCAGGCAAGTTCTTTACGCTTCTCTTCAACAAAGCGACCTGAATTTTTAAGTAAGAGAGTGCTTGAGCCAATGAATCATGCAACTCCCGAGCAATAGTGGCTCGCTCTTCCATCAGCAGAATTTGTTCTGCTTGGCGCTGCGCCCGATTGTAATACACAGCGCGTGATAAAATCTGCACGAAGTTGTCAATAAGAGCCTCGTTCGGACAAGGTAACCCTGCTTTCCAATATAAATAGCCCAAGTGCTCACCATCTAGCATCAAGGCTTTACCGTGGCAATCTTCATCACAATCTTGGCAGCATTCTTCTCCTTCCATCAATATCCAGCTCGGTTCTCCCAGCTGCTCGATTTCAAGTTTGACCGCTTTAATGCCCTCAAGACTGACGATATGCTGCAAAATCGCCTGGAAATTGTCTTGATTAATACGCGACGCCGTGAGTTCTTTTGACGAGTCATACAGCACTTCTAAAGACTGGTTGGCATGCTGCAATTTACGTGTTTTCTCATCAACCGCTTGCTCTAATCCTCGGTACAACTTACCAAGGTCTGTCGCCATCCGGTTAAAGGTTCGAGTCAGTATTCCCATTTCATTATCGCTAGATACATTGAGCGATATATTGAATGAGCGATTTTTAATTTGCTCGCTAGCAAAAACTAAGGCACGCAGAGGCCGAACAACTTCGAGGCGCACAAAATGAACGACAAACATACTGACACAAAGGATGCCACCCAACCCTAACCCGCCGATCCAGGCTAAGTTAATCAGTTTTTGCTCCGAAAAGCTTTGCAGCTTAAATACAAACTCATCGATTTGTTCAACAAAACCGGCCACTAGGAGTTGATATTCTGCCGGGTTGTCTCCTCTAAGCACCGCCTTGAGTTCATGCCATCTGATAATAAGACGGTAGTAATCGTGAGTGATGTCTTCAGGCACAGACCAATGCTGAAGCGCTTTCATTGAAGGTGAATATATCGAATTTTCAAATGCGTCAATATGTGAAGAATAGTCAACAGATTTAACCTGAATATCATTCGCTAGACGGTAGCTTTGCATTCGCATCGAGCCAGCAACATTGACGGCTTCAGCATCGTTCAAACTGGACGCTAACGTAAAAATCGCAAAACCAGTCGTAGCGACTGAGAGCAGCAAAATAAGAAGCATCGCGGACGCAATCGTGCGCGTCACCGACTTTTTCACATTTTTAAACAATCTGAGTTCCTCGCCCATTAACAATCCTATTTGTACGTGCAATGAACCCATTACCTTTCAACTTTATCAATATGTGATCACCTGCGACGGAATTTATTGATCCAAAACAATATTGCATACCATTTACCCCCTAAGAGGTATTTATACAAATATGTCAAAAACTACAATTTCGTTAGTTTAAATGACAGTTTATTAATGAAAATTGTGGACTATGCTTAGTTTGGGTTCCAAGTTTCGAGGTGACTAAGTGGTAGACCTTTCCAGAAGAAGACTCTTTGCAAGAAAAGCGCACCCCGACAACGCCGTACGTTTGCCTTGGTTAACTAAACCGCAACAGTTTACGGACGATTGCACTCGCTGCGGTAAATGCATTGAGGCCTGTGAAACAAAGATTATAACCAAAAGTGATGGCGGATTCCCCTCGGTCGATTTTTCCATCGATGAATGCACATTTTGCTATCAATGTGCAAACGCCTGTCCTGAGCCCCTTTTCTTGCCAGAAACAGAACAACCTTGGCAAGCAAAAGCAAGTATCAACGATAACTGCTTAGCAAAACAAAATGTCGAATGCCGAAGCTGTGGGGATATGTGCGACCCGATGGCAATTCAGTTCAAATTAGAACTGGGGAAAGTAGCACAACCCAATTTAGACCTTGATGAGTGTAACGGCTGCGGCGCCTGTGTTTCAGTGTGCCCGACTTCATCCATCAATGTGAGCAATACAACAGCCTAAGCCGAATGTCGTCGGCCAAAGGCAATAAAAATAAATGAGAGAGCTATATGTCACTAAATGAAGTGCATATTTCAAGTTTGGTAGTACATGTGCTGCCGGAACATTTGGACGAAATCAAACAAAAGATAGAAGCACACGAAAATGCGGAAATCTATGGTGACAGTCCTGAAGGCAAGATTATCGTCGTACTTGAAACTGAGAACCAAGGTTTCATCACAGACACTATCGATGCCATTAATAATTTACCGAACGTCTTAAGCACGGTATTGGTTTATCACCAAATCGAAACTGGGCTTGAAGAAACGGATGAAGAAGACACTGGAACACAACATTCCCAAATCGAGGGTGAAGTATGAAAATGACAAGACGTGCGTTTGTGAAAGCAAACGCGGCTGCATCAGCTGCTGCTGTCGCAGGTGTGACACTACCAGCATCTGCAGCCAACCTGATTGCAAGCTCTGATCAAACCAAAATCACATGGGACAAAGCACCTTGTCGTTTCTGTGGTACAGGCTGTTCTGTTCTTGTTGGCACTCAAAACGGCAAAGTGGTAGCAACACAGGGTGACCCAGAAGCACCAGTAAACAAAGGTCTGAACTGCATCAAAGGTTACTTCCTTTCTAAGATCATGTACGGTCAAGACCGTCTAACTCAACCGATGCTACGAATGAAAGATGGCAAATTCCACAAAGATGGTGAATTTACACCTATCTCTTGGGATGACGCTTTCGACATCATGGCTGAGAAATGGAAAGCTTCCCTCGAGAATAAAGGCCCAACAAGCGTAGGTATGTTTGGCTCAGGCCAATGGACAGTAATGGAAGGCTACGCTGCGTCAAAGTTAATGAAAGCAGGCTTCCGATCAAACAACATTGATCCAAACGCTCGTCACTGTATGGCTTCTGCCGTTGTAGGTTTCATGCGCGCATTCGGTATCGATGAGCCAATGGGTTGTTACGATGACTTTGAGAACGCAGACGCTTTCGTTCTTTGGGGCTCAAACATGGCAGAGATGCACCCGGTTCTATGGACTCGCATTACTGACCGCCGCCTAAGCCACCCTCACGTTAAAGTGAACGTGCTTTCTACTTACTACCATCGTTCATTTGAGTTGGCAGACCACGGCTACATTTTCAATCCTCAGTCTGACCTTGCAATTGCTAACTTCATCGCAAACTACATCATCGAAAACGATGCAGTAAACTGGGACTTCGTGAACAAACACACGAACTTCACTCAAGCAGACACTGACATCGGCTACGGTCTACGTGACGATGATCCGCTACAAAAAGCAGCGAAGAACCCGAACTCTGGCAAACTCACTTCTATCTCATTCGAAGAGTACAAGAAATCAGTAGCGCCATACACAGTAGAGAAAGCATCTGAAATCTCTGGTGTTGAGAAAGAGAAGCTTATCGAGCTTGCGAAGCAATACGCGGATCCAAACACGAAAGTGATGTCTCTATGGACGATGGGTATGAACCAGCATACTCGTGGTGTATGGATGAATAACTTGGTTTACAACATCCACCTACTAACCGGTAAGATCTCGACTCCGGGGAACAGCCCATTCTCACTAACGGGCCAACCATCAGCATGTGGTACCGCTCGTGAGGTTGGTACGTTTGCTCACCGCCTACCAGCGGATATGGTGGTTGCTAACCCTAAACACCGTAAGATTGCAGAAGACATCTGGAAACTGCCAGAAGGTACGATTCCACCAAAACCTGGCTTCCACGCCGTATTGCAAGACCGTATGCTGAATGACGGCGTTCTGAACTGTTACTGGGTTCAATGTAACAACAACATGCAAGCCGGTCCAAACATCAACACAGAACGTCTTCCAGGTTACCGCAACCCAGAAAACTTCATCGTTGTGTCTGACCCATACCCGACAGCAACAGCACAAGCAGCAGACCTTATTCTTCCTACCGCAATGTGGATTGAAAAAGAAGGTGCTTACGGTAACGCAGAGCGTCGTACCCAAGCTTGGTACCAACAAGTGGGCACAGTCGGTCAAGCAAAATCGGACCTTTGGCAACTAATGGAGTTCTCGAAACGCTTCAAAATGGAAGAAGTGTGGCCTGAAGAGCTTCTAGCGAAAGCGCCTCAATACCGTGGTAAAACAATGTACGACGTACTTTACCGCAATGGTAACGTCGACAAATTCCCTATCGAAGAAGCTCGTGAACTGAATGACGATGCTCACCACTTCGGTTTCTATGTTCAAAAAGGTCTGTTTGAGGAATACGCAACATTTGGCCGTGGTCACGGGCATGATTTGGCTCCATACGACCGCTACCACCAAGTACGTGGTCTACGTTGGCCTGTTGTTGATGGTAAGGAAACACAGTGGCGCTTTAAAGAAGGTTCAGACCCATACGCGAAAGAAGGTTCTGGTTGGGACTTCTACGGCAATGCTGACGGCAAAGCGAAGATCATTTCCGCGCCATACGAAGCGCCACCAGAAGTACCGAACGATGAATTTGATATGTGGTTATGTACTGGTCGTGTTCTTGAACATTGGCACACAGGCACCATGACTCGTCGTGTACCTGAATTATACAAAGCAGTACCAGACGCAGTGTGTTACATGCACCCAGAAGACGCAAAAGCACGCAATGTTCGTCGTGGTGAAGAAGTACTCATGGCAAACAAACGCGGTGAAGTACGCGTTCGTGTTGAAACTCGCGGTCGTAACCGTCCGCCAAAAGGTTTGGTATTCGTACCGTTCTTTGATGCACGTATTTTGATTAACAAGCTTATCCTAGATGCGACTGATCCACTGTCTAAACAGACAGACTTTAAGAAGTGCCCAGTCAAAATCACTAAGATTGCTTAACCTTCAGATACTGAATGCTACGGCCGTCATTATGGCGGCCTAATAAAGAATTTAAGCCATAAAGGCGGAGATGAAATGATGAAAAAATTACTTGTCGCAGTTTTATCTGTAGGTGCGTTAGTGACAGGCATTGCGCAAGCTGAGTTGGATAATCCAGGTGGTATTGGAGGTCTAGAATCTTTACGTGGAATGTCTCAATTGGAAGATACGCGTCCAGCAGACGAGTTCAAAGACTTCCCTAAAGATCAAATTGTTGAAGACAGCTATGTTTATCAACCACCGTTGATCCCACACAGCATTCGTCACTACGAAATTTCGTTAAATGCTAACAAGTGTCTTGCATGCCATAGCTGGAAAAATGCAAAAGAGTCAGGTGCGACTAAAATTAGCGTAACGCACTATGTAAACAGAGAAGATGCGGTACTGGCAGATATGTCTCCTCGTCGTTACTTCTGTTTGCAATGTCACGTTCCACAAACGGATGCAAAACCACTAGTGGAAAACGAGTTTAAGGCAGTCGATTCGCTTCAGTAATTGAAACGCGAGTACTAAGAGGTTACTTATGAAAATACTTAAAGCGTTTTGGAAGAGACTGTCGAGCCCGAGTAAAGCTGCCGCTGGTGTGGTTTTATTTCTAGGCTTCGCTGGTGGCCTTCTATTTTGGGGCGCATTCAACACAGGTATGGAAGCAACCAACACAGAAGAATTCTGTTCTGGCTGTCACGCGCCGATCGTTGCTGAAATTCAAGAAACAATTCACTACTCCAACCGTTCTGGTGTTCGTGCGATTTGTTCAGACTGTCACGTTCCTCATGAATGGACGGATAAGATCGTTCGTAAAGTACAGGCATCTAAAGAGCTATTTGCACACTTCGTAACGAAGACGATCGATACGCCAGAGAAGTTCCAAGAGCGTCGTGGACACCTCGCAGAGCGAGAGTGGGCACGTATGAAAAAGAATGACTCTCTTGAATGTCGTAACTGTCATGAGTTTGATTTCATGGATTACTCTCAGCAAGGATCACGTGCGGCAGAACAGCACTCCACCGCTCTAGCCTCAGGCGAGAAAACATGTGTAGACTGTCACAAAGGTATTGCGCACAAACTACCAGACATGAGCGGCGTTGAAGGCTGGCACTAAGGAGACTTACCATGAGTACATTAGAATCTGTAATTTGGCATATCCTTGGCTACAGTGCTATGCCAGTGATTATTCTTTCCGGCTTTGTGGCGGTAGCAGCAATCTCTCTCTGGCTGCTGTCATTTGGTAAGGATAAAGAGGTGTAACGTAACGCATCTCTACTCGTCAACTAGCCTATTTGTTGACACTGAGCGCCGAGCAAATGCTCGGCGCTTTTTATTTATTAATCAATGGTACTTGCCAACAACAAACAAGCAATCATACATAAAAAAAGCGACCATAAAGGCCGCTAAGATTTACTGCTATAGGGAGTCGTTTAAGATTCTTTTACTGGCAGAACCTGTTTGACGTATTGTCCTGGCGCCTCATCAATAACCGGATGGTTTTCTGAGCCAATAGGGAAAGGCTCAACTTGCTCTTTAGGGTTGAATTGGAGTAACCACTCGTTCCAGTGTGTCCACCACGATCCCTCTTTGTGTTCCGCGTTATTCAACCACTCATCAGCAGAGTCATCCAAATTATCGTTCAACCAATAACCATACTTATTTTTAGCTGGAGGGTTCACGATGCCCGCAATATGACCAGATTCACCGAGGACAAACGTTTTGTTACCACCCGTGTTCAGCGCACCACGGTAAGTTCCCTGCCATAACGCAATGTGGTCTTCTTTCGTTGACACAAAATAGCTAGGAATTTTGATCTTATTTAGATCAATCCATACTCCACCAATTTTGACGCCTTTATCTTGCACCAGCTTGTTCTCTAAATAGAGCTCGCGAAGCAAGAAATTGTGAGATGCAGCGCTGACGTTGGTGCTATCGCTATTCCAGTACAACAAGTCGAAATCAACCGGACTGTTACCCTTCAAGTAATTGTCGACGTAGTAGTTCCAGTACAAGCTGTTTTCACGCAGTAAACTAAACGTCACGCTTAAGGAACGGCCGTCCATATACCCTTTTGCGTTATTTTGCGCTTCAATTGCACTAACAATGGTGTCATTGATATACGCGCCGACTTCACCTGGTTGAGAGAAGTCGAGCAACGTGGTGAAGAAAGTGGCAGACTTAATGCGCTTCTTCATACGTTTTGCAGCGTAGTAGGCAACCGTGCTTGCTAAAACAGTACCACCGATACAATAACCAGCAGCATTGATTTGCTCTTGTCCTGTTATATCTTCAATTGCAGCGACGGCTTTCACTACGCCTTCTGTCACGTAGTCACCAAACTCTATGTGCGCTTGTGCCTTGCCTGGATTGCGCCAAGACATCATAAATACACTATGCCCCTGCTCTAACAACCATCGAACCATTGAGTTCTTTGCTGTTAAATCAAGGATGTAGTATTTATTGATGAAAGGTGGGACGATGAGCAGCGGCGTCGCATTCACTTTCTCTGTTAAAGGTCGATATTGAATCAACTCAAACAATTCGTTTTGAAAAACCACATTGCCCTGTGTCGTCGCAACGTCATCTCCCACGCGGAATGCATTGTTATTCGTCATACGAATTTTTAAAATGTCTGCGCTCGACTCAACGTCTTCTTTCAACTGCTCTAAGCCTGCCAGTAAGTTTTGACCGTTTTGCTCAAGTGTCAGCTTCAAAAGCTCTGGGTTAGTGGCGATGAAGTTGGAAGGAGAAAGGGCGTTAATGGCTTGGCGAGAGAAAAAAATAATACGTTCTTTCGTCTTTTCATCTAAGCCTTCCAAAGACTCGATGGTGTCCAGATAGGTCTTACTAAATAAAAGGTAGGATTGTTTGATGAAGCTATACATGGCTTCATTTTGCCACGCTTCGTTTGAGAAACGCTTATCCCCTTTTTCAGCTTCGACGATTTGTGCTTGGTTCCCTGCCAATGCAACATTCTGCCAAATTTGCAGCTGCTGTTCCCACCACTGTGCTTGCAGCTTTAAAATCGCAGCAGGCTGATTCGCAGCTTGTTCGAACAGTTTGGCAGTATCCTCAAAGTTCACTTCTTGCATGGCCTTGTTTAAAGGAGAGTTCACGACTGCCTTGTTCACTTCGAAATCATGCCACCACTGATGATTGGTTTCCTGAAGCTTCACAAGATAGTCCGAAAAGAAGTGTTGAAACATAGTCTTACTCCTATATTCGGAAAAAACAACGCCGCCCAAATCTAGGGGCGGCGAGAATCGGACAAATTACGCTGGAGTAACAGTCTTTAGATTTTCCGAAGTCATTTTCTCAACGTCTTCTTTGAACTCTTTTGCAATCGCTTGAAGCTTGTTGCTGTCATCCATCATTTGTTGAGAAAGTTTAGTAAGTACGCTTAGTTGCTGACTGTTGAAAGCAGTCAATGACGTTACGTCTTTGATTTCTGTCGCTGCTTTCATCTGGTTTAGACCCACTTCACTGTATGTGCGAATGGCGTTCAATTGAAGCTCGGTCAACACTTCTACGTTTTTTGTCACTAGCTTGTTGAACTTCAAGTAAGGTTCTAGATTTTTTTCAGTTTGATCGCTAAATGTTTTGAAGAAATCTGTGTACATGGTTTGTCTCCTAGAGAAAGAATTAAAAATGTCCGTTTAAATAATTACTTAACTGTCTTTACAACCACAGCCGTGCCCATGCCGCCGCCCACACAAAGTGAAGCAACGCCATATTGACCATTTTGTTTATGAAGCTCGTGAACCAGCGTGACTAAGATTCGGTTTCCAGATGCACCAAGCGGGTGTCCTAGCGCGATAGCACCACCGTTAAAGTTCGCTTTATCTTGAATCGCGTTAACTGGAACTTGGTTTGTTTCCGCCAACTGATGAATCACGCCAAGTGCTTGCGCTGCAAATGCTTCGTTTAACTCGTAAACGTCGATATCATTTACTGTGAGTTCTGCTTTTTCGAGTGCTTTATTGACCGACTCAACAGGACCTAGGCCCATGATCTTCGGATCAAGACCCGATTGCGCGTAGCTTACGATCTCAGCAAGCGGCGTTAATCCATGCGCTTTAACTGCGCTTTCAGACGCCACGATAATCGCACTCGCGCCATCGTTAATACCTGATGCATTACCCGCAGTCACAGTGCCTTCGCGGTCAAAAGCAGGACGTAGCTTGCTTAAGGCTTCCATTGTCGCGTTCGCTTTTGGGTATTCATCCGTATCAAACATCACGGTTTCACGGCGTTGCTTTACTTCCACTGGCACAATTTCGTCTTGAAATTTGCCAGCTTCGATAGCGGCTACCGCTTTCTGTTGGCTAGAAAGCGCGTATTCGTCTTGCTGCTGGCGAGTTAAGCCGATTTGTTTTGCTAAATTTTCTGCCGTCACACCCATGTGATATTGGTTGTAAACATCGGTTAAACCGTCCGCTACGAGTAGATCTTTTAGCTCCAGATTGCCCATTTTGTTGCCATCACGAATGCTGCTTGGTGCGGCAAACGGAATCTGAGACATGACTTCAACACCCGCTGCAACAACGATCTCAGCATCGCCACTACGGATATGGGACACGGCATCCATGACCGTTTTCATGCCACTACCGCAAACCATGTTTACGCCATATGCAGGAACAGATTCAGGAATCCCCGCAAACAGTGCCGCTTGGCGGCCAACACCCATTCCTTGACCTGCACCAACAACGTTGCCAACAATCACTTCGTCAACCTTGTCGCCAGGCAACTTTGCCGCTTCCAACGCGCCTTTAATCGCTACTGCTGCCAGATCGCCAGCAGAAGTATTTTTCAGGCTGCCACCAAAAGCACCAATTGGAGTACGCTTCGCCGCTACGATAAATACTTTTTCCATCATCTTCTCTCCTTAGTGCATGTATAGGCCGCCGTTCACCGACAAAGTCTCTCCGGTGATGTAGGCGCCCGCATCGCTGACCAAGAAGCTCACTGATGCTGCAATTTCTTCTGGTGTCGCAAGACGTTTCATTGGAATTTGGTTCGTGATGGATTCCAGCACTTCTGGCTTCATTTGCTCAACCATTGGCGTACCCGTGTAACCCGGAGCGATAACATTAACTGTCACACCCGAGCGAGCACCTTCGTATGCTAAGGCTTTAGAGAAACCGATCATCCCAGCTTTCGCCGCCGAGTAGTTTGCTTGACCAAACTGCCCTTTTAGACCATTGACTGAAGAGATATTGATGACACGACCACCACCTTTTTCGCACATTGCTGCGAATAGGGGTTGCGTAACGTTGAATAAACTATTGAGGTTGGTATTGATGACATCATTCCAAGCTTGCGCAGTCATCTTTTTAAACACGCCATCACGTGTGATTCCTGCGTTGTTGACAACAACATCAATGGTTCCTTCCTCCCCAAGCAATTGCGCCAATTTCTCTGCACACTCTGTCGTGTTTGTTACATCCAACTCAAAAAGGCGAACCTGATCTTTGGTAAACCCTTTGCTGTTGAACCACTCCAGCGCACATTCGTAGTTACCTGTGAAATATGTAGCAATTACACGGTAACCGTCATTAACTAATTGAGAGGAAATAGCAGAACCAATTCCGCCTTTTGATCCAGTGATCAAAGCGACTTTCTTCATTGAAGACTCCATTCTTAACGGCATTTAAAAAGCAAACTTAATACACTGATGAAATAGTTCACCAACTGACGTGTTTATTTATTCTTTTGACAACCAATCCCGTGCTGCCTTTATTTTAAGTTAACCTAGAAATATTACATTTCAAATAAAAAACTCACCCAATTGCATAAGATTGATTTAGATCTCATTACCCGTGAAATGTTATAAAATGGTTAATTTTACATAAGTCATTGTTTTAAATCACACTTCCACAAAAGCCACACCAACAGAAATAGAAACATAATTATTAAATATCATGCACTTACATACAGAATGGTAGACGTTACATTATGTCATGATTTAAGATCTGAATTTTAAGCCTATATGATTACAACAAACTTGAGATTAGAATAATAATTCAATTATCAGTAAAAATAATTATCAAACATATCATTTAATTACTGCATTTAATGATAGTTTAGTTATCAATTCGATTATTTTAATACAGTGATGATTAATACCGATAAAATATTTTAAATTAAATATATTTAATCTAAAAATGATATAAGAGCTTGTCTCATACTGGTGCAATACGCACTATTATGACGCATAGATTAAAATATAATTTCATTTTAAATTTATATATTCGAAGAACATCAACTAGCTACTAGTGAAAGTAATCGTTCGCTTTGTAGTAGCATCCTTTTCCACTTTGCACTATCTTTGTGGCTTCTCTTTAATCACTAAATCATCAACAGATATGAATCTTGCATTGCTCAGTATGTTCATCCCTACTTTCTTTTTTGTCTCAATCACGCCTGGTATGTGCATGACTCTCGCCCTAACGTTAGGTATGAGTATCGGTTATCGTCGCACGTTATGGATGATGATAGGAGAACTTCTCGGTGTCGCGCTGGTGTCAGTCTCTGCGGTGTTAGGTATCGCTGCGATTATGCTCAATTATCCTTGGATGTTTATCGCGTTAAAGTTCATTGGTGGCGGTTATTTACTCTATCTTGGTGTTGAAATGTGGCGATCGCGAGGGAAACTTGCGATTAATGTCGACAACTTAGAAACACCAAAGAGTGACAATATCGCACTGATCATGCAAGGCTTCGTTACCGCAATCGCAAACCCAAAAGGCTGGGCATTTATGATTTCTCTTTTACCGCCTTTTATAGACCAAAACGCAGCGCTTGCACCGCAATTGATCATACTTGTCTCCATTATTTTACTGTTTGAGTTCATTTGCATGTCTCTGTACGCTACTGGTGGTAAAGGGTTGAAACACGTATTAGGTCAGTCTAAGAATGTACGTCTAATGAACCGTATCGCAGGCACTTTAATGATGGGAGTTGGTGTCTGGTTGCTACTAAGCTAAGGCAAACTGGAAACAATGAAAAATATTCTGAATAAAATCGCTAAAGTCATGGGTGAAGTATTGGACTTTCAAGCCCGAGTTTGGGTTGTGAACGTCTATAGCGGTGAGCATAAAGGCGAGTCTTATGTCGTTAATGAAGATGCTTTCTCTGTACCTCTTCAGTGGATGAAGAAGAAAGGCTACCAAGAGTCGATGTTGAATAAAGTCGAAGCAATGAAGCGCTCACAAGTCTTAGAGTTCGATTTGGGACGAGTAAAACATCGTCTGATGCGCGTGAAATAAGCACAAAAAAAGCGCCACTCAAAATGAGTGGCGCAAGCACTTTTACCTTAAAAGAACGATGCTATGGCGCAGCGTCGATCTCAACAGGCAGATAATGTTTCGGCTCCAGTTTCAACCACTCAGGCAGCACAGTACCAATCGAAATCGAAGACCATGTCCCCGACAGAACTCCAATAAACATGGCGGTTGAGAAACCAGCCAAAGGCGCTCCTCCCATAATCCATAATGCGCCAACAGTGATCAATGTCGTACCGGATGTCACCATAGTGCGTGAAAACGTCGCGATAACAGCTTGATCATTGATGTCTTCTGTTTTCCAACCCTGTTTCGCAATCAACAGCTCACGGATTCGGTCTGCAATGATGATCGAGTCATTCAATGAGTAACCTAAAATTGCTAACACAGCAGCAAAAACGGTTAAGTTGAACTCCATTTGAGTAATTGCAAAGAAGCCAAGCACTAAGATCACATCATGGGCCAAAGCAAACAGTGAACCACTCGCTAAACGCCACTCAAAACGGAAACACAAGTAACCGAGAATACTCAACACACAAATCAACAATGCTAGGCCACCTTGTTCAAACAAGTCTTGGCCAACTTGAGCGCCAACTATACTGTTGCTGACAACATCAACTTGGTGAGAGATTGGCTTCAACACCTCTTCTACACTTGGCAACGTTTGTCCATTTTCCGGCGCGGAGTAACGAATCACCCAACGGCCATCTTCACCAGATCGTGTCACTGACGCAGATTCACCAAGCTTTGGTTGCAGAACGTCAAGCAGATCATGGTTAGTTAGCTGCTTATCTACCTTTACTTCTGTCACCATACCGCCAGTGAAGTCCAAACCTAGGTTCAATCCTTTAAAGCCTAGAGCGACGATCGCGATCACCGTTAAAATGATGGAAACTAGCGTAGTAAAGTAGCGAATTTTACGAATATTTTGTTTTAGCATTTCGACCATGATTAAACCCTCACATCACGACGGGCATCGCGGCCCCAAATTAAATTGATCATTGCTCGAGAGGCAAATACGCCTGTAAACATACTGGTTAACAAACCTAATCCGAGTGTTAAGGCAAAGCCTTGGATTGGGCCATTACCGATGGCGTACAAAATCACGGCGGTGATCATGGTAGTAATGTTGGCATCAAGGATGGTCGAGAATGCGCTGTCAAAGCCAAGATCAATCGCTTGAGCGAAGCTGCGGCCTTCACGCATTTTGTCCTTAATACGTTCAAAGATAATAACGTTGGTGTCTACTGCCATACCGACGGTTAACACTAAACCGGCAATACCCGGAAGCGTTAGAACCGCTCCTGGTAACAAGGCGATTAAGCCAAGCAAACAAAGCATGTTGGCGCAAAGCGCCACGTTCGCTACCCAACCTAAGCGGCGGTACCAAAGTGCCATAAAGGTCAGTGTTAGTCCCATACCTAAAGCCAGTGCTGTAAAACCGTTTTCAATGTTTTCTGCACCCAGAGAAGCACCGATTGTTCGCTCTTCCACAATAGTAACCGGCGCGGTCAGTGACCCCGCGCGAAGCAATAGCGCCAACTGCTGCGCATCGTCCATGCTACCTGCCCCAGTAATACGGAACTGGCTACCAAGCTGAGATTGAATAGTCGCGACGCTGATAACGCGCTCACTACGCTCAGTTACACCGCGATCGTTTGTTTTGTATTCACGGTAAACGGTCGCCATTGGCTTGCCGATGTGAGTTGCTGAGAAGTCACTCATTTTCTTACCACCAGCGTGGTCAAGAGAAATATTGACTTCTGACATGCCCATTTTGTCGACACCAGCACGAGCGTTCACGATGTGCTCGCCCGTTAGAACTGGTCGTTTTGACAAAATCACAGTACGACCATCATTATCTTGAAGAACAAGATCTTGGCTGCTGTGTGCTTGGCTCGCATCTTTCACTTCATAAAACGCCAAGCTTGCTGTTGCACCAATAACGTTTTTCGCTTGAGCAGGATCTTGTACACCAGGGAGCTCAATTCGAATGCTCTCTTTACCTTGGCGTTGCACTAGTGCTTCTGTGATACCAAGTTCTTCAATACGACCACGCATGATCTTCAGGTTTTGTTGAAGAGTCGACGATTGAAATTCTTGGATATTTTGTTCACTCGGTTCAAGCACAAAGCCACGAGATGAACTTTTTGAAATCCAGCCCGGGTAATTTTGACGCAAGAACTTGTTCACTTCCGACAATGCTTGCTCGCTGTCACTGTTTACCGTAATTCGGTTGCCGCTTTCTGCTCGAACTTGCACACCACGAACACGTTGATCACGTAGGTTCGCTTTGATTTCATCAATCAATGCATCACGTTGTTCTTCAAACGCTTTATTCACATCAACATTCAACAAGAACTGAACGCCACCACGAAGGTCAAGACCGAGCTTAATTGGGCTAAAGCCCATCTCATTCAACCATTCTGGCGCAACCGATACGTATGAGAAAGTGATGCTGTCGTCTTTATTTAGCTCTTTGTTTAACAACGCACGAGCTTTACTTTGCGCATCTTCACCATCGAATACAATGGTTGTTTTGCCGTCTTTTTCGATGATTTTGTCGGCTGAAATATGGTTGGTTTTTAGCAGTTGATTCAGATGAACAACCGACATTTCACTGTTGTTTTGCTCCGAAAACGTCAACTGGATAGAAGGCTGTTCGCCAAACCAAGTTGGTATAGCACTTAGGGTTAAAATAATGACCGTCGTGATTAATACTACATATTTCCAAGCTGAGTAGTGATTCATCAGCTTTCTGTTCTTTTGCTGCTTTGGTGTTTTTTTCATGTAAACATCATCCCTTCACGATGAAGTGAAGCTTTTAATAACAAGGCTTAACACACGACAGATGCTCCCAGAATAAATTCAGGGTATGAAATGCTCAGAACGCTCACGTCCTGTCGAATACAATCGTCGTGTTAAGAGTGCACAATGGTGCAAATAAATGGTGTTTAGGCAGAAAACTGACTATTGAGTGCGACGTACATGGCATTGGTCTCTTTCCAACCAGAAATGCGATGATCGCTTGTGAAATGATAAAATGTGGACTGGTTGTGACGCCAGTTAATGTCCATCAAGCTGTATGCGTAACCCGCATCAGCGTAAAACGGAGTAGTGAGATCGCCGACAAAATCTACGTGCTCGTCATCAAGCCCTTCCCGTAAGTAAGACGTCCAACGCTGAGAGTTAAACAAAGCAACGGAATCGAGACTTGCATGGCCTTCAGATACTGGAGATTGAGAGCTTTCTTCTGAAACTTCAGAAAAATCGACGGAAGAGTTTGGCGATACACTTACGGCTACAAAAGGTTGTAGCTTAGAAAAGTGCGGTACGTGAGCCTTGTGGTCGATTTGCGCAGCAGATACATGCACTGGTAGCAATACCATTGCAAATAGCAGCAAAATCAACTTTCTTAGGTAAATCCAAGGCATAGGAACTCACTAAAAACACAAAGAGCCAAGTTAGGTCACTTGACTCGTTGATAGTATTCCTATTGATTATGGTTCACAACTAAAAAGTTATAAATCTCTGATTTCAGGTTTGCATCGTTATTGCATTTATCAAAACGTCTTTAGAAAACTAGTGTAATTGGTGGTGAGTTATCGATAAAAAATATCGCCCTTATCAACATCTAAGTAGATCTTGTTCTCTTGCTCCAAACCGCCACAATAGATGAAGTAAACGTTGCGCTTTTTGAACGTCACAGAACGAACCCAGCCTCCGAGCTCCTCAAAATCACTCGGATCACAGGTTTCATCGTCTAACAATTGCTGTGTTTTCTTACGGAAAATATCCAAGTGAACTTTTAAATCATCCGACTTCTGTAGGTATTCATCCAATATCTCTAAGCGCTCTTGCTCTTTAATAACTGGCTCTGCATCAGATAACCCTTCAGCATTCAACCATTCGGCTTTTTCTTCTCCACCCTCTTCATAGACAAGATAGCCGGAGATTCGGTACCACCCATCTACTTTTTCTAACACCGATACTTTTTCTCCCTTATAGAGCGTATCGACAACTAAAGCATTAGGGTTAGGCTTGTTGTAAACATTGACACGACGCTCAATAACGTAGTACTCGGTAACTTCCGGGGGAACGGCTTCTAAATCCAGAATCGGTTTGGATGTTTCTTTTTGCAGTGACGATTGCTCGACTTGTGTAGTCTTTGGTGCTTCAGGTTCATCTTTCTGCATAAAGAAGAAATAGTATCCAGCCCCCGCTCCGCCGAGCAACAGCATGACAATCAATGCGACGAGAATTTTCTTCATGCCCTTTTCCTTTTCATTCTTTATTCTTATCCCACCAGCAGCACGCATGTCGTAGAAATTTGGGTATATACTCAAAAGAGCAGGTCAACTAACGCGAGCAATAATGATCAACAGACTCAATTGGATACTACTATTTCTTCTGTTCCCGATAACGGGGCACGCCAATATTCAATGTAACCCATCGTCGTGGAATGACAATCTTACCCAATTCAATCGTTTAGAGTCCAATTACAATCAGCATGTTGAGGTATTCAATACACTTTTGACCGAACATAAACAGCGTCAGTTATTGTCCGAAACCTTTTCACTGCATGAGCTCGTGCTACTTTGGCGTGCCAAGTCGAACCAAAATGTGTTCAAAGCGCAATTAAAAGCATCGATTCAATACAAAGAAGAGCTCACAACTAAAGCGAATCAGCTGCTTAAATTGAGCACACAATCCCAATGGTCAGCAAATGGGTGGGAGATACTGGCCCAGAAGTGCCGCGAGTCAAACAAAACAGCCAATCAAATAACTGCGGAATGGTATAACACCAACGCTTTGGAACTTGCTGAAGATTACAAGCGCCTCTCTTCACAATATCAAACTCTGTCACAAGTCTATGATAAAGAAGCTCGAGCGCTTCAATACGCTCAAGATGTTTCGAAGTAAAAACAGAGCCAGTTTTGAATAGACGATGTTGGTTTTTCACTCCAATATTGGACGTTATTCGTGCTTTTTATCTTTCCTTAGTCGTGAATGATATCAAATGTAAATAATGGGATTGTTCCCTTTGACAAACTTGACTAAACCATGACCAAGACAATCAATTTATAGAGACATACGTCACATTAATGCTTTACTTATGGACATTTTTTGGTTAGTTTAGCCATTAATAAAATTTAATAAAAAGTCACATTTGGCTGGAGATGATGCTACAAACATGGTTATCAATCGATTAAGTAACAGGGAATGTCCTAATGCTACCAAAGCCAAGTTTTTGTCAGTAGTTAGGCACGTAAAAGAGTTCGGTTCAATCAGTGATTTGGATCTGTGTAAAATCTTCGGAGAAACAATATGGAGTGATGGGAGGGAATACCATTCAGCCGCGTTCTCATTCAAGGTTGATAGATACACAGGTAACTGTGAAATCTCACAATACAAAAACCAATAAGGCTTAAGAATTTATAACGCGGAGTCAGGAAACGGACTTCGCTTTTTTGATCATGGCAATCGTAAAGTCGTGCTCGGAGTACCCCTCAATCAATCGTGTATTCGGACACAGCAACCGACAATAGCGAAAGACACCTTCTTTATTGTGCGACGCTAACATTTTCATGCTGGGTAGTTTGGATTCATCCAACAAGTTAAACACACAACCTTTCTCTGTCGCTCGGTACATTTTATCAATCATTTCAATGGTATGATTTGGGTTGGTGGATTGATAGTTCAATGATCCGGAAGCAAAAACAAAGTCGCAACGAGGCAATACCAACGTTGAAAAGTCGCCACATATAAACTTACTTTGCGTACGAAAATCTCGTTTTCTGGCTTCAGAGATAAACTGTTTTTGCTGATCAATGCCAATATAGCTTTGAGGAAGCCCCCCCGTAAGTTCGATAAACGCTAACAAGTCTCCGTAGCCGCACCCAATATCTAAAATACTTGAACCGTCTAACGTTAACCCTCGGCACAACGCCTCAAAACGGCTGATCTGACTATACTTATCTGCCCATCCCAGAGTTCGGGCTCTGTCTTTACCAAACTGTCTATATCGCTTTCGATGATAGTGGGCAATCTTAAGTCTATCGAAAAATTTCATCTTTCTTATGCATAAATCGGCAAACTGCCATTTCCTTTCACTTGTCTAATCGCCAGGTGGGTATGAATATCTTTCACATTTTCTAATCGCTGTAACTTTCTAGTAAATGTTTCATAACCAGCGAGATCTTTACTGACCACCTCTAACAGGTAATCATAGGCCCCTGATACGACATGGCATGAGATCACTTCATCCATCTCAACAACGGCATGTTCAAACTCATCAATCGAAGAAGCTTGGTGGTTATTTAAACTCACTTCAACAAATACAGTCATCGCGATGCCTACAGTGTCTCTGGACACAATAGCTCGATAACCACTTATTACACCTTCCTGCTCCAAACGCTTAATGCGTCTTGCACAAGGTGATGCCGATAGCCCTACTTGGTCAGCAAGTTCTGCCGTTGTCAGAGTGGCATCCTTCTGCATTAGGTTGATAAGTTGCCTGTCAATTTTATCCATTTATTCTTCCGTGCCTTTAATCACCAACAATTAACACTTATACGCAATTTATCACCAACATCAAGCCTAATTACGTCAAACTTTGCCTCCCTTTGGCAAGAGTTTTATTCAACAATTAACACATCATTTACAAATGGACATGTCGATAATGATCTTGGGATACGCAGCTATATTAACGACCTTACTACTTTGGTCTGGTTTCTTTATTTCTTTAAAAGGGGGCGCAATTTCTGCCTTGCAGCCAGCCGATATCGCGTTAGTTCGCTTTCTAATCCCAAGTATAATTTTATTACCATTTGTGATTAAGCATAAACAGTCGCTGCGCGTCGTGCCTAAACGCTACCTGGTTGGTGTTGTGGTTGGAAGCGGCCTTCCCTATCTTCTGGTCGTCGGAACGGCTATGCATTTCGCTCCCGTGGCGCACGGCAGTGCATTAGTACCTGGCACTTTGCCATTGTTTGTTTCTGCTATCGCGGTACTTTGTTATCAACAGTCGCTGAGTGCTCACCGCTTAATAGGGCTTTCTACGGTGTTGTTAGGGATTTTCGTATTCCTTCTTTCTAATAGCGGCGCAGAGTACAACTGGTCTCAATTACAAGGGCATATCCTGTTTCTAACTGGCAGCATCATGTGGGCTGCTTTCACCATCAGCGCTCGTGTCGCCAATCTTAATGCACACGTTTGTGCAGGATTCGTTGCAATTGCGTCTTTGGCTCTGCTCATCATCGCCGTTGGTTTCGGGTGGGTAGACAGTTATTTGGTGGTAACACCGTTCAGCCAGTGGCCATGGGAGGAGTTATTTGGCCACGCGATGCTACAAGGTGTTGGCGCAGGTTTAATCGCTTCTTTCACTTTCATTTATGCAATTAGGATCATCGGTGCCGAAGCCAGCGCAGCTTTTGGTTCATTAACTCCAGTCGTCGCGACACTTCTTGCCGTTCCAATTTTTGGTGAACAACCAGATTCTCTCACTTGGTTAGCGCTGATGTTGGTCACATGCGGCAGTATTGTGGCAAGCCAAATCTTTATGAAAGGTGGAATGAACCAAACTTATCGCCCACCACTTCACAGATAGCGATGATTTTACAAAAACTTATGCCTTACTATCTTGAATAACAAAATGGCGTTTTGATAGCCTCAGCTTAACTAAAAATTAAAATGCCAATGTGATGCCAGCCACTCATACTAAAGATGAACTGCATAGGTTTCTCAAACCGGGAATGAAACTTTCTACTAATTTCGAATTTGGGCCTAAGGATCAATATACGTATTCCACCACCTATCTTGGGATGAAAGAAAATGCTTATTTGATTCTTGATATACCAATGCGTTTGCTTGAAGAGCAAGTGATGAGGAAACTCCCCAACGCCGATGTCATCGTGCGTGGAGTATCAGATACGGAGTTAGGCCATGTCATTGCGTTTAAGTCCAGCGTGCTGACGACGACCGTTCGACCATCCCCCCTTTTGTTTATCCGCATTCCAGGAACATTTGCAACCAAACCAGTTCGGGAACATGAGCGTTACAAGTTGCAAATGGACTGTAACGTTATTCATGCAGGGAATGTCTACGACGGTAGCCTTATCGATTTCTCTCTAGCAGGTGTTGGTATATCAACCTTGATTGAGCCCGAATTCAACGTGGGTGAGAGTGTTACCATCGAATGCCCGTTAAGCCACTATATCGGAGAAGAAAATCGATGTGTCATTGCCAACATTAAGAAATTGGTGAAGGGATGGGTAGTTGGAATTAAGTTTGCCAGTCCCATTGCGATGACTCACGAACTAAAAACAGAGTTACTGGAGCAATCCTTTCTAACCAGTAACGTCTGAACTTACTGCTCGCTAAAGCGCGTCGCCTCAAAGCTGTTGAGTATTCTGTGAACCGTATAGGTCACAAGCAGCGTCGCAACAATAGCAAACAAAATACTGCTCACGCGATACAGCGCACTGAACATTAAGTCACCATCCGGAGTAAGATATTGGCCGAACAAAATGCCTAATGTGGTTAAGCCGCCAAATCCGGCTCCCGAACCGCTAGACTCTTTCACGTGCATATAGCTGAACATCATAGCCCCAATCCAAAGCAATGGGACGATAAACAATAAGGTATCCGACCAATCGTATAATACAAGTTGTCCGACGATACCAAAGGTCACCCCCATCAAGGTTCCCATTGCTCTTTTTCGCGCATACCCTAAAGCACCGTTCCAATGCATAGGAAACAATAAAAGCAAGGTTGTCGCCTGAGCAGACATAGAGTCACTGAGGTCAAATAGCTGGAATACAAGGAAAGACATTGTAGCGATACTCGCCCCCATAAGGGCTTCATGACGCATGCGATGACTCTGTTTAGGCTGCGACGGTTTCGCTGGTGGCTGACGAGGTTCCGCATCGGGAATCAAAAATGTCACCACATAAGCAACGATCACTGAAATAACATTCGCTTGCAGATTGCTAAATATTAGGTCATTTAAGTCAGTGGTTGGATAACTCGCAAAATGCAGCATGATGCTTAAGCTCAGTACGCTGTTCGCTCCAAATAAGAATAAGCTCCCTTTTGACATACAGGCGAATTTATACAGGAACAACCCGAATGCAATGATTGTCATCATGCCAGGATGCCCACCAAATAACCCACCAAGAACACCAACTTCTAATCCACACACAACCGCTGAAAAAACCAGTTGTCGTGCGGCATGTAGACTCATGACTGGCACCATTCCAAGTAACAGCATCGGGGTTACAGTAAAGAATACGCCATAGTTCCAACCAAATACTTTACATAAAGTGAAACCAATAGTCGCACCAGTTGCAATGCGCAAACACTGACGGAAGTCGTTTTCCGACATGGGGTGGTCCCATAACTTCATATCGCCTCCTCGTTAATAAATATAATGAAGAAGACTCAAGAATTGGATCTGGCATCTCGCTAACCAGCCAGATAATGCGTTTTCTGGCAACAACTGCACGGTTGCTCGTGCCCCTGCTGGAAATGCACGCTGCTGAGGCTCATCGATAGCTAAATGTAAACGTAAGCGCTGCGCGTCTCTCACCCAACGGTTTGAGTCAGTTGGTGTTGCTAAGCGACCATCCGCATCGAACTGACCCGAGCTGACCCCGGCATCCACACTCGTAATACGAGCTTCAAATACATCACCAGGCAAGCTATCAAAAGCCACTAACGCACGGCTGTTCTGATTAAAGTGTCGTAAACTCTTTTCACGAAAGTCGGCAATGATATCCACGTCATCGGAGACTAAAGCGACAAGAGGTGTACCAGCTGCCGCATAGGCCCCCGTCTCCAGCTGCAAGTTAGCGACAACGCCATCATGTTCCGCCGAGACTTGAGTGTAAGACAGATTAAGTTCCGCTTGTTTTAGCTGGTTTTGCGCCACGCGGATATTCACGTTCGTCGCGCCTAAATCACCGCGGTTTACTTCCAACTCTTTTAAACGAGCACGTGCGGCCAGTAAGTTCGCTTTAGCTGCCGTTGCACTGCTCTGTGCGTCATCACGCTGCTGTTGCGAAGTACCATTACGGTGAAACAGGGTATTAAGACGTTTTGCTTCGCGAACTTTTTGTTCCGCCACGATTTTACTCGCTTCAACGTCTGCTTTTGCCGCAGCAATAGAAGCATCAAGTTGTTCGTTGTTTTGAATCACACGCTCAAGGTTAAGTTGAGCCTTTTCTACGGCAAGCTGATAAGGCTGGGGATCAATCTGAAATAGTAGATCGCCTTGGCTTATTTCTTGGTTGTTGGCAACATAAAGATGTGTAATCTGCCCACTCACACGGGGGGCCACTTTAGTTACCACACGCGTTGCCATTGCCTGAGGCGTCAACGGCATGGCGAGATCTGCAACTAGAAAATAGGCAAAGACAAGGACAAACGCGACGCAAGAATATTTGATCCAACGTGCGAATTTTTGATCTGGAGTCATAGGCGTTTACTTCTCTTTTAATTCGGTTTTCTGACTTATTCGCTAAGTGAATCAAGCGCATTGTGAGCAATCTGATCAAGAATCAATGAAAGCTGCTGAAGTTCCTGGTCGTTGATGTCCGTTAGGAGCTTGCTTCGAACTTGAAGAATTCGAGCCTCCATTTGCTTTAGTAGGGTTTTCCCCTCTTCTGTGAGGCTAACAATACGTGCTCGCTTATCGTGTTCACAGCAATGGCGAACGATCAGAGATTGCTCTTCTAATAATTTTAATGTTCGCATCAACGACGCTAACTCGATCTCAAGCGCTTCAGCCAAATGCTTCTGACTGATGTTGTCACCCATTCGATAAAGCTTCCATAACGCAGTCCAACGCGGATACGTTAGGTTTAAAGGCTCTAACTCGCGATCTGCAACCATTTTCCACAAACGAGCAACACGAGATAATTTTTCAGCCAGAGAAAGGTCTCGCAAACTGTTGATGTCTTGAATCATAAGATCTACTCAATTACTTAGCGTGCTAAGTAATATAAAATAGTTAGCACGCTAAGTAAATATTTTTTTGTGATTGAAATCACGTTAGGTGTGTCAGTGAAGGGGGAGAAATCTAAGTAACACAACACTATGTTTGAATTTGAAATGCAGCGATGTACACAACAAACGTCGAGACCAATAAAGTCTGATTTGTATAAGAGTAAAAGGGTCAGATACAAAAAAGCACAACCCACTGTCATGATGTTGTGCTTTTCAGATAATGAATAATTGGGTTATCCCGTAGTGAGCCAATGATTCATGTTCGCTCAACTAAGAACCGCTGCTTAAAATCCACAAATGCTTCATGGAGCGCATTTTCTTTAATCGGCTTGAGAAGCACGTAATTCGCACCCGATTCCATAAAGGCGTCACTGGTTTCTTTCGCGGTGTCAGCAGTACACGCATAAATTGGCGTGCCTAGTTTTAGCTTTTGTCGGATCTCTTTGGTCGTTTCAATTCCACCAAGATGCGGAAGCTGGTTGTCCATCAGTATCAAATCGTAAGTATGATCTTTTAAGAATTCCATTGCTTCTAACCCATCTTTCGCCCAATCAACCTGCATTTTGTACTTGTTACAAAACGCTTTTAGAATGAATGCGTTAGTATGGTTATCCTCTACCAACAACACTTTGAGACTCTCTGCAAATAGTTCATCTGGCTTAACTCGCAAACTCGAATCAAGAGGGGTGAGTACTCGCTCACGATCTTTCACTGGCATTGTAATGACAAAAGTCGTTCCTAAACCTTTCTGACTGCGGACTTGAACATCACCTTCCAGCATGTCGACGAGGCTCTTCACAATGGTCAGCCCTAAGCCACTGCCACCGTATTCTCGAGTCGTTGTTGCTTCTTCTTGAACAAAAGGTTCGAACATTTGGTCGAGTTTGTCAGACTCGATGCCGATACCTGTATCCGTAATTTCCACGACCAGCACACTATTGTCAGCGCCATAGAACTGCTCAAGTTCAGCATGCAAGCGCACGCTACCCGAGGGCGTAAACTTCACAGAATTACTGACTAGGTTGAATAAAATTTGGTTCAGACGAACTTGGTCAGTAAAGATTTCAACATTGGGATCTATTTTGTTTTCAATGACAAGGTTGACGCCTTTACTTTCACAAATAGGACGATAAATGTTTTCTAACGTTCGAATTGTATCAGTGAAAGAAAACGGGTGCTTTTGGATATTAAACTTACCCTGCTCAATCTTCGAAAAGTCCAAAATATCATTCAAAACAGCAAGTAAGTGCTCACCACTATGTCGAAGTACGTCAATTTGGTTATTCTGCTCTTCTGTTTCCACAGAGTCTTTTAGCAATTGAGCAACCCCTAAAATTCCATTGATTGGCGTTCGGATCTCATGGCTCATTTTAGCCAGAAAGTCGGCACGGGCTTGAGCAGATTTCTCTGCTTCTTTGCGCGCCAAGTTACTCTGTTTTTCCGCCTCAATTAGCGTGGTTATATCCTGACCTTGAACAATAATACCGCTAATATCTCCATCAACTCGAATCGGCGATAAGTTCCAGCGATATACTTTGTCTCCAATTGGCACATTAACGCCTGTCAACGTAGCTCCCTGAGCCGCCATGCGAAGGTGTGGCATCAACTTTTCTTTGAAACCTTTGAACACTGGGTGCATGGTTTCAATATCGTTTTCCATGACTAACTCTTTGCGTGCTGCCGGATTGATTTGGACAAGCACACCCGATTCAGACCACACCATAATAGGAGATAACGCAAAGTTAAACAGGTCGCGGAAAGAGCGCTTTTGTGCTTCAAGCTCTTCAAAAGTGTTTTCTAGTGTCGAACCAATATGATCGAATTCCTCAATATCTGACCCCTCAAAACGCTCAAATCCTTTTTCTTCACGAGCCGAGCGGGTATATGCCATCAGGGATCCTAACTCTTCAACTACACGATTCTCGATCCATTCTTTAGTCATTAGCGCAATCATGACCATACCGATAACTGAGGCTAGCATTGCTAGCAGGTGTTGGATTTGCAATGTCACCACGCTCTGATTGTCTTGCACAGTAAGCAAGCACAAGTCAGTCTCGGCGGCATTTACCTCAATAGGGGTTTTGATGATCAATAATTGGTCAAGCTTGTGCTGGGACTCTCGTCGTTTGAGTACGTCAAATATTTGATAAGCCTCATCTCCTACTAATGAACTTGCCAATGGTGTGTTGTTAGCGACCAACACAACATTGTCGACGTTGCCTTCATTTTTTAACCTTTCCATCAACCCAAAGTTATTATCTAAAACAACAACATTGTAAGAGTACCCCATCACTTCACCGGTTTTAGGTTGTAAAACGGGTACGCGACGAAGTAACAGATGGCGAGTTCCCATCGGGGTCTGTGAGGGTAGATAATACCAGTTGTTGCTAAAGGTCACTTGACTGGCAAGTCGGCTAAGTATCAGGTTGTTGATGCCATAGAAATGCGCGTTGCCATCGTCCCAAATAATACCTTGATGATCGGTTAGGAAACGAAACTCCGGTGTATGGGAAGGATCACTCTGGTCAATACTCATGAAAAAGTAATTGAGTGCCTCTTCATCACGTTCTGTATAAAAATCCAATACAACATCACTTTTCGAATTGCTGTTGTGATGAATCTGAATCGCTGCAAAATGGCTATCAAAAATGTTCAGGATCAGGGCAGAGGTCTGCTGCTTGGTTCGGTCGACTTCCTGCCAAATAATCTGCTTCGAGAAGTAATAACTCTGAACAAAGATGCCTAGAATGATCGGAGCAAGTACGAGAATAATTATTTTGGTAATAAGCGTCGACAGTGAGCGACGCTTTCTTGTTTTTGATGTAGTTGTCATCAATTATCTGAGTATCTAAATGCACGTTTTCTTAATGCTTCAATTCTTTCTGGAGAGTCCGATTTGGTAACGACTTCAAAATCACCAGAGTAAACGGTGGGAACTGGCTTTCCTTCTAAATCCCACTTAATGGCCTCAGCCATTGCAATACCTGTATCATCGTTCATACGCATAACGGTAACGTCTAACTCCCCTTTAGAAAGCGCCTCTAACTCTGCTGAACCGCCGCCCCAACCATTGATCATGACATCATCACGACCTAACTCTTTAAGAGCGTCAACAGCACCTAATGCTACATCGGTAGAACACGCGTAAATGAAGTCAACGTCCGGATACTTCTCCAAACTGGCTTTTGCAGCTTCATACCCAGATTGCTTTGTTGCTTTGGTGTAGTAAGCAGATTGTAGTTCAAATTGATTATCGCGGTTCACTTGGTTGATAAAAGTGTTGCCTCTGATGTCACTAATGTAGCCCTCTGAGAAGTAGAGAACACTATAGTGGCTATGTTTAGGGAAACGCTTGCCAAACTCAACGGCCAATTCACGACTTCCTTCTGCGTGGTCGAAACCAACATAAAGAAACGGCTGATGATGTTCCCAATCCCTAACAGGTGTGGTGATATTTTGTAAAATTAACTTGGTTTTCTTTGAATCTAAGACATGCTCAACAAACTTACGATGTCTTGTGGTATCTAGAGTAAAGATCAAGTAATCGGAGTTGCTTTTCAGCGCCTCCATTAAAGACAAACTTTGCTGCTTTATATCTGCATTAGGACGAGTAAACACTTGATTTAGTTGATAGTCGATATCAAGCTTATCTAGGCGTTTTTCAAACGCATCGATGTTTCGAATCCAATAATCAGAGATCTGCTGCCCTGGATAAACAACAGAAATTTTCAGTGGACGCTTTTTGTCTTTTGCTACGGGTACAGGGGTTTCTCTTACCACTTCAGCCAACGCACTAGTTAACTGCTTCTGTTGTGGAAACTGGTCTAAAAACTCTTGATATGCCCAATACCCATTAAGAACTTGGGTGGCCTGCACATTCGGCGCAAAAGCGGCCATTGAAATCAGGGAGAATACTAACGCTTTTTTCATCTACTGCTCTTTTAGCTTTTTTATGAGCCTAATTCAGCTCTATTCATTACCTAGCCGAGTCATCCTATACTCTTGTAATCTACCTTCCTCTTAGTGCCTGTTTCAATAGTAAATTGGTTCTTGGTCTGAGTGGATACAAATAAAGTACATTGAGTCGCTTCCTTTGTCTCGATAACGTAGAGACATTTCGCGCTTTTCATATTCAGGACCTTTAAACAGAACACCAGCCCATTATGCGTCAGTTTATTCCTACATGGTACTCCAAAAACAAAAAGAAACCGCCAATGTGACATAGGCGGTTTCCGTGTATCTTTGCGTAGCAAGGGCTTATCAGAGTGCCACTATCTCTAACATCATTTGTTGATGTTCGTCGACGACAATATTTGCTTTTGACATAACGAGCAGCTCTTTTTTCGCTTTAGTTAGTTGCTTAATATAGTACTCTGCTCGCATGGCAAGCGTCTTTGAGTCAAAATCCGATGACCATTCCAATACCAAAGGGCCTTTTCCCTTCAAAGCTTTCGCTCCTTTTCCGGTTTGGTGCTGATTGAATCTTCGTTCAACATCATTGGTAACACCACAATACAACGCGTTGCGGTTATTTCGTATCAGGTAGACACTCCAACGCTGCGTTGTATTTTCCATCATGAAAGCAGTGACTCAACCTTAGCTTTTAATTCATCCAGCTCTTCTTTCAGCTGAGCGACTTCGAGCTCTAGCTGACTTACTCGATCGGAGCTCGAGCTTGCAGCAGACACAGGCGCTGCAAGTTCGGACGCATCAACATCACCACAGAACAAATGCATATAACGCGACTCCCGCTTACCAGCCTCACGTGGTAATTTGACCACTAATGGTCCTTTCTCTTCGCTTGCTAAATGCTCAAGGACCGTTTCCACTTCTTTTACATCATGAAATGTCGCGAGACGATTAGTACGAGTACGAATTTCCCCAGGTGTTTGAGCACCGCGCAAAAGCATACAGCATACAATGCCCTTCTCCTGCTCTGTCAGCTTTAAATCACCAAATTCCGTATTACAGAAACGGTGTTGATACTTGCTGACGCGGCTGTTGAACGCACTTTCGTCACTGACGAGCCTGCGCTCAATAAGAGCATCAACGGCATCGAGAACGTCTGACTCAGAGAGTGACATCACGGGATCACGGTTGCTTTTTTGATTACACGCGTTGGTTAATGCGTTTAGGCTGAGGGGGTAAAGATCTGGGGTAGTGACTTCTTTTTCGATCAAGCAACCAATAACTCGTGCTTCAATTGCCGTTAGCTCAACTTTCATAATGCATTTCCTTATTATTTTTGCATTTGACTTTGTACCTAAATCGCTTCGAAATCATACTCCATAAATTCACACAGCAGTGTAAGAAGCGTTAGCGGTTCAGATGTTGGTGTCAGGCTAAAGCATAGCGTAAGACCTGACACCCCTTACGAATAGGGTCAGGTATCAATGCTCCGAGAGAATCGGCACTCTCGTCAAATTGCCATCTTGGTCGACCATCATTATTTTTGAACGATTAAGCTCAACTTCGATGATTTCGAGTTGCTCGCGAGCGTTGATATACGCCGTTTTTAACTTTTCAGCCACAGAGCGAGTGACTTGCTCATTATCTTGACTATTTACTTGCTCCGCAGTGTTACCAGAGTCCATATCAAGTTCATCATTTTGCATTCAATGGTGTTGATAATATAGTGAAGGCCACGTTATGACAATGAATCGATGGATTCTACAATGTTGGCCAAAACTCGAAGAAAGCAGCACGATTATATGGACACAGCGCAATTGGTTGAGAAATGTTCAACTCTGCATTGCTATTGATCTAAAGACTGTTATGCCACTGGATGTTGTGCTTTAATCGAGGAAGATATTCATAAAATTAGGAAAGAGAACTATGAGTAGCGTATTTGAAATCGTTAACCAAGCTCGTCGTAAAAACAAACTAAAACGTGAGCTTCTTGATAACGAGAAGAAAGTTCGTGATAACCGCAAACGTGTTGATCTTCTAGAAAACCTTCTAGACTACATCAAACCAGAAATGACTCACGATGAAATCGTCGCAATCATCAAAAATATGAAAGCAGACTATGAAGATCGTGTTGATGACCACATCATTAAAAGCGCTGAGATCTCTAAAGCACGTCGCGACATCAGCCGTCGCATTCGTGAGCTGACTGAAGAAGACAAGCAAACTAGCGGCAAAAAATAAACGCGTAAGCTAGATTTTCGAACCCCGAGCAAGAATATCTTCCTCGGGGTTTATTTTTGTCTCTAAACTAACCGCCGTGTACAATCAATCTAACTCTTATTCCTAACGCATTCAGCTTTCTATGTCTTCAACTACGACAAGTACACAACCAACGCTTGCAAAACAATTATTTACGATGACCTGGCCAATGCTATTTGGCGTTCTGTCTTTAATGAGCTTTCAGCTTGTGGATAGCGCGTTTATCGGTCAGCTCGGCGTTTTACCGTTAGCCGCTCAAGGTTTCACTCTGCCTTTGCAAATGGTCATTATCGGTATTCAAGTTGGTTTAGGGATCGCAACGACAGCGGTCATTTCTAAAGCTCTTGGGGCGAATGAAAGTCGGTATGCCAAACAACTTGGCGGATTGGTATTGATGATCGGCTCAATTGGTGTCGCTATTTTTGGCGGGCTAATTTGGCTTTTGCGCTACCCCATTTTAGCTCTATTAAGCGCTCCAGAATCTGTTATGCCGATAATCGACAGTTACTGGCCTTGGTGGTTATTAAGCTCATGGACTGGTGCGGTTTTGTATTTTTATTACAGTATCTGCCGAGCTAATGGCAATACAATGTTACCTGGCACAATGATGATGATAACCAGCGGCGTGAACCTTGTGCTCGACCCGCTATTTATTTTCACGTTTGACTTGGGTATTAACGGAGCGGCAATAGCAACCATCGTCGCTTTTGGGTTTGGTATTTTAGTCGTCGCTCCTCGCGTGAAAAAGAATCGCTGGGCAACGACACAATGGCAAGATCTTAACGTAGCCAAAAGTGTTGCATCTATCGGTAACATTATGGGTCCTGCGATGATTAGCCAACTGCTGCCACCGTTGTCCTCCATGCTAGCAACAAAATTATTGGCAAGCTTTGGAACCGCAGCAGTCGCCGCTTGGGCACTTGGTTCACGCTATGAGTTCTTTGCTATCGTTTCGGTCTTGGCGCTGACAATGTCTATGCCTCCAATGGTTGGACGCTTACTTGGAGCAAAGAACTATGAAGATATCCAAAGGCTCGTCAGTATTGCCGTAAAATTCATTCTAGGTTTCCAACTTTTGATTGCTGCCATTACATTTGCCGTCGCAAACCCACTCGCATTATTGATGACAAGTGATGTGCAAGTGGAGCAAGTCTTGGAAATGCATTTACTGATAGTGCCGATCAGTTTGGGTTCATTAGGGGTTTGTATGCTAATGGTTTCTCTTTGTAATGCATTAGGCAAATCTTACACCGCGCTCACTATTTCAGCGCTGCGCTTGTTTGTCTTTTTCCTACCGTGCTTGTGGGTTGGCGCTCAAATGGATGGAATCCGAGGTTTACTCTTAGGCGCTTGTATCGGCAACCTGTTAGCTGGTGTTTCCGCATACCTAACCTATCGCCAAACCATACGCAAACTCGCAGGCGCTCAAGCCAACGCGTAACGATGAATAATCAGAACTAAGCCCCTGAAATGGGGCTTAATCGTTTTGACACCTTGTCTAAGTTGAAATGTTAGCTAGGCGAGTTTTAATTCACTAAAGAGCTCAAACAACTGGTTCGATTTATACGGCTTAGGTAAATAAGCATCCATGCCTGCCGCAAAACAGTTGTGGATGTCTTCTTCCAAAACACTTGCAGTGAGTGCGATAATCATCGTTTTTTCACGTCCTGCTTTCTTTTCCCAACGACGAATTTCTTTCGTCGCGGTCAGTCCATCCATCACGGGCATCATGCAGTCCATTAAAATTGCATCGAATTCTTCTCCCTTTGTGATGGCTTCTAACGCTTCTTGACCGTTGCTTGTTATCAAATAGTCATAACCTGCTTTATCCAGAAAGAAACTCGCTATTTTCTGGTTCATCAAGTTATCCTCCGCAATTAAGATCCTCCGATGAGAGCGCGACGCTCGATATTCAGAGCTGACAACATTATTGGTGACATTGTCACTTGATATAGTCTTTTCAACCTTAGCTAAATCATCAATGACATGCTTAAATCGATTGCCAAGGAAAGGTAATGTGAGTACGGCATGTACTTTTTCTGCATTTTCGTAGGGAGTGGATAAATGATGCTGGCAAATAATCACACGGCGAAGATCGTAATTAAATGATAGATTATCCAAGATTTCATCGGTATTAGCGTCGTTACTGTGGCACAGAAATATGACATCAAAGTCATCATTTATCGCTTGCACTTCATTCACATTATTAACACCAAAGAGATTGATTTTCGCTAAGCGACACTCTTTTAATACTTGGTCGGCGTAGTCGTAATTTGAGCAGATCAAAAGCCCTTTATTAATCACCTCAGAACGCCAGCCAAACACCGGAATTGCTTCAACCTCAATCGAGAATTCAAAGCATGTGCCCACTCCTTTTGTAGATGTTGCTACGAGCTTGCCCCCCATCATCGACACAAGCTGACAACAAATTGCCAAACCCAACCCTGTGCCGCCAAATTGCCTCGACACTCCTTCATCTTCCTGAGTAAAGGGTTCAAAAATCGTGGTTAACTTATCTTGATCAATGCCTATTCCGGTATCTTCTACTTTAAACGTCAGCACTCCACGTTCTTTCTCAGGTAACTCTTCATAACTAACATCAACGCATACATGCCCACTTTCGGTAAACTTAACCGCATTCGATACCAGATTCGTAACTACCTGTTTGACACGATGATCATCGACCATCACGCGAATGGGGATATTTTCAGCTAAATTAATACCTAACTTTAGCTGTTTAGATGTTGCTTTGGATTGGAATAAAATCATCGACTGATACACGACTTCTCGGATATCCGCTTCTACTAGTGACAGCTCCAATCGTCCAGACTCGATTTTAGAGAGATCCAATATATCGTTAAGTAAAGTAAGCAGCGTTTGAGATGATGAGTCAATGTCATCAACAACTTCTTGTTGATGCGAAGACAACTCACTTTGAGAGAGTATTTCTGTCATGCCCATGATCCCGTTAAGGGGCGTGCGTATTTCATGTGACATGTTGGCAAGAAACACAGATTTTGCACGATTAGCCGACACTGCTGACTCTTTTGCATGCAGTATTTCTTCAGTTTGTCTCTGCATTTCTTCAACCACTCGATTCACTTGCTGAGCAAAAATGGTCAGTTCATCACTTCCATCAACTTTGACTTTTGTTTGCTTCTCTTCGGAGTTGATCAACGCGTTTAAAGTATGAATGATCGCATCGAGTTTGCTGTTAACTCGGAACCAAGTACTAAATCCGAGCCAACAAAGCAGGATAACCACTAAGGCGACGCCAAAACTGATCATCGCTATATTGGCCTTTTGTTCATGAACCTGCGTGAGAAGCGACTGCTCAGTTTGTTTGGTGAACCCATCAATGAGCACTTGTAAGCGCTGCACACGAAAATCGAGTTCTTTTAAATACGCGGCGTAGTCACTTTGTGACATGTCTCCTGACATTAATTGTCCGCGAGACGCCAAGTTTCTCTGATATCTCGGCGAAGTAAACAAGCCAAGCAATTTATCCACTTGCTCGTATGACCCACCTAAGTTTAAAAACGCATCCAAATTTTGCTGCTGTCTGTCAATCGCCTGATAAAACATACTTTGACTTAGCCGACTCTTAGGGTCTTGGACTAAACGGTTCGTCAGCCAAGCTTCTTTCTGTGTCCAAAAAGAGAGCTGAGCAAGGTAGGCAATACAATTTTGCATGCGAATGCCATCGTCACTGCCATACCATTGATGATTTTGCAACAAAGAGCGCGACATATTTTGGAGCTGTTGAAATGCCCAATCACCCAGGTCGTCCATCTCACTCAATCTACCTGACAATACCCCCAGCATGGCTTCTTTCAGTTCATCAGCATACTCAGCAGTATTAGGGTTACTCACAAACTTTTGATGCAAAGAAGAAATAACTTCACCTTGTTCTTCAATATTAATGGCTGCAGAGACTTGAAGATCAGGCTGTCGGCGTACTTTCTCTATGGAGTAAATAAAGTGGGAGGCCTTGGATATCAATTGGAAACCTTGAATATTGCTAACCGTTTGATTGAGACGGCTCACGCGCAACGCATTATCAGAAAACTGCTGAACTGCAAACACCACTATTACCACAGCGGGTAATAGTGCGAGGAGTGCTAAGCGTGTTTTTATTGATAATCTCAACATCCATCAGCCTAATGGTTGATTTCATCCGTTTATTTAATATTAGACTAGTTTCTTGCATTGAAAGGCATATACGACATTGTTACTTTCAAACAACATTCACCTACCTAGATTATGGTTATTGTGAGTGTTTTATCATCGGCTAATGAAGTGGCAATTGTGATTCAAGTCATATTTTTTGATCTTAAAGTTGGATGCAAACAATAAAGTTTCACTCACAGCTAAGAGTCGCATCACTTTTCAGGAAATCATCTATTGTATGTTTACCTATTGAGTTGCCTTATCGAGTCAAATCACACAAAAATGCAAAATATCCATTTTTGTCAACAAAACTAATTTGAAAGCAAACGTTATCATCGCAAAAAAAGTAAGTTACTTTCTAAATGTCAATACGTGAAAACCACTGCTTTAGTCACATTAATCCACCACTAACGTCCCCTTAAGTAGTGTTTTACACTGGATTTAATTTTCCTAGCAGAATAAGGACTCCGACCTTAGAATCCGCACACATAACTATTACAACCCGATTACATAACCCACCACACTCTTGCACGCTGCCGAAGAGGCAACAGCAGAGAGTATGGTTAGCCCCCAAAACGTGAAAGGTCTAATACAACAATGAGTCCAGAGAAATATCTCCAAGACTGGCAAACTAGCCAAACGATTGCTGAATCTATTTCCCCTCTAATTGGTAAGCTATATCGTCAAAAAGGAATCGAAGTGGTTCTGTTTGGTAAAACGCTTATTAATGCTACTACTATAGACATTCTCAAAACTCATCGCGTTGCAAGACGTTATACCGGTAACCCACTTTCGCTTGAGCACACGATGCCTATTATTCAAGCGCTTTGTGAAATGAGCATTTCTTCATGCCGTGTCGATGTTGGCCAATTGGCAACTATGTACTGGAATGAACATGACGATACAAGCTCTCTAAACGATTTCCTTATCACTGCACTTGATGGCGCTCGCGACGCAGATTCTTCATTGAAAGCGCGTGATGTGGTTCTTTACGGGTTCGGTCGCATTGGTCGACTACTTACTCGCCTTCTCATTGAGAAAAGTGGTCCAGGTTACCCACTAAGACTACGTGCGATTGTGGTTCGTGGCGGTAAAAAAGGCGATTTGGAGAAGCGTGCTAGCTTGTTGCGTCGTGACTCAGTTCACGGTCAGTTCAACGGTAGCATTGTTATCGATGAAGAGCGTAAAGCACTGATCGTTAACGGCAACTACATCCAAATCATCTACGCAAATAACCCAAGCGAAGTGGATTACTCAGCTTTCGGTATCAATAACGCGCTAGTTGTTGATAACACAGGTGTTTGGCGTGATTCTGAAGGCCTGAGCCAACACTTAGCGTGTAAAGGCGCAGAGAAAGTACTGCTAACAGCACCAGGTAAAGGTGACATCAAAAACGTTGTATTCGGTGTAAATGAGTCGGTAATTAAAGAAGATGACACCATCATCTCTGCGGCAAGCTGTACAACAAATGCAATCACGCCAGTCCTTAAGACTCTGAACGATAAATATGGTGTTCTTTCTGGCCATATTGAAACCGTGCACTCATACACAAACGACCAAAATTTGATCGACAACTTCCACTCTGGTGACCGTCGCGGACGTAGTGCTTCACTAAACATGGTTCTGACTTCAACAGGTGCGGCAAAAGCAGTTGCTAAAGCATTGCCAGAGCTTGCAGGCAAGCTAACAGGCAACGCGATTCGCGTACCGACACCAAACGTATCTATGGCAGTCGCTAATCTAAACTTAGGTGAAGACGTAGACCGTGATTCACTGAACGATTACTTGCGTGAAATGGCGTTGAACTCTGAGCTTTCGGCACAGATTGACTACACCGATTCAACAGAAATTGTATCAACTGACTTAGTTGGTTCTCGTCATGCAGGCGTCGTAGATGGTCAAGCGACTATCGCACAAGACAAGCGTTGTGTACTTTACATCTGGTACGACAACGAATTCGGTTACAGCTGCCAAGTTGTGCACTGTATGGAACAAATGATGGGTGTTCGTTACCAAACATTCCCTCGATAGGTGAACTTTGCTCCACAACGTTAACCACATAGCGTAGCGGACAATATCTCATATTTGTTCTAAATAATAAGCGCCATGCGCATTACTAATATTTTTCCCCGTTTATACGCCTGATCACCCTCAGGCGTTTTTTCGTTTCATTCATTTGACACTCTCCGGACAAAGTGAACGTCAGCATTCATGTTTTGTTCATGTTCACAGCATTAATCTGAGCACATAAATTACAGAGAGGTCATGATTATGAATCGGATTATTGTAACTGCACTAGCACTGATTACCGGCTTTTTTACGTTAGTATTTAGCTTGATCATTGCGATTCCGTTGACCATCGCAGCATTAATTACCGGTAAACGTATTGAAAAGCGCGTAAAGAAAATGCAGAGAGAAATACACGAAGAGTATGAGTTTAATACGGGTAAAGCAGATGCGATTGAAGGTGAATTTGAAGAGGTTCGCCGGTAAGTAAATAAGATTTAGATGAGTTTCTCTCCCCCGACAGCTCCTGAGAAACTTCTTGCTTTCACCCTGTCCTTAAAATGGCAGGGTGCTTTTTTGAAAAGCACAATATTGAATAAGCACCTAGCGGTTTATTGCTTTATCTTTTTGTTGTAGGAGGCTGTGTAACCAGCCTCCCATAAATCACCATCGACACCAGAGTATGGGTTGGATTCTTTCGGAGCGCCGCTTAGGCAAGCATCTTTGCCTTCCTTCTTAATTTCATCGATGTGATTTAAAACAAAGTTAAAGTGTTTAGGATCAGCCTTTTGTAGTAACCCGTACAAAAGGCCAAAGCCAAGCATCGTAAATACAAACAGTTCAAAAAACACCCAAATGCTCTTTGTTGAAAAGAATATCCAAGCAACGCTGCAAACACTGGTCAAAATTACTACTGGAGCTAAATCTACTATTCTTTGCATATTGCTCTCACCTTCTAAACGGTCATGAAGTCTCTACCCCTTTCATAGGGTAAGTAAGAGGAAAGTCCGTTTTTATCCAATAAAGCACTCTCGACTTAATATGCGACACTGTTAGTATTAACGTTAAGTGGCTATCGTTCTCATTATAACAATGCGTTGGAAAGTAGCTTTCACAGCAAATGAGAATATGAACCAAAGTAACACTATTGATAATATTAATTTTAGCAACGTTTAGCGTCAGAATTACGTAAATTGTGTAAGGGTTACTGAGAGTAGACAAAAAAGCAGCCACACGGGCTGCTTTTAGTATTTCTGTCTTGCGAGCTTGTCTATACCGTTACGACCACTCTAAGAGCCAGCAGCATGAGTACTACTCCTGACAAACGATCAATCAACACTGCCTTAGAGCGAATTCTGTCAACGACTTTAGAGCTCGATAGCACTAGGGTAATAAAGGTGTACCAAAGCCCATCCACAACAAACGGCGTGGCAACAATGATCATCTGATTACTCAAATCATTACCGAGCGCGACAAACTGACTGAATAATGCGATAAAAAACAAAGCAATTTTGGGACTTAAAATCGAGATAAAAAAGCCTTCTCGCGCAGACTGGATTACCGTTGTTTCCTCACCTGACTCCAACTTCGCAGCCACACCACCTTTTGAACGCAAAGCATTAAACCCTAAATACGCAAGATATGCCGCACCCACAAGGCTAATCGTCTTGAACAGCATCGGGCTTTGCTGCAAAACAACAGCGAGCCCAATCAAGGTAATAAACGCATATATACCAATGCCAAACGCATGAGCCCAAGCCGTAGCTAATCCATTGATACGTCCACCAGCCAACGAGTGCTTAGCGACAATAGCTAAGCTGGGACCTGGTGACATAGCCCCTAATAAACACACGGTAAAAAGTGATAACCAAACTGTTAGTGTCATAAGAATCTCCCCTCTTTGAAGCTCACTCTATCAACGGAAGAGGTATAATTAGAAATCAAAGTTATTCATACTAATCATGACTTCAAGTCATAGCTAAACGGTGTACGTATTAGCGAATGGAATATTCAGAGATTTGCATTACTGAGCGAATCTCTTCTCGCACCCATTTATGCGCAGGATCCGTGTCGTATTTGGGGTGCCACATTAACCAATATTGATGAATAGGTGTTTCGAGTGGTAATGCTTTATGGGTTAAGTCCCAATGCTTAGCGAGGTTAACGGCAATATGTTCAGGAGCCACCATCAGGTGCTCACTTGCAACTAAGCGATTGATCGCAGCAGAGAAGAATGGAACCTTAAAGGTAACGTGGCGGGTGTGCCCTAGCTCTTTCAATGCTAAATCAGTGTAGGAATCTTTGTCTCCGCCGCCAGTCACTTTGATGTGTGAATATGAAATCAAGTCTTCAATACTGATCTGGTCCTGCTTTGCTAAAGGATGAGAAGATTTCATCAAACAAACTGATGAGTCCTCACCAATTTTAACGCTCGACACACTCTGTGGTTTTTCTGGATACATAGAAGACGCGATATGGATGCCCGTCTCATGAAGTTTATCAAGAAAGTTGGGTTGCCACATTCGATACGCCATATCCAACTGTGGCGCTTGTTGACCCAAGTGAGAGGCAATATCGGGCAATACGTATTGCGCCACGTAGTCACTAGAAGCAATAACAAGCTCACCTTGCCACTGCCGCGGCTCAAAAGGTTGGTCATCGAGTAAATGGTCAAACTCAGCCAGTAATGCATCAAGCTTTGATTTTAACGCTATTGCTCGTGGCGTTGGTATCAGTTGATTACCTTGACGAATAAGCAGTGGGTCACCACACAGATCGCGCAATTGTGCAAGCTGTCGACTGACGGCAGACTGCGTAATGTGCAAACGGTCTGCGGTCCGGCTGACATGACACTCCTCTAAAAGTACATGCAAGGATCTAAGTAGATTCAAATTAATGTTGTTTAACATATTCGCTCAGAAGGGTTTTCAACATGGCATCCATTCATGGTCACTTCACAAACAGGTTCCCAGTCGTGTTAAAGAATTCAGCTAAGACGGTATGAGTCATCAGGTTTCGAAGCTCTGGATATCGTTGAATTTGATCTCTGATTTCGTTCAAGCGAGCCATCGTAGGCACTTCGACAAAAACCATCATGTCCGTCTCACCGCTGATCGCATGACACCATTTTACGCCATCAATTTTGTATAATTCGTCCGCGTATGATTCGCAATAATACGTAGAGGTTGATTTATCGAACTTTAAGGCAAAATAGGCGCAAATCGAATCCCCACCCGAAGGCGCAATTTCAGCGTGATACCCTAGAATCACTTTGTCATGCTCTAGCTTACGAATACGGGCCGTTACCGCAGAACGAGAAAGGTTTACTTTATCCGCAATTTCAGTCACCGACAGCCGAGCGTTGTGCCTGAGCAGATCCACAATCTTATGATCAAACTTGTCCATACCGTTACCAAGCTTTCCTTATTTTTCTCATTCTATACCGATTCTAACTGCATAAGAAACCAACATTTTGTTGGAATTATTTAAAACAACCGTCATATTGACGGTTTAGTAAATCATTTTGTTATTAACATTTTGGATATGCTATTTGGCGGGCATGAGATGAGTGCTGTTATCCATTTCAACAGAAAATAGATAACACATTGAAATCAAATTCCCAACTTAAGTACTCAGCACATAAATAGCATCGCTTAAACACATAAAACGAAATAACCAGAAGCCACAAGCTTTTTCGTAATAAGCCTCATAACATTGGATGAATCAATTCGCATGGAAGAGCTCAAAAAAGACATTTCACTCACATCAGGTATCGCACAGTTATCCACCACATTAATGGGAACTGGGCTGTTTATGATCCCGGCTATCGCAGCAGGTATAGCTGGCCATTTTTCACTATGGGCTTGGATTTTATTGTTCATCGCGATTTGTCCTATTGCGCTGACTTTTGCTCAACTGGGTAAACGATACCCCAACGCGGGCGGAACAGCCTTTTTTGTACGCAAAGCCTTTAACGCCAAGCTGGAAAGTAGTGTCGCTTGGCTATTTGTTAGTGTCATTCCGGTAGGGGTTCCGGCCGCGATTGCACTCGCCGCAGGCTTTCTACAACAAATATTGCCAGAGCCTATTAGCAACAATCTGTTTGCACAAGTTCTCACGGTAGTACTTCTTGTGTTCGTCAACTTGATGGGCACAAAATCATCAGGTCATTTACAAACTCTTATTGCTTTGAGTGTCTTCGCACTTGTTGGCGCATTTTTATGGAAAGGCGACGTTAATAGCGCCGATCTTGTGATGCCCGCCATCACACAAGAGTCAATTTGGCCTATTACCGCAGCGTTAGGCGTGATGTTCTGGTGTTTTGTTGGCATAGAGGCTTTTGCCCATATGGGGGAAGAGTTCAAAAACCCTCAAAGAGATTTCCCTATTGCCATTGTGGTCGGTTGTTTTGTAGCAGGGGCTACCTATTGGGCATGCTCTGTCGTTATTTTAAAATTTGGCGCGTATGGTAACGCTCAATTTGATAACGCATCCATCCCCTGGCTTAGTGCCCAACTACTAGGCGATGGAGCCAAATGGATAATCAGCTTGATAGGTTTCTCCGCTTGTTTCGCGAGCGTTAACTTATACACACAGAGCCTAGCGCGAATGGTCTGGGCTCAAGCTCGGGAACATCGTCCTTCTAGTCCACTAGCCAAGATTTCGCGTCGTGGTGTCCCTTTCTCAGCCACCATATTAGTTGGCGGTATATTATTGATATCTTGTGTGATAGGAACCCTATCACAGCTCGATCTGGAGTTTTTCCTAAAACTCGCAAACAGTGTATTCGTTCTGGTTTACATGTTGGCGATGTTAGCCGCTTTTAAATTGCTTCGAGGATTTGGTAAAACACTTGCGGGACTGTCCCTACTGCTTTGTACCGGTGTTTTTATATGTTTAGGCTGGTCAATGTTTTATGCACTTGGCATTTTTACTCTACTTTTACTGCCTTGGAAACAGTGGCGACATAAGCGACAAACACGTGTAGTTGAATAGTCATCGCTTCCCATTTCGAAATATGTGAGCTAAACGTTGGATACCAGCGTCTATGTTCTCTAACGCGATATTGCCGTAACCAAGCACGGCACCATGCCAGTGACGTGCTTGAAAATCTGGGTGTTCATAATAGCTCAAAGGTCGCAAGATGATCCCTTCATGCTCTGCTAGTTTTATAAAACGCTGCTCATCCATACCGTCTTGCCATTTCAACGTAACATGAAGCCCCGCCGCTTGGCTAACGACGCAAACACGGTCGCCAAAATGCTGTTGAATGGATACATGCATCTGTTCATGCTTAGTTTTGTACAGTCGACGCATTTTTCGAATATGACGTAATAACCCACCTTCAGTAATAAAGTCTGCCAATGCTTCTTGTGTATGCGTCGGCGAATCACCACTTAACGCATCCTTAACCACTAAGCATTGCTCTACTGAACGTTCAGGAACTACAAGGTAGCCAAGCCGCAATCCGTTAAACATCACTTTACTGAAGGAACCCACATACAACACACGATCATCTCGACCCATTTGAGCTGCTAGCCCCTGTAAGCTGGTATAGGGACGATGAGCAAACTGAAATTCGCTGTCATAATCATCCTCGATGATCCAGCTTGATTGTTCGACCGCCCAGTTGATGATCTTTCCTCTTTGCTCGGTATTGAGTGTGGTACCCATCGGATATTGATTACTTGGTGTAATATACAGCGCATCGGCATCGCTTGAGGTCACCGCTTCCACATCAAAACCTAATTTCTCTGTTACGAACAAAGGCTCAAATTGATAGTTTTGGAACTGAATCAACTTCCGCATTTGCGCGTAACCTGGTTGCTCCATCAGAACCTTATCACCTTGTTTGAGCACTACCATCGTCGCAATCGACAACGCTTGCTGCGCCCCAGAGGTAATAATAATGCGCTCTGGAGAACAATTCACTGAACGGCTTGATGCGAGGTAGCCAGCTAAAGCACAGCGCAATGCCCAACTACCCTGAATATCTTGATTCCCCAACAAGCAAGTACGAGACATATGGCGAGTGAGTAACTTTTGCCATTGCGCCATCGGAAATGCGTCCAAATCCGGCACACCCGGTGCAAATGCGCGGTTGATATCAAAGTGAGCTTTCGGTGATGAGTCTCTCTGAACTGAACTAGGTTCAGGCAAGTACTGCTCTGGCAGTTCTACGGCAACATAAAAGCCAGAACCTTTTTGGCTGTTCAAGTACCCTTCCGCCACTAACTGTTCGTAGGCAGAAATCACGGTATTCCTACTTAGATTAAGCTCTTGTGAAAGCTTCCGCGTAGAAGGCAGCTTCCCATTCTTCACCCACAGTCCTTGAACAATTTTCTTGCGAATAGCCAAAAACAACGCTTGCTGACGCGTTCCTTCACTGTCTTTTAAATGTAGGTCACCGATATCAATCAAAGACAAACTGGATCCATCCATTAGTTAAAACTGGCTCTCTTTAAGCTACCAGTTAAACGCTACATTGCAATCAAAGAATGAGGATAAATCGCTCGTAATCGTGAGCAAGCAAGGAGAGAAAATGCTATCCAACACCAATAGAACGGAAATTAAGAAAGGCGCACATAAAGCCGTCTCTGATGTTAGCAAACTGCACGCCATCATAGATGAAAGCCTAATCGCTCATATTGCGATAACCAACGAGTCAGGCCCTGTGGTCATCCCTATGCTGGCATGGCGTGTCGATGATTACGTGTATATCCATGGTGCCAACAACAGTCGACTATTACGCTCACTCAAACAAGGAGTGCAAACGTGCTTAACCTTTACTTTGTTTGATGGTTGGGTATTGGCTCGAAGTGCGTTTCACCACAGTGCGCATTATCGCAGTGTTGTGGTCTTTGGCCAGTTTGAGATGGTGGAAGATAACCAAGAGAAAGACAGGTTGCTGAATCACTTTATTGAACAGATCGCTCCGGGGAGAACAGAACAAGTCCGTTTGAGTAATGAAAAAGAACTCAAAGCCACCATGCTGCTGCGTATTCCACTCCTAGAAGCATCAGTGAAAATCAGCAATTTTGGCGTCAACGACGATGCGGAAGACATGGACATCCCTGTTTGGGCAGGTGTCCTACCCTACCGAACCGTCGTAGGTCCGCTGCAAGCTTGTGACGATTTGTATGAAGGTATCGCAGAGCCAGACTACCGCAGTGCCTACTCTAACCGTTGGCAGGAATAAGCACCGTAAAACGTGCGCCGCCTAAGTGACTCTCGCCGACAGAAAGCTCCCACCCCAGTTGCCGCGCTGCACTGGTAGCGATGGCAAGCCCTAAACCAAAGCCTTTCATGTCGGCGTTGCGGCTTTTGTCTAAGCGCGAAAATGGCATAAATACTTCTTCTCGCATCGCCTCAGGGATGCCCGGACCATCGTCCTCAATATCGATGCTCCAGCAATCCGCTACCGTTCGAATCGTCACCTCAACGCAGGACTCACCATAACGCTTGGCGTTTTGCAGTAAATTATCGAGGACAAGGTTACCCAAAGTAGGCTGAAAGTGAATCAATTGGTTCGCGAGTTTATTTTCTGCTCTCAACATGGCGGACTCTAAGCCTAGGTAATTCATGCGGCTTTTACACCAAAGTGGCAGTTCCATGGTTTCAACAGAATCGATCCATGAGTGGTTTTTCACACTCAAGCGAGACAGCATGACAATGTCGGACGTTAAATCCGTCACGACATCAACGTATCGTTCAATATCGTCATGTAACTCTGCCTGCATTTCACCACTCGTGCGTCGAGCTAAATCCGTCGCTAGCTGAATACGACTCAGCGGAGTGCGCACTTCATGAGGAATAGCTTGAGTAAAGATGTGTGTTTGGCGCACTCGTCTCTCAATCTCTTCAGACATGCAGTTGAAGCCTTGGGCGAGCTCTTTCACGGGTTGCGAAAATTGCTTTAGCTCGACTCGCGTATTCAACTCACCAGAACCAAATTGTTGTTGCGCAGCCGTTAGTTGCCGAATTTGGCGGTCAAGACGTCGTACAGGTATGTAAACCATAATGCCTAAACTGCATACAACAACCAAAAGTAGAGTAAGTATAAATACAATCTCAGAATCTTCATTCCAATCAACGTGTGGGCTAAAGAAATCCGTTTTTTCTTTGAAAACTAAACTCTTCGAAGTGTTAGGCAAAGGGAATACCGCAGCATAGGTACTGCCATCAATAAGATAAACAGGTATCCCTTGCATACGGTACAGCAGATTACAATCTCGACAAGGCGGTGATCCGTCCCAGTTTTCAACCAATGTTAAATCAAAGATAAAGAAATCTTGCTTGCCGTTTTCGGTTAACTTCTTGTAGAGAGAATCCGGAGTGCCTCGTTGCTCAATGTATTGATCGACAAAATAAGCACCGTCACTCAAAAAAACACCGACTTCTGTTTTGCGCATGTACTCTTCCCCCATAAAGAGAAACAAAGCAACAGTCAGCGCAAGGCCAGTTACTAACCCCACATATAGACGAGTAAACAGGGAAAACATGCGTCATTTACCTGTCAGCATGTAGCCGTGGTGACGTATGGTTTTAATGGTAGCCGTATGGATATGAGCCTTAGAGAATTTCTTCCTTAGTGAGGATATACGCATATCAATCGAACGATCAGTAATACAGTATTCAATGCCTCGGGCAAGACGGCAACATGATTCACGAGATACTGGCTTATCGACATTCAGCATCAGGAGCTCTAAAATTTCAAACTCAGAACTCGTTAAACCAATATCTTTTTGCAAATAAAATGCTTGGGAGCGACGAAGACAAAGACTAATGCCATATCGGCTCAGCTTTTCTTCTTCAACGATATCAACTTGACGACAATAGCGACGCAACGCTGCTTCAATACGGGCGAGAAGGATATTGCCTTTTATCGGTTTGGTAAGGTAATCATCAGCACCAAACTTAAATAAGCTCACCTCGCTCATTTCATCATCGGTCGCAGTCAAAACAATGATAATACCATGATAAAACTTACGCGCCTCTTGACATATTTCTGCGCCATTTTTTCCTGGTAACATCAAATCTAACAGCACTAGGTCCGGCTTGAGCCCCTTAATCGTTTCTAATGCATTTTGACCGTTATCGATGACAGTTACCGTATATCCTTCGGCTTCGAGGTACATTTTGGTTAATCGAGCAATCTCTGAGTCGTCTTCTACCAGTAAGATTGTATTACCCACCATGAATCATTTACTCCACCAATATGATGGAGGGAGTATATCGCTCGTCCTATACTGCGCAACCTACTTAAATGATAATTTTAATAAAACGCAGGCTTACATACGCTTACAAACCATACATATACGATAATCCTAATCATTCTATACCCCTAAAGCTATGCAATAACCTGAGGTTTTATTCATTATCAGAATATAGCTTCACATAGAAAATAAAATTCAGAATAAAAATCCACTATATTTTTAAATATATCGAATAATAGGTCTTACCAAAAAATAATATCAACATATATGACTTAGTTTGCTTATATAGACAGGACTTTATGTTGCTTCTAAGTTTCCTGCTCTAATAAAGTCTACGAGTAACATGAAATGAGATATTCCAAATTAACACCTTTAGCCATATTTTGCGCGATAAGTCTAACTGCTTGTGGCGGCAGTGAATCTAATTCGAAACCATCGACAACGACACCTCCAACACCACCAATGCCAACATTGAGCACTGTCACAATCCCAACTGTCGTTTCTACAAAGTTTCCAGCCAAGTTAAAAGTGGCTGCTGATTCGGGCTTCACCCACTATGTGAAAATCTCCCTTTCCGAAGCAAACAACAACGATACATTTCACATTGTGGCTGTTGATGACGGTGCGAATAATGAAAAAATCTTTCGTGCAGCCAAAATCATCCAACACCTTCTCACAAACCAACCAGACTCTAAGTACGGTGCTGACAAGTCTCGTATCGCTAAGACATTAGCCGAGCGTGATGCCACACTAATGCTGACCGAAAACGACGAACAGAATGATGAGATGTTAACCAAAATCTTTATCAACGAACTGATTCGCCAAGACAAACTGAACGACGCAGTTACAAACTCGGGCTTAGCACACTCTTTTGATACGAGTTCTCTAGAAAAGTTTGTTGTAAGCATGATGGTACTTAACGAAGATGATATGGATACACTTGTCACATCTATCGCGTCAACATTAGTAACTAGTAAAGAAACACCAAACTGGCTAAGGAATAGCCAATCTTTAATGTATCGAGAACTGACAGTTGAAGGCGATTGCCATTACATGAGTAATTTTGCCGATTACTGCGCCAATCTTGGTAAAAAAGCCGAACGAGACGCCGCTTTTGAAGAAATTTTACACTTGGTCCAAGCGCAAGGTATTGCACCTAACACGGCGACTGCGGCACTGCAAAATGACATTCAAGCTCATGCGTTAAGCATCTATAACGATATTCAATCGGGCAAACCGACGGTGTGGCGCCCTACTCAGTATGACTGGGACGATTGGAAATCGGACGACTTCGATCCTGAAAGTGTGAAACAAACGGGCCCTTCATATTCTCACGAATATTTTGCTGCCGCTTTTGAAGCGTACATGGGCGTAGCAAAAGCAAACGGACATGGTTTAGATGGCTACCAAGCGTTAACGCGTGAAGAAATGCAAACCCAAGATCCACAAGCCGTTGATTGGATCAGTGGCTTATTCCACGGATACTTGCAATATACCGCGAATGTCGACTCTGCGGGCGTCAAGCTCTACACAGAAAAGACAAGTCCAGGCACAGTACCTACCTTCCGTATGGCTCCCAACAAAGATGGTTTGATAGAAGCGTACACCTACAAATCTCAGTGGCTAACAAAAGTGAAGATCATTGGCGACGACGCGATGAATGTGATCGGTAATGATCAAAACAATACTTTTGAAGGCAACAGCAAAGACAACAGCATTTATGGTGAAGGCGGTATCAACACCTATATCGTGCCACACAAACTGGCGGAATGTACTGTTATCAAAGCAAAGAGTGTTTCTGTTGAGTGCCCAAATACAGGCACTGACGAGTTGTACGACATTCAGAACATCCAATTCACCGACCAAACCCTAGATGTAACCAAGCTATAAACAATGAAAAACATGAAGAAACTTATTCTATTCGCTCCCTTGCTCCTTGTTGGTTGTGGTGGCCTAGCCGTCATGGATCGTACTGATGCCGTAAAAGCACAACCAGAAATGCTGATCAAAACCGACGGTGATTTTTGGGGATTCGGTGCAGATGGCCATTTTGATTTTGCTGGTAAGTACAAAGGCAAGTATTCACGCAGTGCTTCTAACTCAAGTTGGTTTAACCGTATCTCTTTCAAAGAAGGTTCAATGGGCGCAGAAGTGACTCGTATCGACAGCGGGGAAACTTGGCTTTTGAACTGCACTGGAGGCGGTATGTCGGTTAACTACATGGGCGTCGATTTTGGTGGGAATGATCCTTACACCTGTGACATTACTCAAGATGGTAAAAAAGTCGGTGAGTTTGCGATGGAGCCAAAATCGGCTCTCATCGACATCAGCTTTGAGAAAAAAGAGACAGGCGTAGTGCGTATTGGTAGCACCCACTTTAATGTAGAAACTGTACATACTAGTCCTGACGCCATGATGGCGGTAGACATTCCATTGGGTTATAGCTTTAAGGAGGGCACACAAGAAATTGCCGCAGTGCAGACGAACGGTACCATTGCGGTACAGATGCTCCCTGAACTTAGCGAACAAAAAAAGGATGTAATTGCCATCGGCGCTGTTGCAAGTGCACTAAGTTGGCGTCCTAAGAAATAGCCATCACATAAAACGACACAAAAAAATAACAAAGCCCTCAACTTTGAGGGCTTTTATTGCTTGTACTCATAGAGATAAGTGGAGCACTACTTCTCTAATCTTCCCGTATACTGCTTGGGCGTTAATCCACGATGTTTCTTAAACATACGATTGAAGCTCGCCACATTGGTATAACCAAGGCGCGTGGCAATGTCATCAATACTCACGCGCTTACTCAACAAACCAGCTGCAATATTACTCAATACATAGCCAGAAACCGTCGAAAAATTGAGTCCTAATTTATGCAAACGACGTTGAAACTGCTGTTCAGATAAATCAAGCAGAGAAGAAACGCGCTCTAACGTTGGCAATCCATAATGGCTGCTGTAATTCACCACTTCATAAATCACTTTCAACTCATCTTCTGGGTCGGGCATATTAAGCAAATCATCTAAATCGGAAAAACTCATCGCTAGACGATTGTCTTCTCGATGGCTCACTTGGCGAGAAGCTAGTCGGTCATCTCCTGGGATCCATATCTCTGTTTTTGGCTGACTCCATTCCACCTCGCAGCCGAAATATTCCCGGTATCGCTCAGTATTTTTTCTCGAGCCTGAAACCTTGACACGTAAAGGCTGATAATCTTTGCCAAGAAATTCGCGTAACACCTTAATCATAAATACCGCACAGCGGATACTATCGTGCACCTTTACTGACGTTTCTATAAACGGGTTGTGGTAAGTCCATTTGATGATTTTACCCGACTGTTCGCCTGCAAAAAACGCCCCTGATTGTAGGTTGCTCACACCATAATTCACTCGCCGAATGGTACTGGCTAAATCATTGCCGGAGAATAACCAGCGTCCCACTGGCCCTAGCTTTTGCAGTTCAATACCTCGGCTGAGACTCAACACCACATCCGGGTCACCACTAGCTTGTTCAACACAACGATACCATTCCGCAACGGCTTTTAGCGGGATCAGTGTCATTGGGTTACGAAACACCGATGCTGGGATCCCTAACTCATCCGAGTCCAAATTGTATTTAGATAACGCGAGGTTATGCATGTTTAGAATGCCCATCGCGCGAATAAACCGAACCGTTTTCATAACCAATTACATCAAATTTAATCCTATAGTGATTGAATCTGTCACAAAGAAAGCCGCAAATCAAATTCAGATCACAATACGCCAACAGTTTGATAGAGGAGTGTTTAATGAGTTTACTGAGTGTCCCATTTGTCGGTACAGGCGCAGATACGGCGTTACATGTTGTCGCTGCTGTCGTTTTAATCGCGAGTGTCGCGGGCGCGTGTTACGGCTTTTGGAAAATCCATGAATTACCTATCAATAAAGCACACAGCAAAGACCATCATCAGATAGGGCTCATCACTGCGCTTACCTGGATAGGGTTTGTCTGGCACTGGGTTTGGGTGCTAGCCGTGATCTTTGCATTTGTTGATATGGAAAAAGCCATCATCAATCTGCGTGATACATGGAAAAGTAAACCGCAAACAGAAACACAGCCAAATGAGGAAGCATAATGTTAGAAGGTTTAGCGGTATGGGCACTCTTCATCTATCTGTTGCGTTTGGTTGGCATGCCTTGGAACAAAGCAACCAAATCGTTCGCTTATCTTGGCGGCTTGGGTTGGCTAATGTTCGTCTGGGTAGGTTTGATTAACTTCACCCCGATGGATTTATCCGGCGGTTCTGTCGTGCAGTCACCACACATCCAATTGCGTCCAGATTCAACCAATGTAAAAGGTAAAGTTGACCACATTTACATTGAGCCGAATCAGAAAGTTAAAGAAGGTCAGCTCATTTATGAACTTGACCCAACGCAATACAAAATCGCATTAAATCAAGCGAACGTATCCGCTGATTCTGCTCGCGTTGCATTAGCTACGGCAAAAGGCGACATCGAGATTGAAGAAGCTAACCACGAGGCGCTAGTGCAAGATCTAGAAACATCCAAGAGCCAGTTGGAAGCGGCGAAAGTTGACTACAAATTGCAGAAAAAAATGCTAGATCGTTATGTTGAGCAAAACCGAGTGGTGCACAACACCATCACGGAAAGCGATATCGACAAACAATCGAGTGCGGTTGATATGGCACGTCACAACGTGTTGACCCTTGAGTCTCAAATCAAGAAGAAACAAGTCGATATTTCCCGTGCAAAACTGGCGATTCATAAATCGGAACTTGCAGTTGAAACCAAACAAGCCGAACTGCGCCAAGCTGAAGAGCAAATTGCAAAAGCGCAATGGGATTTGAATAGCACAAAAGTTCATGCCCCAACAGATGGCTTTGTCACCAACTTTATCCTGCGTGAAGGTCAGCGTGTATCGATGATGCCGCGTATCAACATGTACACTAACGAGAAGTACGTGCTGATGCGAGTCAACCACCAGGCGATTCGTAACATCAAACCGGGTCAACCTGCGGAATTCTCCTCTTCGGTTTATCCAGGTAAGATCTTCTCAGCGACGGTCGAGGGCATTGTTGAGGCAACAGGTGAATCACAAGGTAATCTACTGGGTTTCGATGATTCCGTACGTGTCACCACTGGAAAGAACTTACAGAACAAACACCACTTTGTTCGTCTTAAGGTTGATGAGCCAGAAGGTTACGACATCCCTGTTGGCTCTGTTGGCCTCGCATGGGTCAGCGGTGAAAAACCGATAGGCTTCATGGCCTTCTTAGATGTGATTCGCGGGATCATCATCCGAATGAAGTCTCAACTGTACTTCTTCTACTCTATCTAAACTCGCAAACCGCCAGTTACGCTGGCGGTTTTCTTTTCATTTGTATCCAAACATATCCTTTTCCCGTATAACAATTAGTTAGTAAATAGCGGAGAAGATTCATGTCGGTAAAGGAAAGAAGCCTACCTACCCATCGCATCTCAAGATTCAGCAAGTTCGCTTCACTTGCTACCCGTGTCGCAGGCAATGTGATTGCAGAAGGCACGAAGCAGATAGCCAAAGGCAACAAACCAAAAGCGAAAGACCTCTTGCTGACGCCACAGAACATCGCGCGCTTAACTGACCAACTTGCTCACCTGCGTGGCGCTGCAATGAAGCTTGGTCAAATGCTATCAATGGATGCTGGTGATGTTTTAGAACCTGAACTTGCCGATATTCTTTCCCGTCTTCGTTCCGACGCAGACCCAATGCCTGCAAAACAACTCAACGCAGTAATGGAAAGTTCGCTGGGAACGAATTGGAAAGCTGAGTTTCTGTCATTTAACTTCAAACCAATCGCCAGTGCATCAATAGGACAAGTGCATCAAGCTTACAGCGATGCGGGCGATAACCTAGCCGTCAAAGTGCAATATCCGGGCATACGGAAAAGTATCGATAGCGACGTCGATAATGTCGGTACACTGCTCAAGGTCGTTGGGTTGATTCCCGAGTCTGTCGACTACAAAGGACTGCTCGAAGAAGCGAAAAAGCAGCTACATGATGAAGCCGATTACGCACGAGAGGCGCAATTTGCCATTCGTTATCATGACGCTTTGAAGGAGCACCCTCATTTTGTCGTGCCGAAGATTCATACTGAAAATTGCTCAGACTCCGTTCTCGCGATGGAATTCATTGATGGTAGCCCGATTGAGAAAATCGAACATTATGATCAGAGTACACGGGATTTTGTCATGCACAGCCTACTCGAATTACTGTTCAGGGAGCTGTTCGAATTTAAGATGGTACAAACCGACCCAAATTTCGCCAACTACTTATATATCGAAAACACTCGTCAAATCGGCTTGCTAGATTTCGGGGCCACTCGCGAGTACAGCGAGCGGTTCAGCACTGGTTATCGCCAAGCTTTCGCATCTGTCGTTAACAATGACGAACAAGGCTTGAATGATGCGCTTGAACAAATAGGCTTCTTCAGCCAAACCATCCTTCCAGACCAACGCCAAGCGATTCTCGATCTAGTGAAAATGGCATGTGAACCTATGTTGGTCGATGAGCCTTATGACTTTAAAGCCAGCGGCTTAGCACAAAAGCTTCGCGAGGCTGGCACCATTCTAAGCATGGAGCAAGAATACTGGCATACTCCACCAGCAGATGCCCTATTTTTGCACAGAAAAATCGGCGGAATGTACTTGCTGGCAGCCCGTATTGGCGCAAAAGTGAACATTCGCCAATTGGTACAGCCATATCTCACCATCAACAGCGAATAGCCTATTGTTTTTCTGTTACTTTCAAGTACCTTGAGCAAGGTTAAGATGCATAGTTGTGCATCTCAATAACATGCCATACTTCCATAAAACGAATTAACTATCGGGGTACTCGGTGAGCAAGTTTCAAGATCTCTCCACTCTAATCCAGCAAATTGGCCAAGCCGAAGAAGCGGATCAAGTCGCAACGCTCAATGAATCTATTGAAGCGGGCCTCGAGCCCGGCGCGGTTGCCCTGATTCTAGAAGCCTTTCCAATCGACGATCGTGTTCGCTTATGGCGAGCTTTACCACTAGAGCTACATATCGACGTGTTAACGGAAATGCGTGCGGACGTACGTTTCTCTATCATCAACGCGTTATCTGAAGTCGAGCTAAAACTCACTCTCGCTAAACTCGACAACTTGTCGCTCATCGAATGGGCCGATTCGTTGCCAGAGTCGATCATCAACGAAGCGCTCTCGTTGATAGAAAAAGATGAGTTGGAACTTTACGATCAAGCAAACGAGTATGCTGATGAAGAACTCGGCCACTGGGCTGAACGTAAGATCATCACCCTGCCCTTCAACATTACGATTGGGACAGCTAAGCAGTTAATGGAGCGCTATAGCTACGACACGCCTCAACAGGTATATCTGATTAATCGTAATAAACAGTATCGTGGAACGGTCAATTACTTCGATATCTTACGTGGTGACCCCGATACTCGCTTAAAAACACTCGTTATTGAGGCTGTGACGGTTCTAGACAGTAAAATGATGCTTCCTGAAGCGGTAGAGGCATTAGAACACAGCACACTGCCCGCTCTCCCTGTAACTGATGCAGACCAAACACTGATAGGTGAAGTCGATTGGCAGTTTGCATTGAGTACACAGCGTGAAATCTACGAAGCACGTTTGATGGCCGGTACAGGTATGGATGAAGGCGATGACTTGTTTGCGCCAGTATTAAAAAGCTCGCAAAAGCGCGGTGTTTGGTTAGGCATCAATTTGCTTACTGCGATTTTGGCGTCTGTCACTATCGGACTATTTGAAGATGTAATTGCGCAGGTGGTGGCTTTGGCGGTGCTCATGCCAATTGTTGCATCCATGGGGGGCATTGCTGGCAGCCAAACGCTCACTCTAATGATTCGTGCGATGGCGCTTAATCAGATCACCCCAGGTAACCGTTTCAAGCTATTGAAAAATGAGTTGGGTATTGGCTCTCTGAACGGCATTGCTTGGGCGTTAATCATCGGCGGGCTCGCCGGATTGTGGTTTCAATCTCCGGTTCTTGGGGGAACCATCGCGCTGGCCATTATCGTCAATATTATTACCGCAGCTTTATTTGGTGTGCTGATTCCCATTATTCTGGATAAGTTTAAATTGGACCCCGCTTTGGCTGGCTCGGTGATTCTAACAACAGTGACAGATGTAGTTGGTTTTTTCGCCTTTTTAGGAACGGCGAGTTTAGTCATGCTTTAAAAGGTTCATTGTTTATTAATCAATCATTAGCATAATAGAGTCAAATTGCATAACGCAGTTGCAAATTGCAAACATACTCAAACTTTAAGCAACGCATGTCACAGAAACTACGTATTTTAGGGCATATTAAAGTTGGCACAGTAACTGCATTATATAAATCGACCCTTCTTAAGCCGAGGGTCACCTAGCCAACTGACGTTGTTAGTGAACTTGATTTTGTTCACATGTATATAAGCCAATCGCACTCTTTGCGGTTGGCTATTTTTTTATGTGGCTATTGCCCTCTTATCCTCTGACCGAGCTCGGTTGTACTTTTCTTACCCACAACAGATTGTTTACTGTTTATAAAATTCAAATATTCGCCCACTAAGCCATTAGAAATGCCAGCTTCAACAAAAATAAATCACCTACATAAAATAAAACCAAGAAAACACACCCAAGAAAAGAACAAATAACGTCCAAACCAAAAACCTCATCATGAAATCGTTTTCTTTTCATAGAAATCGACTGAACAATCCAGAGTTATAGATAAATTTAACCCATAAAAACAAATAGCAATTCAAAACATTAATTTCACATAGAAAACCTGTCTATAAATCATAGAAAATACGTAAAAACAAACTTTCCAATTTTAGAATTTAAAAACCAAACCATTGTTATTAAAAGAAAAAATACATATAAAAAACCAAGCAAACGTTTAAATTTCAATTTTATAATTGACTATTAAATTTACATCACGATAATACGCGCCGTTTGCCTGAAAATCAGGTGCTATAATTTAATATTTCAATGTGCGGAGGCAATAATGGCTGGAGACAATAACTACAGTCTTGGACCAGTTCCCAACACGGCCAGAAAAGGCGTGGCGTCACTAACCATGGTGATGTTAGGACTCACTTTTTTCTCCGCAAGTATGTGGACAGGGGGTTCTCTCGGTACTGGGCTCTCCTTTAATGATTTTTTCCTCGCTGTTCTCATCGGTAACCTAATCCTCGGTATTTACACTTCTTTCCTCGGTTACATCGGCGCTTCTACTGGTCTCTCTACCCACCTTCTTGCTCGTTTCTCTTTTGGTTCTAAAGGCTCTTGGCTTCCTTCCGCTCTTCTTGGCGGTACTCAAGTTGGGTGGTTTGGAGTTGGTGTCGCCATGTTTGCGATTCCGGTGCATAAAGCAACGGGCATCGATACCAACACGTTGATCCTTGTATCCGGTTTGCTCATGACCGCGACCGTTTACTTTGGCATCTCCGCACTGATGGTGTTGTCAGCAATTGCCGTTCCTGCCATTGCGCTACTTGGCGGCTACTCTGTCATCGAGGCAGTAAATAGCGTTGGTGGTATTGGCGAACTACAACAAGTTCAACCAACCGAGCCACTCGATTTTTCAATAGCTCTCGCGATGGTTGTCGGCTCTTTTGTCAGTGCTGGTACATTAACGGCGGATTTCGTGCGCTTTGGTAAAAAGCCGCGCAGCGCCGTGATGATCACCATGGTGGCATTTTTCATCGGTAACTCGTTAATGTTTATCTTTGGCGCGGCAGGTGCGTCGGTGACGGGTCAATCAGACATCTCTGAAGTGATGATCGCGCAAGGTCTTCTTATTCCAGCTATCATCGTTCTTGGCTTGAACATCTGGACGACCAACGACAACGCGCTCTACGCATCAGGTCTTGGATTTTCCAACATCACAGGCTTACCAAGTAAATACATCTCGATGGCGAACGGTCTTGTTGGCACACTTTGCGCTCTCTGGCTCTACAATAACTTTGTTGGCTGGCTGACCTTCTTATCTTTGGCAATTCCACCGATTGGCGGTGTGATCATCGCTGACTTCTTCACGAACCGTAAACGCTACGCAAACTTTGAAGCCGCCCAATTCCAAAACGTTAACTGGGCTGGCATTATCGCTGTCGTGATTGGCGTTGGTGCGGGACACTTCCTGCCTGGCGTAGTGCCGATTAACGCTGTACTTGGCGGCGCAATTAGCTTCCTGATTCTTAATCCTATTCTTAACAAAAAAGCACTGGCTACACAGCCAGCGTAAGGAACCATCATGACAACACTACTGATCAAAAACGTAACGCTAAAAGGACAAGAAGGTCTGCAGCAAATTTTGATTGAAGATGGTCAATTCAAGCGCATTGAAAGCAACGATGTGGAGCTTAGTCATAACGGTGACATCATCGATGCTGAAGGTGGTATGGCGGTTGCGCCTTTCTGCGAGCCACACATTCACTTAGATACAACTCAAACCGCAGGCGAGCCTAGCTGGAACATCTCTGGCACATTGTTTGAGGGTATTGAACGTTGGGCTGAGCGCAAAGAAATGCTGTCGATTAAAGACGTGAAAGCGCGCGCAAAACAAACCTTAAAATGGCAGATAGCAAACGGCGTACAACACGTTCGTACCCACGTCGATGTTTCAGACCCTACCCTAATTGCCCTAAAAGCGATGGTAGAAGTGCGTGAAGAGATGAAAGAGTGGGTAGATATCCAAATCGTCGCCTTCCCGCAGGAAGGAATTCTCTCTTACCCAAATGGCAAAGAGCTGCTAGAAGAAGCCGTCAAATTAGGTGCGGACGTGATTGGCGCGATTCCACACTTTGAATTCACACGCGAATATGGCATTGAATCGCTGCACTACGTGTTCGAATTAGCGCAAAAATACGACCGTCTGATCGACGTGCATTGTGATGAAATCGATGACGAACAATCTCGCTTCGTTGAAACACTGGCAGCATTAGCGCACAAGTTTGATATGGGGAATAAAGTCACGGCCAGTCACACCACAGCGATGGGTTCCTACAACGGTGCATACGCATCTCGCCTGTTCCGTTTATTACGCATGTCCGGTATCAACTTCGTGGCAAATCCATTGGTGAACATTCACTTACAAGGCCGTTTTGATGATTACCCAAAACGTCGCGGCGTAACACGAGTGAAAGAGATGCTGAATGCCAACATCAACGTCTGCTTTGGACACGATGATGTATTTGACCCTTGGTACCCACTAGGCACTGCAAACATGCTGCAAGTGCTGCATATGGGTCTGCACGTGTGCCAGGTGATGGGTTACGACCAAATCAACAACTCACTGGATCTGATCAGCACCAATTCAGCACGTACACTGAACATTCAAGATAAGCACGGCATAGAAGAAGGCAAACCTGGTAGTTTACTGATTCTTCCCGCAGAAAATGGTTTTGACGCAGTACGTCGCCAAGTGCCGGTTCGTTACTCTGTTCGTCACGGTAAAGTGATTGCAGAAACACAGCCTGCGACGACTCATATTCATCTTGAACAAGCAGAGCAAGTAACGTTCAAACGCTAAAAAGATCGGCGAAACGAGCAAGGCCTGACGACATCGTCAGGCCTTTTTTCTACTGGTAAACATCACTGCTCGCTCTGTCTATTCTTGTCTCATAAACCGCTGAACACATTGAAAGGCCATATAAAACGGCTCAGTACCAAACGTTGCACAAGGTTCTGGTGGCTGAATCTCAATTACACCATCGCACTTGGAAATTATTCTAAGCGTTGGGCATACTTCTGACTTCATTTTAGTTGTAGATATGAACCATGACGTCATTAAACCAGATAGAACTGCAATTTTTGGAATTTATGCAGCAAGAGATGCAAGTAGATGCAGCTCATGATCTTAAACACGTAAAACGCGTGGTCAAAACAGCGAAACAGCTCTGCAAAGAAGAAAATGCAGACATCGCGATTGTATTACCGGCTGCCTATTTGCATGATTGCTTTACTTACCCGAAAGATCACCCAAATCGCAAAGAGAGCTCAATCATCGCAGCCAAAAAAGCGGTCGCATTTTTAGAGAGTATCGATTATCCGCAGCAATATCATGATGCCATTGCTCATGCGATAGAGGCACACAGCTTTAGCGCAAACATCAGGCCAAATACGTTGGAAGCTAAAATCGTCCAAGATGCCGACCGTCTGGACGCTTTAGGCGCAATTGGCGTGACGCGATGCATTCAAGTCAGCACTCAATTTAACGCGCAACTTTACAACGACAGCGATATATTTGCCGAAGAACGTGAACTTAACGATAAACAATTCACTCTGGATCACTTTCAAACCAAGTTATTCAAAATCGCTGAAACCATGAACACAGAGTCAGCAAGACGCGAAGCGCAAAAACGCAAAACCTTTATGCAAACGTACCTAGAGCAGTTACACGACGAGGTAACAGCGTAAATGTCAGAAAGCTATACGTTAATTAAAGAGCTTAAACGCCAACTAAAGTTAGCTGGGCTGCATTATGCCGATGTTGCACAACACCTTGATTTAAGTGAAGGAAGCGTCAAACGTTTACTCGCTGAAGGTCAACACATTAGTCTTGAACGCTTAGAACGCATTTGCCAATTGATTGGTTTAGAAATGGCGGAACTGTTTAAGCTTGCGGCTGCGCACAATAAAGGTCTAGAGTCGCTAACGTTAGAGCAAGAAAAGCAGTTGGTTAACGATAAAGCCCTGCTACTCGTGGCAATCTGTGTTGTAAATGGCTATCAGTTTGAACAAATCGTTCAGCAATACACCTTCAATGAGTTGGAACTGGTGCAAAAGCTTGCTCATTTGGATCGTCTGAACATCATCAACTTGCAGCCAAATAACAAAATTCGTTTGCGTATATCTCCGACATTTAAGTGGCAGATGGGCGGCCCTATTCAACGGTTCTTCCAACAGCAAGTTCAAGACGCCTTTTTCCAAAGCTACTTTTCTGGTGAAGATGAAAAGTTCTCCATGGCAACAGGATTGATGAGTGTACCAACCAACAAGAAGCTACAACAGAAACTGCAAAAGGTCATCGATGAGTTTTATCAGGCTTGCCAAAGTGATAGCTCTCTCGATATGGACGAAAAACACGGCACCTCTCTGATTATTGCGATGCGTCGCTGGACGTTCCCTTTATTTGAACCATGGGAAAGAAAACTCACCAATAAGTCTCGCAATTAGTAACTCAATAAACAAATGGAAATAAAAGTAACGAATTTCGTTACTTTTGGTGGCATACAACGTCACTTGAAAGAGAAAGCTGGTTTAATCGTTCATTGAGCATAAAGTGCTCCCATCTCATTCGACTTTGTTTAATCGGGGCCCGTATGTTTTTCTCAAAACGCTTTTTTCCTTACTTTGTGACGCAATGCCTTGGCGCACTCAATGACAACATCTACAAAAACGTTCTGTTATTGATGGTGACATACAGCCAAATTGATAACCTACCAATATCCGTCAATCTATTCGTTAATTTGGCGGCAGGCTTATTCATCCTACCTTTCTTTCTATTCTCAGCGCATGCTGGTGCCGTCGCTGACAGCATGGACAAAGCCAAATTAATCCGACGTCTAAAGCTCATCGAGCTGGCTATCATGTCTTGCGCAGCAACCGCTATTGCCACCCAAAGTGCCATGCTGATGCTGGTTCTGCTGTTTATGACAGGCACTCAATCGGCCTATTTTGGTCCCGTGAAATACGCCTTGCTACCACAAGCGCTCAAACCAAATGAGCTTGTTAAAGGAAATGCTTGGGTTGAAATGGGCACGTTTCTTTCGATTCTTATAGGTACGCTTAGCGCAGGCCTGCTGCTAGCCATTCCTAATGGTACCTTGATTGCTTCTTGTACCGTGATTGCCTTGTCTTTGCTTGGGTTCATGAGCAGCGTGAATATTCCAGCGATGCCTAGCCAATCAAATGACAAAGCGAAATTTGAACCGATTTCTGGTTTAAAGAACACGTTAAAAGTGGCAAAAAAGCAGAGAGGCATTTGGATGTCTATTCTAGCCATCAGTTGGTTTTGGTTCATGGGTGCGACTTACCTAACTCAATTCCCTAACTTCGCACGCGAACATTTGTTCGCAGATAGCACTGTCGTTTCTTTACTGTTGGCATTGTTTTCCATTGGTATCGCTACAGGCTCTTGGTTGTGTGAAAAACTTTCTTTCAACCACGTTGAGCTTGGTATTTTGCCATTCGGTATCCTTGGTCTGACAGTCTTTGGCGTCGACTTGCTATGGGCAGTCCCAAGTTATCTATCACTTCCGGTGCACTTTTATGATGTGCAAAACTTCGTTGCTGAATCAAAACATCTACGCGTCATGATTGACCTGTTCCTTGTTGGTGTAAGCGGCGGTATCTTTATTGTTCCTCTTTATGCGTTCATCCAATCGCGTTCAAACAAAGGGGAGTGTGCACGTGCCATTGCTGCTAACAACATCATGAATGCGTTGTTTATGGTGGTGTCTGCTTTGGTTTCGATCGTTGTACTCAGCGTACTGGAGCTTTCTATTGTGGAACTGTTTGCCATGATGGCAATAGGTAACTTCTTCGTGGCGATCTATGTCTATCGCCAAGTACCGGAATTTACACAACGCTTTATCAGTTATTTACTCAGCCATTGTATGTATCGTGTGTACGTAAAGGGGCGCCAACATATTCCTGAACAAGGTGCTGCGTTAATCGTGGCTAACCATGTTAGCTATGTCGATGCATTGATTTTGATGGGAACCTCTACTCGCCCGGTTCGTTTTGTGATGGACAAGTCCATCAGCGAGCTACCTGTTCTTAAATATGTATTCCGTCATGCCGGTGTTATCCCGATCTGTTCTCCACGTAAGTGTGCCGACACTTACCGACGAGCATTTGAACAGATTGAACAAGCACTTAACGACGGTGAGGTTGTCTGTATCTTCCCTGAGGGTCGTTTAACGTCTAACGGTCAATTGGGTGAGTTTCGCCCAGGTGTAGAAAAAATCCTTGAACGTAACCCTGTTCCTGTCATCCCTATGGCGTTAAAAGGGCTTTGGGGTTCTTTTTTCAGCCACAAAGGCGGACATGCTCTCACAAAACGACCGACTCGTTTTTGGTCAAAAGTGGATGTTGTTATCGGTGAAGTGTTAAGTCCTGCGTCTTTAAATCGTCATCAATTACAACAACAAGTACAGGATTTACTGGGCTGAGTCGCTTGCTATACCGATCAAACTTTGCAGCAAAACGTAAATATGCACCACAAAGGGCAAGTAGTTCTTTGTTAATTAGAGTAGGATATCTACAACGTCATAAATCTAGGAGGTATTATGAAAATCATCATCTTACATGGTCTTTATATGCATGGGCTGGTCATGCAGCCTCTTAGCCAAAAGCTGAGAAAACTCGGATACGAAACGCAAGTACTCAGCTATAACACTGTTGCTATCGATGAGTCTTCACTGTTTGATTCTATTGATCATTCGCTTAATCCACTGACCACAAACGTGCTCGTGGGACACAGCTTGGGAGGCTTGATGATTAAGCGCTATCTCGCCAACAGAAAACCGAGCACTAACTTAATCTCTCATGTTGTCGCTATCGGTTCGCCTCTGAAAGGCGCGTCCATTGTAGGTCGAATTCAAGATCTCGGATTGGGTGCAATTTTAGGCAATTCGCCACACCACGGATTAAACAAACATGATGACGCTTGGGATTTCCCTCAAAAACTCGGCAGTATCGCAGGAACGATGCCGATTGGCGCTCGCCCATTGTTGATCCGTAATGACAACACCATGTCGGACGGTACCGTTACCGTAGAAGAGACAAGACTGGACGGTATGCAAGATCATATCGAAGTGAAGCAAACGCATACGAGCCTGATTTACAACACCTTCGTGCCGCAGCAGATTGATCACTTTATTCGCACAGATTATTTCCGTCGATAGCACACTTTTCCATCATACAGATGGAATCGACTTTCCAAGCTATTCAGTTCGCAGTACTATCCTAGCTCCACTTCTTCACAACTTGGATGAAGTGGTACATTTTTAATTGTTCTCAGGGCGGGGCGAAATTCCCCACCGGCGGTATACTTTTTCAAGTGAGCCCGCGAGCGCTCGATTCGTCGAGGTCAGCAGATCTGGTGAGATGCCAGAGCCGACGGTTATAGTCCGGATGAAAGAGAATAAGAATACACCAGCATAGCGAGTCAGATCGCTAAGAATGCTGGTGCACTTCTTTTTGATCGTATTTTACGGCGATCTCTCATACCGCCCTGATTCTGGTGAAATTTAGGAGTTAACCATGAATCAGTCATCACTACTTGCCGAATTCGGCGACCCAATTACTCGCGTTGAAAACGCACTTATCGCTTTAAAAGAAGGCCGTGGCGTACTGCTTCTTGATGATGAAGATCGCGAAAACGAAGGCGATATCATTTATTCAGTCGAGCACCTCACTAACGAGCAAATGGCATTGATGATCCGCGAATGTAGCGGCATCGTTTGTTTGTGCTTAACAGATGCTCAAGCAGACAAACTGGAACTGCCTCCAATGGTGGTAAACAACAACAGCGCAAACCAAACCGCATTCACGGTTTCTATTGAAGCGAAAGTTGGTGTAACAACGGGTGTTTCAGCAGCAGACCGCGTAACGACCATTAAAACGGCGGCAAACCCGCACGCAAAACCGGAAGATCTTGCTCGCCCGGGTCACGTATTCCCTCTGCGCGCACGTCCAGGTGGTGTAATGACTCGCCGTGGTCACACAGAAGGTACGATTGATCTGATGCAAATGGCAGGGCTTCAACCCGCTGGCGTACTGTGTGAAGTGACCAATCCAGATGGCACGATGGCAAAGGCACCGGAGATCGTAGCATTCGGTCGCCTGCACAACATGCCGGTACTGACGATTGAAGACATGGTAATGTACCTGAACCAGTTCGAGTTGAAACTGGCATAGTCAGATCTCAGCTCTTGAAAAAAGCCGCGCATTTGTGCGGCTTTTTTGATCGATCCTCTTTGCACTTGAGTAGTTATACTTATTGAAAACAAGGGGAACAACACCATGAAAGGATTACTGAAACTCGCCGCTCTCGTTAGCTTTCTCTCCATGAATTCGCTTGCTCTTGCATCTGAGTGCCCTGATATTCTTCAAGGTAAGCAAAGGTTGTTAAACTCAACGGAAGAAGTCGATCTATGCGAAAGCTTTAAGGGAAAGACACTACTAGTCGTCAATACAGCAAGTCAGTGCGGCTTCACTCCTCAGTTCGAACAGTTAGAAACCCTCTATCAAACTTACAAAGACCAAAACTTCACCGTTATCGGTTTCCCGAGCAATGACTTTCGACAAGATAGAGGAAGCGAAACAAACACAGCGAAAGTCTGTTATCTCGATTACGGGGTAACCTTTCCAATGATGGCTCGCTCTTCAGTATTAGGTGTAGATGCGAACCCAGTCTTCAACCAGATTACTAACCAAGCAGGCATAAAACCAAAATGGAACTTCTACAAGTTTCTAATTAGCTCTGAAGGTAAAGTTATTGCTACTTTTCCAAGCTCCACATCACCGACAAGTACTACGCTTACCAATATGATAGAGCAACAATTATAAGGTGACGACCATGACAACACGCTCAACCATGCTACAACTCGGTTACTTAGGCTTGGTTCCATTTGTGTTTAGTTTAGGGCTGATTTTCACTGACATCTCACTCTTCAATTTAAGTGGTCAGCAATTTTTCATCGCATATAGCGCCGTTATATTAAGTTTTTTATCCGGCATCCTTTGGGGTAATGGCATTGAGCATTACTACCATCGCCTTAGCCGAAATGTATTAATTCTCAGCAACCTTTTTGTCTTACTGGCTTGGGGCGCATTACTGCAGGGCCACAAACATTACGCAGTCGCAACCCTACTATTAGCAATTGGGTACCTTGCTGTTTGGTATGCAGAAAAGCTCGTGAGGAAAGTCGAACAAGACGCCGAACCCAAGGGATATCAAGGAATGAGGAGCAAACTGACCTTCGGCGTAATCGTAATGCACGGATTGGCTTTAGTTTCATAACCTGGTCTGTCCAGTACTAAGATCACAAAAAAACGTCTTTTTATAAAACAATGTTCATTTCGTGAATGCACACATATTTTGAACACTGTTTTGTTTCATTTATGAATCAATCCACATATAAGTAATTCAAAGCATTCACAAAGGATATGAATATGTTTTTTCGCAAACTTTTGTTTAGCACTGCGATGATCAATGCAACGACAGGTTGCGTGTCTTACCAGGCACAACAAGCCGCCGCTCAAACAGTAAATAATACAGGCGCTGTGCTTACCAATGTGATTAAAACCACGATTGCTCAGCCATGTAATGTTGCAATCACTGCTGCTAGCTTGTTTTATCCGCATGCCATATTTATGACTAGTGTTCCGACTCAAGCATGTACAAGCGTTCTTAGATAATACGAAAGTGATAAGCATAAAAAATGGCGACTCTACCGTCGCCATTTTTAAGCATCAATGCTATTTACAGTTACAGCGTCAATAAGTAATTAACTAATTGATTGTACTCGTCGTAAGTACGAATTTCGTTGGCCAAAACAATGTATTTATTGTTCACAACCACACCCGGAACCCCTCTTAACGTGCTGGCAGAGAATTGCTTATCAAAACCTTTCTGCATTGAGTTTACGGCGAAACTGTTGTACGCCGCATCAAACTTCTTACCTTCTACGCCATTATCAACGAAGAGTTGTTTCAGCTCAGCTTCGTCTTTTGGCGCTTGTCGCTTTTGATGAATTTGGGCAAACATGGCAGGAATCATTGTATCTTCAACTCCTAGCGACACCATCGTCGCGTAGGACTTGGCCATCGGAATCGCCATATCTCCGCCCATGAACCCCACATGCACCTTTTCAAACTTTGCCTCTTTTGGCAGAGCAGGTTTTAAACGCTCAATAAGCGACTCAAACTTGTAGCAATGTGGGCAATAAAAAGAAAAGAATTCCGTCACAACAGGTTTCGATGCTTTCTTTACATCCAGAACTTTGTAGTGCTTCCCTTCTTCAAATTGCGCTGCATGAGCGGTAAAAGTCAGTAAAAGTGCACTACATAAGGCAAGTAGTTTTTTCATTGTTTATTTCCTTGTGGCATTCAAATGCCAAATCATTTCATTTGGTAAAAAGGGGTAAACCCCAAGTAATTTGAGATGAGGAATTAAACAATCGGAGGACGATAAAGCTTGGTGATCACTGTCACTACTTTTTCGACTAGAGGCCTACCAATCAAGGCAAGGCTATAAGGAAGAAGCAGTAAGTCGTTTTGAGATAAGTTGGCGGGAATTTTGACCATGCAGGAAGAGCTACAACTCGTGTGAGATTGTTGTGCCTTATTGATGGCTGACTCATCGTGATGTGATTCTACGCAGTCGTCATTGACGCCAAGTTGTTTGTGTAGAGCAGCCTGTTGAACAATAAGATCGCGTACTTCAATTGTTTTCATCGGAACGGAAGCCTGCGCCACAGGAGCGACACTACTCAAAAGCATAGCAACTAAGCAAACTATCGCAGTCAACAATGTACGGTTAAACTTCAACATAGCTACATCAAGGAAAATGGTGATTTAAGATAATACATGATAACGGTTTGACTTCAAGATACGGACTCTCGGCTCGCTAACAAACTCTGTTCTTTGACCATTTTAGGCTAGTGAATTTTCTCTCTAACGCTCCCTCAGTACACGAAACCAGCACAACGAACTATTCACCGTTCGGATACTCCCCTCATCAGATACCAGCAACAATTCGATAAAACTTGAAATCATTATGAAACACGAGTAATAGTTAGAACAGTTTTTGTACGAACAAGGAAAGATCAATGCTTAAAAAGAGATTCTTTAAGACAAAAGATGAAGTCGAAGTCACGTTCGAGCTAGATAAAGATCAGTGGGACTCTGTCCAAATTGCTGGAGACTTCAACAACTGGCAGCCAGAACCGATGAAATTAGTGAAGAAAAGTCGTCAGTTTAAATTTAAAACCCGCTTACCTAAAGCGCAGAATGTTCAGTTCCGTTACTTGCTCGATGACGCGAAGTGGGAAAATGACCCACAAGCTGATGCTTACGTTCCAAATGCATTTGGCAGCGACAACAGCGTCGTGTGTACCACCGAATAAGCGGTAATTTCGCTTTAAGATTCCATACCTAGGCGCAAACGTTGCGCCTTTTTGCATCTCTCTAAATGTGATAGGTGATTAGATTTAAATCATTAATTGGCAATTTTATCCAGTTAACTCATCCGATAACCTTATTCTGAGAAAGCTTTATTTGAAATAATTCGTAAATTTGTTTAAGTTCCATTGATATTAAATATTGTATACATCACTTAAATGAACGCACAACAAATCAAACCATCTCTAATCATTGTGGAAGACGATCCCAAATTACAAACTATGTTGGGTGAGTATTTTGTTGAACAAGGTTTTCAGGTCAAATGTATCGACAATGGGACGGACGCACCTAATGCGATTATTGACACACAACCAGACGTGGTGCTGTTAGATTTGATGCTACCCGGGCAAGATGGTCTGAGTGTATGTCGTCAAATCCGAGAATGCTACAAAGGCAAAGTGTTGATGCTGACAGCAAGTGATGATGACTTCGATCATGTCGCCGCATTAGAAATAGGCGCAGATGACTTTGTTACTAAACCCATCAAACCTCGCGTATTACTGGCTCGTATTCGCATGCTATTAAGAAGAAAAGAGGCGGCGCCTACCGAGTCCGAAAACGGCCTACAAATTGGTGTTCTGTGTTTAAACCGATTGCGTAAATCGTGCGTAATGAACCAAGAAGAAATTGCGCTGACAGACGGCGAGTTCGATTTGTTGTGGGTTCTTGCTACGCATGCTGAAAAAACACTATCACGTGAGTGGCTGACCAAAACACTACGTGGTATTGAATACGATGGAACAGACCGCACCATTGATAATCGCATAGTGACACTGAGAAAGAAGCTAGGCGATGCTTCTTGCTCACCACAAAAAATCATTACCGTTCGCGGCAAAGGCTACCTATTTATGCCTGATGCATGGAATGAATAATGAGACGGATTTATCTGGAAAGCTTTGTTGGCCTTATCATTCTGTTTATGGCTAGCTTGTGGGGATACGAGTTCTTAGTTTATGAGATAAACACAGATTATGACTACCTATTACAAGAGCATGAGGGTCAAGCTTTTCACGATCTGATCTACCCTATCTATAAAGAACACGGATTAGAATATACTCAACAACAGTTGGAACAATTTGCCACATCAAGCCATCGTTTGTTGGTGCCTCATACGCTTGAAGAGCTTCCAACAGACATCAAAAAGGCGTTTGAAAGTGATACCTCCGTTAACGTCGCTTACGATGAAGAAAGGGATATCTGGTTCCGCCTAGATGCGAGCACGCCTATCTTTAAAATGAGCGATAATCCGAATAGTCCTGTGGTTAAAGCAGCCAACTTTGATGACAATATCGTTTGGTTGTTCTTTTTAGCTGGATTTGCTCTGTATTGCATATTGTTGATCTGGTTCTTAAGCCGTCGGATTCGAGAGCTAGAGAGAGTGACCGTTGAGTTTGCCTCAGGTAACTTCAAGGCTCGAGCTAGTACCTCAAGCGCTAAGTCTGTTGGGACGTTAAACAAAAGCTTTAACACGATGGCCGATAAAGTATCTCGCTTGATCACTAGCAATAAAATGCTAACTAACGCCGTTGCACATGAATTGCGTACCCCAATCTTCCGCTTACAATGGCAAGCAGATTTGTTATCGGATTCAACCTTAACTGAACAACAGAAAAAGTATGTTTACAGTATCGTCGAAGACATTGACGAGATGGAAGAAATGGTTGAAGAATTGCTTTACTACGCAAAGATGGAGCGTCCTGACACAGCATTACAAACTCAAGAAGAAGTCGTCCTATTCAACTTAGTCAAAGAGTTACGACAGAGATGGCAAAAAGAGACTACGCTCGCTATCTCGCTTCAAGAAGTAAACTCAGAAAACGTTCTCGCGTTTGCTGACCCAAAATTGTTAAAGCGAGCCTTAGATAACTTGCTGCGCAATGCAATGCGGTACGCAGATAAGCAGATTTTAGTAGAGATAAAACACGATCAGCACCGCTGCTTCATCAATGTTCATGATGATGGCATAGGTATTGAAGAAAAGCATTGGCCTCATCTATTCGAACCATTTTACAGCGCGGATGAATCTCGCAACAAAAAGACGAGCGGGTTTGGGCTCGGTTTGGCGATTGTCAGACAGATAATGGAGCTTCAACGTGGAGAAGTTTCGATTTGCCATAGCCCACTTGGAGGAGCTTGCTTCACACTTAGCCTCAAAAAATCAGACAGTTAACTTAACCTTCCTACCCCGTTTACAGAAGACGACACTTCAATACACTCAAGCGACAGAGCCCAACAATAAAACAGTGTACATTTAATCCATAAGATTCACACACTAAATGGATAGTACTCATGTATAAATCTTTTATCCTGATTATGGCGCTTACTTCTACGCTTACAGCTTGCGCCTACAACCAAAAACCTGTCGTCGACATGACCAATGTCGACCCTAGTACATATGAACAAGACTTTCTTTACTGCCAAGGCTATGCAGAAAATGTCGACAAATCAGAGGCAGCGAAATCTGAAGCCACTAATGGGGCAGTTACAGGCGCATTGATCGGCGCAGCTGCTGGTGCGCTAGAAGACGGATTAGGTGGAGTGGCTGTCGGTGCTGCTGCCGGCGGTGCTGTAGGAGCTGGAGCTGGTGCTTTGAGTGGAACAAATGATTCAACCAAAACTCAATCTCTCGTATTGCGTAAATGCCTCCAGCACAAAGGCTATACCGTCTACGATCTTGATTAAATAAGCACTTTTCTTAAATTATCGCGCGATGGATTCTATTCACAAATGTTTCACGCTGTAACGATTAATCTCGTTACCTCTCTGGGATATGTGTTCCATCCCAATGCTTAAATAGTAAGGTCATATTTTGAAGCCAGGTAAAACAGGTATACGCCGTGTCATGGATGCGACCGGCTATTCATTTCAAGGATTGAAAGCCGCATGGACACACGAAGCCGCTTTTAGACAAGAATTGATTCTCGCCTTGGTGCTTTCCGTCTGTGCTTTTTTCCTTCCTGTCACCACATACGAAAGAGTGCTGATGATCAGTAGCCTGTTCTTGGTATTGATCGTCGAACTCATTAATTCCGCCGTAGAAGCGGTTGTCGACCGTGTTAGCGATGACTGGCACGAGCTCAGTGGTAGAGCCAAAGATATTGGCTCAGCAGCAGTATTTGTTGCGTTAACTCTTGCCCTTTTTATTTGGGCTTCGTTCTTGCTCTAATTTTTATTCAAGACACTCATTATGAAGACACATGATTTACAACAGAGAGGTATCTCTTACGTTACCTTTACTTTCCTGTTGGCGCTGTATTTCGCTCTCGTCGTAAATATCCCTATTTATAAAGAACTGATCGGCATCTTTACACACTTAGATAATGTCAAGATTGGATTTATTATCACAATACCAATTTTCTTTCTTGCCGCGCTCAATTTCCTTTTTAATTTATTTAGTTGGCCTTGGATCGGCAAGCCGTTCTTTATAATTTTAATCATTGTTTCAAGTATGGTGAGCTACGCAAGCTATAACTATGGCACACTTTTCGATTCTGGAATGATTGCCAATATTGTTGAAACCGATTCGAGCGAGGCGAGTTCTTACCTGAGTGCTCACTCTGTAATTTGGACGCTGATTATGGGAGTTATCCCAGCGATAATTGTCTTTAAGGTCAAGCTGCAATCTCAACGTCACCAATTACTGTACTTCTCTGTTACCAAATTAGTATCGATGCTGTCGTCGCTAGCTGTCATCGCCGTCATTGCCAGCGTGTACTATCAAGACTACGCATCTGTAGGGCGCAACAATAGCCACCTAAAAAAAATCATCATACCCACCCAGTTCGTTTACAGCGCGACCGGGTATGTGAAGGAGAAATATTTCACCACGCCAGAGCCATATCGAGAAATCGGCACAGATGCAAAGCAGTCAGATAGCGCCGTACAGCAAGCACAGCACAAACCAACACTACTGGTTTTTGTCGTAGGAGAAACCGCTAGAACGCAGAACTACCAACTCAATGGCTATACACGAGAGACAAACCCTTATACTAGTAAATTGGATGTTATCTCATTTCAAGACGTCGCATCTTGTGGCACCGCGACTGCTGTATCTGTGCCTTGTATGTTTTCACAGCTCACGCGAAACGAGTTTGAACGCACCAAAGCGGATAACCAGGACAATGCTCTCGATATAATGCTGCGCGCTGGGGTTGACCTCATTTGGAAAGAAAATGACGGTGGGGATAAAGAAGTAGCCCACAAGATCAAGAAGATTGAAGTGGATCGAAAGCAAGTAAGCCCTATGTGTAATGGCCAAACTTGTTACGACATGGCGCTATTAGATCATTTTGATCAGGAAGTCGCGGATATGCACGGTAACCGAGTGGTCGCCATGCACCTTATAGGAAGCCACGGTCCGACCTACTTTCAGCGTTACCCAAGAGACAACGCCTTCTTTAAACCAGACTGTCCACGTGCAGATATCGAAAACTGTAGCATCGAACAAATAGTGAACACATATGACAATACAATACGCTACACCGATCTTGTATTGGCAGAAACCATCAAAAAACTTAAAGCGTTAGAGTCTGAGTATAATACCGCGCTAATTTACATATCGGATCACGGTGAGTCACTAGGCGAAAACGGATTGTTCTTACATGGTATGCCTTATGGCCTTGCACCAGATTTCCAAAAACGTGTTCCTTTGATTATGTGGCTGTCTTCGGGCTTTAAACAAGCGAAGCAGATCAATACCGACTGTTTGTATAAACAAGCACAGAATGCAGGCCAATACTCACATGATAACGTGTTCCACTCTTTATTAGGCATTATGGATGTACAAACTCAAGCCTACGATAGCAAGTTAGATATATTCAAAGCCTGCCGAGCCGTTTCCTAAATCATTCAATAAAGCCTGGCTCAAAGTGTGAATCAGGCTTTTTCTAACAAGGTATTTAAACTCATCGCCGCGCCAAGCGTTATACTGACAGTCCGCGATCCATACATCGAGATAAGGACTAGGATGAAAATTGGTATTATTGGTCTAGGGGATATCGCTCAGAAAGCATACCTTCCTGTTATCACTCAGCTTCCAAATATCGAACTTGTATTTTGTACCCGCAACCCAAACACACTTGAGAGCCTGGCTAAGCAGTATCGAATCTCAGAGATCTGCCAAGACTACCAGCAACTTCTGCACTTTGGCGTCGATGCCGTCATGATTCATGCGGCAACAAGCGTACACCCTCAAATAGCGGCATTTTTTCTGCAGCATGGAATTCCAACCTTTGTCGACAAACCATTAGCGAATAGTGCTGATGACGTGGAAAAGCTGTACGACATTGCCGAAAAAGAGAGACAGCCACTCTATGTGGGCTTTAACCGTCGTCACATTCCACTTTACAACCAACATATGCCACAAGTGCAGCAAGGCAACATATCTGACTTAAAGTCGCTACGCTGGGAAAAGAACCGTCACCAACTACCGGGGGATGTTCGTACCTTTATATTTGATGATTTTATTCACCCATTAGACAGCGTTAACGTCACAGCCAAAGCCGATCTAAAAGATGCTTATGTAACTCATCAACTTGAAGGTGGTCAGTTGGCGCGTTTAGATATTCAGTGGCAACATGGAGATACTTTGCTCCACGCCTCGATGAATCGCCACTTCGGTATCACTACAGAGCGCGTTCAAGCTTGTTATGCAAACAAGGCAGTTGAGTTCGACTCCTTCGTTGAAGGCAAACTATGGCAAGCTAACCAAGAGCAAAAAATCAATTTGAAAGACTGGACGCCAATGCTGACGAGTAAAGGTTTCCATTCGATGTTGCTCGATTGGTTTGGCGTCGTTGAGTCTGGAAATATTGCTGATGAAGTAGTAACACGCAACATTGCTAGCCATCGATTGGCAGAGCAAATTTGTCAATATCTCGAGAAAGTTGTCTCTAGATAATGCGATTCTTGGCTATATGCTTGATTGAGTATTACGCTCTATACTAAAAAGACTTGCCTTAAGGAAGGCATTCATTCTCTGTTAAGACTACGGCGATTATTCTATCAATCAGGTGAATGAGGGCACAAAAGCACACATCGACAAAACAGACGGTTTAGATTTGTTTTACGGTGCTCTCAGGTATCTGAATCATCACATTCAAGAATAAAGGAAATAGAATGAGAACACTTGGTAACATCATTTGGTTTGTATTTGGTGGCGTATTTATGGGGTTGCTATGGTGGTTTTTTGGTATTTTGGCCTTTATTAGCATCATCGGAATACCTTGGGGGCGTGCGTGTATCGTTATGGGTAATTTTTCCTTTTTCCCATTCGGTAAAGAGGCCATCTCACGCGATGAATTGACCAATGAAATGGACATTGGCACGAGTCCGCTCGGCGTTATTGGTAACGTCCTTTGGTTTGTATTTGCAGGCCTTTGGTTAGCTATCGGTCACGTACTTTCTGCCGCAGCATGCTTTGTCACCATAATCGGCATTCCGTTTGCGCTCCAACACCTCAAGCTAGCGGTTATTTCACTCGCACCAATTGGTAAAACGGTTGTATCGTCAGAAGAAGCTGCAATGGCTCGATACAACATCAATCGTTAGCAAAAAGCTAATGCGCTTTCTATCCTCTGGGCAGTCATGCTCAGAGGGTAACGCCCGTCAAAAGTAAGCCTATAATCGCTATCGCATATTCAATAATGGCTGATTGTATATTCATACCGTCACCTTTACGTTGAAGTTTATCCTAGCTCAGCACTGCTTTACTTTTATAATTAATTAATACGCCCAATCGAGTTCAAGATGCTAGACTCATAGCGTCGTCACTGACTCAAACTCCAAGAACGACGTAACGAAAAAGCGAGCTATCCTATGCTCGAAATATGGATTCTTTCCCCCTCGAAGTAGAGTTCAACAACAAAAAGACGAACTATAATCATAGCCAAAATTAATGCTTTTCGACCTAAAATATCTCACATCAATCAAAGAAAGCTTCTAAGATTTTCTCTTTTTGAGTAAATATAGAGAGTTACAGTAGCGAAATTCTTCTCGGTAAAACTCCCCACTCAATCTCATGATCAGTTTTTTTAAAAAACAACAAAAATTCGTTGTTATCTAGAGTAATTATTTTATTTGTCGCAGAGCAATTCCATCAATATCATTTGCGACATCGGAGTGCTAGAGCATTGAACTTTTTAGCATTTATCACAGGTATAGAACGTAAAAAACCTTTTATTACTTATTTTTCTTTTTACATATGTTCTAACTCAACGTCTATTCAGACAGGAATATACCGTGGATAAATATCAAGCAGCTTATGCTAAGCGTCTAGAGAAACTAAATGGGGATCCATCTCCTAAAACGATAGCCCGCCTTTCGGCTTGGGATGCGTTTTTTAACAAGGAGTACGAGCTCCAAGACTTGGAATACCAGCTATCGGACGCTGCGCACCAGCACTATGAACAGTCGCATGCGAAGAGCGACATTAGCTTCAAAGAATTCAAACGAGCGTTCTATAATGAATCCATCAAAATTTACAATTTAACTGATGGCGCTTCTATCCAGAAAGTATTCACCCCATTACTTTTGCTTACAACGCTCTGGATAGTGTTTGTATGCCTATTTAACAAGTGATCATCAAACTATTCCAACAACGATCAGTATGGGACTACAGGTATGGCTCTATGTAAGGGGGCTAATTCGCTCGGTCTCCTTCACTAAATTAGCGACTCAATTACCCGCAATTCCATAGGCTAAAAGTGACAAGGGCATCCGTTGATGCCCTTTTTATTCAAAGGAACGCAACCTAGACCTTTGGCCCACTTGGGTATAAAACCATTATGCGTTAAGCTGCACGCTATTATCCGATTGATAAAGAGTGGAGCGAAGTGATGGAAAAAGTAGGCTCTCGAGCATTGATTGTCGAAGGTGGAGCCATGCGAGGCGTATTTTCATGCGGCATACTCGATCATTTTCTTGCTAGCGAGTTCTCTCCATTTGATAGCTTTTGGGGAGTGTCTGCGGGTGCTAGCAACTTGGCTGCCTACTTAGCTAAAATGCCCGGACGTAACTTAAAAATCTACCTCGATTACAGCTTAAGAAAAGAATTTATCTCTCCATCTCAACTTCTACGTGGTGGTGATATGATGAACTTAGACTGGATGTGGAATGTCACCCTCGAAGAACTTGGCATCGATAAATCTGCGCTCAAAGCTGATTCACGACCTTTCTTTTTAGGCGTGACGCGTCAAGACAATGGGCAAGCGGAGTACCACCTTCCTGATGTCGACGACTTGGCAGAAACAATGAAAGCCAGCAGCGCACTGCCTGTACTTTACCGAAATGGCGTATCACTGAACGGAATTCAATACGTTGATGGTGGCGTCTCAGACGCACTTCCTGTTGCAGAAGCAATAAAGCGAGGAGCCAAAAAGATTATGGTTTTACGCAGTCAGCCCGCAAGCTATCAAAAGCCAAGAGGAAGATTCAGCGCCCTAACTAAGAGGATGTTGAAAGAAACGCCCGGATTAATTGAACCGATGTTGACACGTGAAGTTCGCTACAATCAGACCTTAGCGCTGATCAACAACCCTCCACCTGGTATCGAAATCATTCAAGTGTGTCCTCCTGAAACATTCAAGTTGAAACGGCTGAGTCGATCGCCAGCACCACTGCGTCATGCTTATGAGTTAGGAATTGAAGCAGGAAAGGAAGCCATCATACGCTGGAGTCAGAAGTAGAAAAAAGCCACGTGGATTAAACGTGGCTAACGCAAATTCGATGGCAGTGGATTATCGTATTTGCTTCTGGTCGAGCCCAATATTCAGGCTCAAAACTGTTTTAATTTGCTCGCTAACTGAAAAAGCGAGTAGGCTGTCAAAACTAGTAAGTTTCAAATAACCCAGAGTTGTAGTCTTGGATAGCTTGTTCTATCTGTTCCATGCTATTCATGACAAAAGGGCCATAATGCACCACGGGTTCATTAATTGGCTCACCAATAAAGATCAGTGCACCACTCTCTTTTTCGGCCTGCAATTCAACCCATTCACCTTTCGATAAAATGGCCATTTCGCCTTGATTGATCTCACGACCTTTTAATTGAATACGACCTTTATAGACATAGAGCATCATGTTGTTGTCTTGCTCCGTGTTCAAATTCAAAGCTTGACCACCCATCGCTCTCCAATCGGCTACCGTGGCAGCAACACCTGTCTCTGTTAGCGGCCCCTGAATTCGTTCGTTGTTTATAGTCATATGACCCGCAATCAAACGTACAACCCCCGTATTCGGAGTATCAAACTCAGTGATCGTTTCAGGTTGAAAGTCATGATATTGAGCTGGCTGCATCTTATTTTTCGCAGGCTGGTTAATCCAAATTTGGAAACCATGCAATTCGCCTTCCTTCATAATAGGCATTTCGCTATGGATGACGCCTCTTCCTGCCGCCATCCACTGTGCACCACCGGAACGAAGCTCACCAACATTATCCATATGATCACGATGCTGGAAATGACCTTTCAACATATAAGTAAGCGTCTCAATACCGCGGTGCGGATGCGGAGGGAAACCGCCGATATAGTCAGCGCGGTCTTCTGATTTGAGTTCATCCATCATCAAAAATGGAGAAAAGCTAGCATGATTGAAACCCGCTACACGGCGAATTTTCACTCCATCACCATCAGCAGTAGGTTGCGCAGGAATAAGCTGACGAATTTCTCTGAATGTACTCATACTAGTTCTCCTAGTTTATCTTTGTGACCGCTTGCAAGTCGCATGTTCAATCTATGGCTATCGATAATGTTCTATTTTAGGTTGATGAGCTAAAATTATGAGCCATACTATTCGTTCTACTTATTCAACTTTTTCGAACAATACAATTTATCGAGTTAATAATGAGCACATTTAATTTATCTAAAATAAATGTAGCTATTTTCTAAACAAGGTGTATAGTGTGCCTTGGCTCTTAGAAGAGAGCTGTTAATGCAACATTTAGTTTAAGTTTCCTCTCAGTAAAATCTTGAATCCCCAATTCAGACACCTGCGTACAACTTCCTCTTGATTGAACATTCAATAGCTTAGAAAAGATCCACAAAACAAATCATAATTTTAATGTTTAATTCAAAGGTATTTTTATGTCTAAAGTAACTGGTTCAGTAAAATGGTTTAACGAAACTAAAGGCTTCGGTTTTCTATCTCAAGACAACGGCGGCCAAGATGTATTCGTACACTTTAACGCTATCGTTTCTGACGGTTTCAAAACACTGACTGAAGGTCAGAAAGTAAGCTTCAATGTAGAGCAAGGTAAAAAAGGTCCTCAAGCGACTGAAGTAACTCCTCTATAAGACTGCTTTTCTTGGTGTAGCATGCCCATGCTGCACCAAACCTCTCTCCTTCAAAAATATTCTTTCATCAATCACTCAGCCTAATTTTAGGCATTGCTTTGTGCTATCTAAAATAAACTGAATAGTACTGCTTAATTTATTATTTATAGGAAAAATCATGTCCTCAAAAAGAACTGGCCGTCAAAGGCATTGGTATCAATTACTTAACAAAGAGAAAATCACTAAAAAACAGGAGAATAAATGTTAGAAATTGAATTTAATTTAGAACAACCTCAAACCTCTTGGAACGCTAAAATACATCAATTAAATGGTGATATTTTACGAAGGCACGTATTACCGAAACTTCTTTCTCATAGCTTCATGATCGATTTTGAATATTGTGAGAAAACGCAATCTGGAACTATTCTCTGTGATTCAGGTTCAAAGTTAGGAAGTTTTACTGTTAACTGATTCAGTTTTCATGCATTAATGGATAATGCAACTAATTTGGAAGGTATCCAATGGCTAGAAAAAGTAAGAAGCAGTCAGAAAAAGACAAAAAAGAGTCTGAACAAAACGCGGCGGCGGTAAAGCAGAAAACTCGACGCCGCATAGAAGACATTATGGAACAAAGAGAATTTGATAAGTTATTCGATCTATAAATGCTCTCTAGTGCTTTCTCTGCCTTTATCGTTGTGCAAGGTACCGCCACCTACCTTTGCTCAAACGAATCTCCACTCTTTTAGACTACTCTTCTAATTAAACGTGCCTCTCACACACGCAAAAACAACTGGCTCCTCTATACTCAAGTGACTTGCAAATAGTCGTTTCGCTCACAGGAAAACCCGTGACTAATGACAGTTAGGTTATTTGCGTATAGCCAAAGCGATATTTTTGCGTATAATCCCTCTCGTTTGCTTCGTATAACCCCAATGATATGGTTTGGGGGTCTCTACCAGTTCCCGCAAAGTGCTGATTACGAAGAGTTGAGATCATCGTGGGTCTTACTCTTTGTGATAGCGTTCGATTTATTTCTATCTATACCTATTCTTAGAGTAACTGCATCCACAATACACATAAGGTGGAATATGAACGCATTTATTCAAGGTCTTCCAAAAGTAGAGCTGCACTTACATATCGAAGGTTCACTTGAGCCGGAACTCTTATTCAAATTAGCAAAACGAAACGGCATCGAGATCCCTTACTCTTCTCCGAGTGAACTACGCAGCGCATATCAGTTTACAGACTTACAATCATTTCTCGACCTCTATTACCAAGGAGCGGGAGTTCTGCGTACGGAGCAAGATTTTTACGATCTCACTTGGGAATACTTACTGCACTGTAAAGAAGACAACGTTATTCATACCGAAATCTTTTTTGACCCTCAAACACACACAGAACGCGGCATAGACTTTGACACTGTTATCAATGGAATCGCTCGTGCGCTAAAAGATGGTCACGAAAAACTTGGCATTACCTCGCAAATTATTGCGTGTTTTCTCCGTCACCTTTCAGAAGAGAGCGCCATAGAGACCCTACAGGCTATTCTGAAACACCGTGATAAGATCATTGGTGTTGGACTAGATTCTTCAGAACAAGGTCATCCGCCAGCTAAATTCAAGCGCGTATTTAAACAAGCAGTAGAAGAAGGCTTACTTACCGTTGCTCACGCAGGTGAAGAAGGCCCCGCACAAAATATTAGCGATGCAATTGAAATGCTTTACGTGAGCCGCGTGGATCACGGTGTTCGCTGTGTTGATGATGAAGCATTAGTTGAATCCTTAATCGAAAGCCAAATGCCACTGACAGTGTGTCCGTTATCGAATCTTAAGCTATGTGTATTCGACGATATGAAAGATCACAATATTGTGGATTTGCTACGAAAAGGTGTCGCTGTAACGATTAACTCAGACGATCCTGTGTACTTTGGTGGCTACATGACGGATAACTTTCTGGCCGTCAACAACGCACATCCAATGAGTAAGAGTGAACTTGCCCAATTTACAATGAACGCGATTGATGCCAGCTTTATCGATAACGAGTTAAAGGCGAAATATCGTCACCTTGTTAGCCAATACGTAAACCAGCACGAAGCTTTGCAATAAAGGCATCAGTGCCACGCCTTAGGCCAAACGCGTAGGTATTAAAACCCTACAAAAACTCTGTGGTTAACCGCATTTATAAACGCTAGACTGAGAAAGCTAAACTAGCACACAAAAAGGAATAGAATCATGATTCAACAAGGCCAAGCTCTACCAGTTGCAACTCTAAGTGAGTTGACTGCCGATGGTATGGTGAACCACGACGTTACAGAACTGTTTGCGAACAAGAAAGTCGTACTCTTTGCTGTACCTGGCGCATTCACCCCTACCTGTTCAGAAGCCCATCTACCAGGCTATGTGGTATTAGCTGATGAGCTAAAGGCAAAAGGTGTTGATTTAATTGCGTGCGTTTCTGTAAACGATGCATTTGTGATGCAAGCGTGGGGCGAAGCTCAAAACGCTTCTGAGATTTTGATGTTGGGTGATGGCGACGCTAGCTTTACTAAAGCATTAGGTCTTGAAATGGATACAGGCGGCTTTGGTGGTATTCGCTCACAACGTTACGCAATGATCATTGAAAACGGCACAGTGACTAAGCTAAACGTTGAAGAGCCAAAAGAGTTTGAAGCAAGCAAAGCAGAAACGATTTTAGCGGCGCTTTAAGCTTACTCCTAAATACAAAAACGGAAGCCATCGCTTCCGTTTTTTGTTGGTTAACGCATTCTCACAACACTCGTTTGTTGCTTACGCTGCATTTCCGCAAAAGTCAGCACAAACGGGGATGACTGCTTTACACGGCTTGGTAATGAAGAAAGCGCATTGTAGGCATCCTGCTTCGTTTTAAAATCACCAACAGTTACCGTATACCAACGCGTGCCTCGGCTGTTTTTCCAGTTAACCCAAACCGGATGCTTAGGATCGATATAGCGAATATAATCTTTCACATCTTTTTCTTGCTTTAGCGCGAGTACCTGCATCGTGTAATGGTTTGGGTTTAAATAACCATATGCATCCTGAGAGGTCATGACTCCAACACATTGGCCGCTATCGACCTCCTGCTGGTAAGGCATAGCGCAGCCCATGAGCGATAAAATCAATGTCAAAGATAAAATCTTGTGCACGTGTCACTCCATTCTTGTTCTAGTTTCTTTTCTCTCGCACCCAAAAACACAAAACGCTCTTGGTCAGGTAAAAACACACCCTTACAAGAGGGCCTGTGTTTTAACGCAACGAGTATTCCAAAAACGTAAGGCGACCACGTTGGTCGCCTTAGTAAACTGATTTAATAGAAAATTAACAAGATAGAGTGATATAGACAGAAGTTCGCTACTGTTTAGAACCAGCTAGCGACCAATTGCTTAAACCAGTCTAAAATTCGCTTGAATAAACTGCCTTCCTCCACGGACTCCAATGCAACGAGCTCGGCTTCATTTACGACCTTACCGTCGACTTTGTAAAGCACTTTACCAACCACTTGTTGCTCAGAAATTGGCGCAACTAAATCACCGTTGTATTCAACTTCCGCTTGCAGATTTTTTACATCTCCTTTTGGCAAAGTGAGATAAACATCGTTAGCTACGCCGACAGTAAGCTCGTCTTTTTCGCCCATCCAAACTCGAGCTTTCGCAAGTTCCGCACCCGCCTCAGTCGGCATTACCGTATCGTAAAAGCGGAAGCCATAACTCAACAGCTGCTTGCTTTCTGATTCACGAACATTCTCACTCTTCGCTCCCATCACTACGGCAATCAAACGCATATCACCTTGTGTTGCAGAAGTCGCTAGACTATAACCCGCGCCGCTTGTATAACCAGTTTTCATGCCATCGACATTCATACTACGATCACGAAGCAAGCCATTACGGTTGTATTGAGTGATGCCATTGTAAGTAAACGAGGTTTCGCTATACAGCGGATAGATATCAGGTAAGTCACGAATAATCGCTTGGCCCAACTTGGCAATATCATAAGGTGTCGAATATAAACCGTCACTGTCTAGGCCGTGAGGGTTGGTGAATGCCGTGTTAGACAATTCAAGCTTGGCGGCCCAACTATTCATCAAACTCACAAACCCTGATTCACTTCCCGCAACATGCTCAGCAATAGCGACACTGGCATCGTTACCAGATTGAACAATCAGACCACGGTATAAGTCAGACAAAGAAACGGCAGTATTGACTTCAATAAACATTTTTGAAGAATCTGGGAAATTTTTTGCCCAAGCATTTCGGCTGATGACAACCTCATCATTCAACGTAATATTGCCTGTATTAATTTCTTGACCAGCTACATAAGCAGTCATCAACTTCGTTAAACTCGCGGGGTTTAAACGTTTGTGGGCATCACGTTCAACCAGTACTTTCCCCGTATGGAAGTCCATCAAAACATAACCACGAGAACTGAGTTCTGGCGCATTTGGCACAACTGAAGGCGCAGCATAAGCCAACGAGGATACAGCAGCGAACCCTGTAATTAACACTGTGTGTAATATAGTACTTTTTCTCATCATGACATCTTATCTTAGTAGCATTTAAGGCTTACAAACGGTACCCGAATTAATTCAAAGCGCGGGATTACCTAGTTAAAAAACGAGTATATTGAAACGGCGCTCAGTTACAGCCACCTTGTTACGATTGGTTACTTTTACTCAATGTTTGTCGAAAATAATGAGAGGTAGGTAGAGCTTTCGTCTTGAAGAATGAAACAGGAGCGAAAATAATTCCGTAACGCTATGTTTTTTGAGAGGGGAGAAAAAGCGCGCAAGTCAATTCAGGGAGTAAGTTGGTATAGGAAAAGTAGTTGAGCTTTTATCCATATCTAAATAGGAAACAACAAAAACAATCAACAATAAGTCCAGCTAATTACTTACCAAGAAAACATATTGAAAACGCATCATAAAATCGTAATTAATTATCGATAAATTTAAAAACCTAATATTATAATTTATGTAAATTTCATTTATTATTAAACTGGAGAAAAATACAGCTTTCCTTTTTTAAAACTAAGAGACGATTTTTTCGATGTTTTTAGGTTTATCTCATCAGAGAACTTGGTATAACAGTGAGGGATAAGACATCCGGACTTAGCGCGAAAGGATAACCCACTGTTATTTAAGTTCACACGCTGCTTTTTAATGACTAGAGACTTTAAACTGCGGTTACCTTCGGTTTGTGCGGCTATTCTTTGACGTATCCCAACCCAGTACGACTCAAACGACGACATCATACATATCCTCTTTCATGATATAAGCATTAATAATTAAACATCGCTAAAAGCTAAGCTTGTCTTAAATAAAAGTACTAGAAATTGATTTTATTTCTTCAAAACAAATCAACCCGCATATTCCACATAAATTTAGTGGTTATGTCAAATATTAATTATCATTAATTTTATTTATAATGGATATAAAATCAGTTTATAATTTTTAAATAATTTAATTATTAGAAAGCAGTATGACCAGTCCATATTTAACATGGAAATATGAGCTTTGTTTTGCATCATAATATATAAATACATTAAAAATTCATCTACGAACTAAATGCTCTTCAAGAGGTGATATAAATTAGCATTTCGAGACTAAATGAGAATAAAAATAGCGCACCGTATATGGTGCGCTATAGATTTGATTAAGGTCACTGTATAAGCATAGATAAAACTAAACTCATTTGACGTAGCTAGGCCAAGATTGCTTATGGTTTAAGTTTCAATACTTTATCAATATCTTCTGCGCTGTGGCGCTCAGGTAACTGCTCCCATTCTTCACCCCATGAACGGTTCACAATTCGACCACGTTTTACCGCTTCACGCTCATCAATTACTTTTGCCCAACGCACAACGTTTTTGTAGCTTTCTACGTCTAAGAATTCAGCCGCATCGTAAGCACGACCCAACACAAGGTTGCCGTACCATGGCCATGTTGCGATATCAGCGATGCTGTACTCATCGCCACCTAGGAATTCATTGTTCGCAAGACGCTTGTCTAATACATCTAACTGACGTTTTGCTTCCATTGTAAAGCGGTTGATTGGGTACTCGAACTTCTCTGGTGCGTACGCGTAGAAGTGACCAAAACCACCGCCTAGATATGGCGCAGAACCTTGCAGCCAGAATAACCAGTTCATTACCTCAGCACGCTTAGCGCCTTCTTTTGGTAAGAAATGATCAAACTTCTCTGCTAGATAAAACAAGATGTTGCCAGATTCAAACACGTTCACTGGCTCAGAACCCGAACGGTCAACCAATGCCGGAATTTTAGAGTTTGGGTTAACAGCCACAAAGCCAGAGCCAAACTGGTCGCCATCGCCAATCTTAATCAGGTATGCATCGTATTCTGCTGCCGTTACGCCAGCCGCCAAAAGCTCTTCAAACATGATCGTCACTTTCTGACCATTTGGGGTACCCATTGAGTAAAGTTGGAATGGGTGCTCACCAACTGGAAGCTCTTGCTCATGACGTGCGCCAGAATCCGGACGGTTGATGCTCGCCCACTGACCGCCGTTTTCATTATCGTTTGTCCAAACTTTTGGTGGAATGTATTCGTTAGCCATTGTTTTCCCTTATTGTGTTTGAATGCATCTTCAAACTGACGGGTCTTACGCGCCAGCAAGCATTATTAACATCACCTCTTCGCCAACTGCGATTAGGCATACTCAAGATATTAGGTCGAATTCGCTAAATAAAAGTCCTGCAATCTCTTTTAGTTAGAACCTTTGGTTATGGGATTTTCTTTCACGCTATAAGTAAAAACGTCGCGATAATGTGAACTAGGTTCGAGATGCCAATAACGAAGAACAGATCAGATTCAACGGCCCATCCATCATCTCCGTCTGAATCAAACTCGTATCGTGGCAACAACTGATCGAGAAAGCGAACCCGTGTAGGTAATCTGCCAATAGATCCAAACTGTCTTTCTCCACTTGCGGAGACAGTGCCAAAGGCTGAACAATGATTTGATAGCGCTCGGTAAACACTTGAGCAGGGCCATACGATGTCATGCTCAGCATGGTTTGCAATAACCCGTTGTACTCACGCAGCAGTTCAATGTAGCTAATACACAAATTTTTGAGTTCGCCTTGCCAATCTTCATTCACTTTCGGTTGATAAATTTCCTCCACCAGCGATGTGGTCAACGCTTCAAGCAACGCATTCTTGTTTTTGAAGTAGTAATAGATCGCCATAGGATCCACATTTAATTGCGTCGCTAACGAGCGAATACTTGGTACCTTGCTATCCTTTTTCATCAATGACTTAGCTGTATCTAGGATGCTTTCTGCGCTTAACTGCGACTGCTTAGCGGCTGGTCTCCCGCGTTTCTTTTCGTTGACAGACATTTGATCTTCTCGATAAACTCATACTTATTCTACATTGTAGAATTAATTTTAAACCATACTTTAGCTTGGCTCAAGCATCACCATTTTGATGAGGTACTCATGGCAAATATCGTATTTATTGCAACCAGTCTGGACGGTTACATCGCAGATAAGCAGGGCAAACTCGACTGGCTACATTCAGTACCAAATCCAGACAACATTGATACTGGTTTCTTCTCACTGATGGAGCGTATTGATGGCTTGGTAATGGGGCGCAACACCCTAGATGTCGTACTGAGCTTTGATTGCGATTGGCCATACAGCAAACCTGTGTTTGTACTCAGCAATACCATGACAGAAGTGCCACAAGGCTACGAAGACAAAGTCTTTCTAGTAAAAGGCGAGCAAAAAGATGTGCTTGCGGAGCTAAACGCAAAAGGCTTTAACGATCTTTACATCGACGGCGGAGTGACGATTCAGAACTTCCTGAAAGAAGATCTTATCGATGAAATGGTGATCACGCGCTTCCCTATCCTACTTGGCGGCGGCGCACCTCTATTTGGGGATTTAGAACAACCGCTAAACTTCAAAGTCACCAAGAATGAAGTTGTTCTGGATACCTTAGTTCAAACAACTTACGTGCGTGATAGGCAGTTAAGTTAGATAGTTAGAAAGAAAAACGCCCTTCACTAAATCAATGAAGGGCGTTTTAATGTATTCGAAACCGTTACTTAGCTGATTCAAACAAACCAGTTATACCTTTCAAAGGGAAAAGCCTTGCTTGTTCCAACCCTATCAACGTTACTTTACTAAGGTCATCAATAAAGAAACGACTGGTCATCGTGTGTTTGCCACCATTAATGAAAATCTCGATGACAGAATTGTCGATATATATATCAATCGTCTGCTTAGCGTCCAATCTTGGTGCTTTTCGAATGCTACCAAATTCTTCTGCGTACAAATGAGACATGTGACGACGGTCCAGCATAAACTCGTGCTCTGTCGCACTAAAGACGATGTTGTCACCTTTGAGGTTACTCAGCTCAAGTTCAAAGCCATCGCCCTCAAGGTCTAATTGGATCAAACAACTTGTGCTTTCCAGTGTATGGGATTGTGCAAAGACCACCTCTTCTTTTCTTAAACTCTTCAGCTCAGGGAGCGGAGCTTGAACAAGAAAACCATCTTTCAACGTTAGTTCTCTAGGAAGAGACAACATTCCTGCCCACTGGTGTGTGACCGATGGTGTGTCGATTTCTGGCAACCCTATCCATGCAATAAGAATGCGACGCCCATTCTCATCTAAATAGGTTTGTGGGGCGTAGAAATCAAACCCATAATCTGGCTGCAAAATATCTTGGTGGTTTTCTAAAATCATCGACTCTAGGTTCAACTGATCACCCACGATATACGCAGCAGAATAGATGTTTTTGAAATCATAAGGATTATTACTGCTCACGCCCTGTGGAGAAAACAGCATCACCGATTGACCATTAATCTCAAAGAAATCAGGACACTCCCACATGTACCCAAGGTCAGAAAACTTGGTCTTGATAGGACCTTTATGCTGCCACGTTTTCAAATCTTTGCTTTGATAGAGCGCCATTGAACCATGCTCAGTTTTGGTTTGAGCACCCACCACCATCAAATAGTCGTCGCCTTTCTTCCAAACTTTTGGATCACGAAAGTGCTCCGTGTAATGTTCGTTCTCAATGACCACACCATGCTTTTCAATGTTGCCATCTGAATCCATGGTGGCAAAGCACTGTGCTGGAATTCGATTCCAGTTTTGGTCACGCTTATTACCAGTAAAAAACAGCAAAGCCTTGTTGTTTTCCACCAAAGCACCGCCCGAATAGACACCATGTGAATCGTAGTCTTGGTCGGGATGAAGACCCACACCATGATCAGTAAAATGGATGAAGTCTTTAGTAGAAAGGTGGTACCAATACTTCATTCCATGGACTGGTCCCACAGGCGTCCACTGGTAAAAGATGTGGTGCTCACCATTGAAATAGCACAACCCATTTGGGTCATTTAACAGCCCAAATCTAGGGGCGATATGAAAACTAGGAAAGCCTTTATCTTGCTGACGTGAAAGTGTCATTTCTTCGATATCACACTGAGGGATTTGCTCAAGTCGGCGATATCTTTGCTCTACAGTCCAACGGTTGTTTAAGCTCATAATTTTTCTCAACTGAAATTGGATCTGGAGATCATTGCCCAATAAATTGCAGCAATTCTGTCTGGGTCGGAAGCGCGGTCATTGCGCCTTTTTGCGTCGTCGCTAATGCACCACAGCCATTTGCCCATTGAATCGCAGAGCTAACAACAGGATGATTTTTCCAATCGTCATACCTAGACAGGCATGCCAGTAGCCCTCCGACAAAAGCATCACCCGCACCTGTGGTATCAAGCGGACTAACGACTTGACCTGTGATCAGTTCACTCTGACTTTCAAAGACGCGCCAAACACCTTTCGCACCTTGTGTCACCAAGACCAAAGCAATATTCAAAGCGGCTATTTGTTGTAAACCTTGCGCCATCGATGTTGAGTCAGTTAAGAACAAAAGCTCTTCTTCAGAGAACTTAACCACATCGGCCATCGCTACAGCCTTCATCACGACAGCTTGGATTTCTGATTGATCTTGCCACACTTCATCACGCAAGTTAGGGTCAAAGCTAATGAAACCACCAGCGGCTTTTACTCTTTTGATCGCCTCAAATGTGCTGCTTCGACTTGGCTCATTTGCCAGTGAAATCGAGCAGACATGCAGCCAATCACCTTGCTTAAAGTTAGGGATGTCTTCAACAGACATAAACTGATCAGCGCTCGGTTTTACCATAAACGTAAAGCTGCGCTCACCTTGCTCGTCTAAATCCACCACCACTGTTGATGTTCTTTGCTCAGGATCTTTAACGAGAAACTCCGTGCTCACGCCCTCTTGATCGAGCGTTGATTGCATGAATCGACCAAATGGGTCATCACCTACACGTCCAAAAAACGCACTCTTACCAGATAGACGAGCAATAGCTACGGCGACATTCGCTGGTGCACCACCGGGACATTTGAGTAAAGAAGTCTCAGATTCCGGTATTAGATCGACAACAGCATCACCAGTTACCCACACTTGATTCATCTTGCTTACCTTGAAATTAAAGCCCTGATAGTCCAACGTGTTGAACACCTTCACTACCAAGTAAAAATTGAAAAAGGCTAGCCAAGCCATTAGTGCTTGACTAGCACCCCAAACATTTAGGAAAAGAAGTGGATTTTGGGGGACTCCACCCCTAAGGAGTTCAGATTAAGCCGCTGCTTTTCTACCGACTTTAGCGCGGTCACGCATACCAAGAACAATGGTGAGAACAAATGCGGTCAAGAACGCGATCACCATACCCGCGATGTAGTACCCAATCTTCTCTGGCGTAATGGAAATGATGCCTGGAAGACCAGCTGCGCCCAATGCCTGAGCTTTCACATTAAACATTGTGATGAACGCACTTGATAACGCCGCAGCGCAAACTGCCGCAATAAATGGGTAACGTAGTTTTAAGTTAACACCAAACATAGCCGGTTCTGTAATACCCAGCAAACCCGTAACACCAGATGGAATCGCAATACCTTTCATCTTCTTATCTTTGCTCATCACGCCCACCGCCAACGCTGCCGCTCCTTGAGAAACGTTAGACATCGCCGCAATAGGAAAGATAAAGGTGCCGCCCGTCGTCGCAATATCCGCAAGAAGTTGAGTTTCAATCGCAATGAAGCTGTGATGCATACCAGTAATAACAAACGGAGCATAAATAAGACCAAATACCGCACCACCAACAAAGCCAGCAGTGTTGTATAGCCAGTTCAGACCATCACCCAATAGGAAACCAATATCACGCGTGAACGGACCGACGACAGTAAACGTCAGCAAACCCGCTATGAAAATCGCCAGTAATGGCGTTAAAAGGTTGTCTAAAACAGAAGGTATGACTTTACGTAAGCCTAGCTCAACCTTCGCAAGAATGAATGCCGATACCAAAACCGGTAACACCGAACCTTGGTAGCCCACTTTTTGGATTTCAAAGCCAAGAATATTCCAAACCGGAATGTTGCCAGACACAGATGCGCCGCCGAATCCCCAACCATTCAGCAAGTCAGGGTGAACCATCAACATACCTAGCGCCGCCCCTAAATATGGGTTACCGCCAAACTTCTTACTGGCTGAAAATGCCAGCAGAATAGGCAGGTAAACAAACGGCGCGTTCGCAAACGTGTTGATCATGTTCGCCAAGTCTGTCAGTCCTGGGTTGGCATCAATCAAAGATTTGCCATCAATGAACAAGCCTTGAGCAGTCAATAGGTTATAGATACCCATCAACAAACCACCAGCGACGATTGCTGGAATGATTGGAACGAAAATATCAGACAGCCCTTTCACCGCGCGCTGAACAATGTTTTGTTTCTCTGCGCCAGCAGACGCAACGTCGTTGGTGGACATTTCACTCATCCCCGTCAACTTCGCCATTTCTGCATAAACTTGGTTTACGATGCCAGATCCAAAAATGATTTGGTACTGACCCGCAACTTTGAACTGCCCTTTTACTCCTTCAAGGCTATCAATCGCTTGTTCATCTATTTTTTGCTCATCTGCAACGGCAAGGCGTAAGCGTGTCGCACAATGCGCAAGTGCGGTGATGTTGCTTTTACCACCTAATAGAGTTAACAACTCTTTTGCTACTGCCGGATAATTCATTTCATACCCCATTGGATTATTATCTGAGCTTGCGAAATTTTAGGGAACGTTTGCAAAACAGATTTTTGCTCAATAAAACCAAATGATCAAAGATAAAGCAGAGAGAATGTGAGAATGATCGTCAAATTCTCTCCCTAAGAGCAGTATAGGAGGTTAGAATCGCTACTTATCAAAGAGCTTTTCATCTTCTCTTTGCAAACAATCCCAAAAACGAAAAACAGAATGGATAGGAACAATGGCGAGTCTGCATGATGTCGCCCGTCTGGCTGGCGTATCAAAATCAACAGTGTCACGGGTTATAAACGATGAATATGGCGTAAAAGAAGCGACAAAACTGAAAGTCCGCCAAGCAGTAGCGGAGTGTGGCTATGTGCCAAACCAAGTCGCTAAAGATCTAAAATCTCAAAAGACCAATCTGGTTGGTGTCATTGTTCCTCGGGTTTCCTCTCATGCCACATCCCAAGGTGTCGATGGATTAACCGATGTCCTTGAAAAAGCAGGGAAACATGTCTTACTTGCTAGCACTCACCAAGCCCACGAAAAAGAACTGGAATACATTCAGATCTTTAACCAAAAACGGGTTGAAGGGATCATTCTTTACGCCACCCACCTCGATTCCAAGCTGGTAAAAGCAATTCAAAACTCAGCCGTTCCAGTTGTGCTCGTCGGTCAAGATGGTTCCATGTTTAATATTCCAAGCATCATTCATGATGACGCACGAGTAGGGTTTGAAGCGGGAAATAGACTGGTTGCAAAAGGTTGCCAAACCATGGGTTTTATTGGCGTGCAAGGTGACGATATCGCGGTAGATAAGCAACGCTCTGAAGGATTTGTTCAAGCGCTGCAACACCATGGTTTTGAGATCGCCTTCCATGCTCGTGGTGACTTTACCATCGATTCTGGCTATTCATTGGCAAAACAACACTTAACAAAGAACCCTAAGCTAGATGGCTTGTTCTGTGCGACAGACCGTATTGCTATCGGTGCGATGAGAGCGATTCAAGAGCTCGGGTTAACACCGGGTAAAGACGTTTTAGTGCTAGGAGTTGGTGATGATGAGCTCGCATCAGTGTGTACCCCAACCTTATCAACATTTAACTATGCATTTGATAAAGCGGGTGAAAATGGTGCGAAACTGCTACTAGATAGAATTGCCAACAGAAGTTTTGAAATGAGTAAGATGGTACTAACCTTCAAAACAATTGAGCGTCAGTCCTGTTAATGAAAAAGCGCCAACTGAAATCAGTTGGCGCTTTTCTTATTACTCTTTGTCGGTTAGATCCCTTTAGAACCAAGTTTCCATTTGCAGTGCAAACAGAACTTCACCACCATCACCCATCGTTGCAGCACCCGCATCCTGGCTAATCGAGTAGCCATTCAAGTCTTCGCTCCAATCAACGTAGCTAACTGCAAAACGTAGCTCCGGACGGTCAAAGAAACCTGCAGCGGTAGACATCTTAAGCGTTGGTGCGATTGTCGCTTTGTAAAAACTGCCACTTGCTTTATCAATCGCATTGTCTAGGTCCATGTATTGGTATGAGCCTTCATAAACCATCTCAAAGTTCTGCGTAAACTCTTGCGCTAAGCGGATGTTGAACGATGCCCACGTAAATTCATCATTTTTAGCAAAGCGATCTTGGCTGTGTTCTGCTAGCAACGCAGGTGCTACACGCCAGTTGTCGCCGATGCGTGTTACACCATAGCTGAACAAGCGTACGGCTTTTGCGTCTTCTAACAAATCTCCGTTTGAACCGATGCCTTTAAGTTCCGCACCCAGTCCATCACCCATCAAAATACCGGTTTTAGAGAAGCCTTCACTCATGCCAAAGAAGGTATCGCCATGGTAAGCAAACATCGCATGTAAACCTTTGTCCGCTGCGCCTTCTACGCGATCATTGTTATCAGCTGACGTCATGCCGCTCAGCATCAATTGCCAATTACCAAAACGGTTGTTCATTGTCGCGATATAGTTTTCAACATCAGTTGACGAGCTATCAATCTCACCAAAATCACGACCATAGATCGAGAAGTTTGCTTTCCATGAATCGTTCATTTGGACGTCATACACGCCAGCACCAGTACCAGATAGGAAAACGATATCCGAGTCAAAGAAGTGAATGTCAAAGTTATCACGGTCAAATCGTTTACCTGCCCAAAACGTTGCGTCAGCAAACGCACTTGATTCAGAGAACATGCTCAACTTGTTTAGCTCAGCATATACCTGACGAACGTTTAATTGACTCTCACTCGCTGTCCATTCGTTATTGGTTTCCGTACTATCTGCCAACATGATTCGGAACAATGCGCTGGAACCATCATCTGCAAAGCGTTTGTGAATAAGGTTTGCTTCCACATAATGATCATCCTCAACCCCTAATCGTCCAATTGGCGCGCCAATAGCACCAGCTGCCGTCATGTAAGGACCAGTACCCACTGCACCATTCAGATCATCATTAATGAGCAGCCCGGAACGAGCGTAGCCATGAAACTCAAAGCTTGAGGCTTTCTCATTTGCTTCTGTGGATACTTTTTCTGTCTGTTCAAGTCTCTGTTCTAATTCATTAATTCGCTTTTCAAGAGCGTCAACATCTGTTGTTGCGAATGCAGGTGCTGTAACCAGCCCAAGCGCTACTGCCATCGTCAAAGTGTGTAGTTTCATTTCCATAGTCTCACGTAAATTTATACTTAGGTTATTTGCAAACGTTCCCAAGTAAAATTGCAAACTTATGGTGACTTTAAATACCTATCTAAAGTCTGAATTTCAGAGCGCTCAGACTCAGAGCGTCTCTACCACTTGTGTCAATGATGGCGATAATATATAAACTTTTCGGGAACGTTACCGTTAAGAGGCCATTTTGTTACTTCTATCGCGTTCAATTGTGTTACTTACAGAAAAATCATTAACCAGCGCACATTTGAATTAATTGTTAGCGCTAGAGGAAGTAGTTTGAAGGTGACAGGCTACAAGGAAGGAGTTTAGTGTTCATTTGAGAGAATAGTGCTCACTCGCTTCTCTATGCTCCTTGATGGTAACTCATCTCTATTTATTGATGAAAAGTAGCAGCTAAGGTTGAACGTAACTAAGAGCGAAGCGGATCTCGATACCTTGGTTCAAACGACATGAAAGGCAGTTAAGGCCCTTAACTTTCGTGAAGAGCGTTTTGTTATTCTAGTCCAAGCTAACGAAACTCATTTTTGGACAAAAATGAGTTAGATTTCTTGCTCAAACTCACCGATCTAGGATTAGCAACACTAAACCATATTTTCTAGCAGCAAAATGTAAGACCTGACTCCATCGTGTTTTGTAGCTACGAATGCTTATATCCCACTGCCTAGTGGTGCTTAGTTAGGCAGTGAATAATCAATATGAGCTATGAAGTTTAAGTGAGCCTTGTGATTTGGTCTCTGACGATATCTAGAGCTGATTGCAATTGTGGGCGGCTTAATGGACCTGCCAGTGATATCCTCACTGCTGCCGGCACTTCATACCGACCCACAGCAAACATTTCCGCTTCTCTCACTCTGACCCCATGTTTCAACAACGATTGGTTAAAATGATACCCTGTTAACGGCTCTGGCAAAGGTAGCCAGACATTGTAGCCAGGAACGCCGATATGGATTTCGGGAAATACAGTCTTCCAGATCCGATGACGAGCACTGAGTTCCATCGCGATCTCTTCATCTACTGCCTGCATAGCTCCACTGGTTAGCCAACGACATACCAGGTCGATGATTAGAGGGCTAACATACATACAACTGGCTCGTAGCGCACGTTGCAATAAATCCTTAAAGGGTAGTGGCAAAATGATAAATCCCAGTCGTAATCCCCCTGCGAAGTACTTAGAAAAACTGCCCACGTATAAGGTAATATCTGGAGCGATAGCAACTAAGGGACTCTTTCGATCAGGCGGTGGGCAGTAGAGAACATCGTCCTCAATAATCAACACATTGTAACGACGACATATCTCTATGATTTTTAGTCTTCGGCTATCCGTTAACTGAGCTCCGGTCGGGTTCTGTATTCCCGGCGTTAGATAAAGCAGTTTTGGGCGATGCCTCTTACAGTGCAAAGCCATATCTTCTGGATCCAATCCATGTTCATCGACTTTTACTGGCACTAGCTTTCGTTCGGATTGCTGACATGCATAGATGAACTCTGGATAACACAGCCCTTCAGCAAGAATTGTATCTTTAGGGCGGCTCAGAGATTGAATAATCAACGATATCCCGTGTTGCCCTCCATGAGTCCAAACTAGACGCCGTGCATCAATATCGATATTGAATTTGGTCATCAGCCATTGTCGAAGAGTCTCGTTATGACCCTGAATGCCATCAGCGGAGTAGTAATCCAGCACGGCTGCCTGCGCAATTTCCTTGTGTGATAGCTCTTTCAACGCATTCGCCAGAAATTTCGGCTGCGATAATAGCAAAGGTCGGCAACGTGCCAGATCAATGCCTTTTTCTTCCAATACCGGATGATAAAAGTGGTTCAGTTCAGTTTCTCTGTTACGTACATAAGTACCGCTTCCTACTTTTGGTTCCGTTAAGCCCCTCCGCTCTAGCTCCCTATATGCCCTCGTCACCGTTCCAACCGTCACACCTAAGCGATAAGATAAAATACGCTGAGGAGGTAATTTCGTATCTGGTTCGAGTTCACCACTCTCTATCACCTCTGCAATCGCTTCAGCCAGTGCCATAAACTTAGGTCCGGAACGACCCGATATATCAGGGACTAACATTGTCTCTCTCCGAAGGGGTACAATTAATTCTTGTATTCAGGATAAATAAGGCCTGACGAAAATGAAATCAAAGAATTGTCACCATGACGCATTAACTGTAGGTCTCTCTCACTTCATCCCTTTATTCTTGGCTTATCAGCACTAATTTGAGAAGAAAAGAAATGACAACATTATGGGAACTCACTCCAGCGATGAGTTTATTTGCGTTTGTCACCGCCATAACACCCGGCCCAAATAATTTATTGCTCGCCAACTCTGGGGCACAATTTGGTATAAGGAAATCATGGCGACACCTAATTGGTATCCGTATTGGCGTAATAGGGTTAATTCTGCTTTGTGCGTGTGGTGTCGGTGTAGCCCTCCAGACTCATCCAAGTTGGTATCTAGCCATAAAATACATCGGTCTGGTTTACATGTTCTGGCTGATGATTAAGCTGCTATGTACCAACCCTTTCTCGGGCGAACCCACTAAAAGCAAACCAATCAACGTAACTCAGGCTACGTTGTTTCAACTGGGTAATATGAAGGCTTGGATGGCATCACTTGCTTTGGTCACAAGTTATAGTCTCCCTTCTAACTATTGGTTCTCTGTTACATTGATTACTTTCGTGTTTACGACATTCGGACTGTTTGCAAATATTACTTGGGTCTGGATTGGTAAAAAAATTCGTATTTATCTCAATACCGTATTAAGACAGCGCATGTTCAACATCAGCCTAGCGACGATCACATTCATATCATTGTTACCAGTTTTGGGGCACTCTGCCTGAATGGCAAAGATTAGAATTTTGTATGCCTAAAAGTGTAGATTATCTAAATTCGGATTTTGAATTGTAACGCACTTCGGGGCACTTCTGTGCTACGAAGTGCCAACTGTAAAGGTTCTGTACAGAAATCATTTACGGGAATTTGAATATTAACAAGCAATGAATTTATTAAAAGCATGGAAAGTAGATCGTGTTTGATAACACAGCTCAAAGTCCACTAGAGCTCTAGTTCAACAACATTGCTTAAGTGTGTCTATACACAAATGCAACTCGAAACTAACCAAACTCGCAAACATTGTGACACAGGCATATCAGAGGTTTTGCCAGTGCCCTTTTCCCAGAGGTGATTACTTAGCTAGCTACTGTTCCACAAACGTTTGCCAATAACACATATCTGCCCCCCCAAATTTCATCATTAAAGTCATAAAGTGGATTGTGAAGTGCCGCTCTACCGCATTAATCGACGCCATTAACAACTATGTTATAGCAGCTTTTTACCTCACGTTGCATTAAGGGGACCTCTTCACTATCAACGGACAACGCATATAGAGTACATACATCTTAATTGAAGTACCCCCAACCCAAAGTATTATGATTTAAAACTAATACCAAAATTTAACTCCAGTTTTGGTATTCCACACTTTTCGTGTCGTATATTTGAGCGCCAATACTAAAAGCAACGCTGGATTTAGTACATGTACTCAAAATGTGCATAAACTTTTGTTGTATTCCTGTACCTACTCAACAACATTATTGCCACCTTTAGCTGTCGCCAATGCTACCTTCTAGTTAAGTTCAGGAGAGTTGTTTCCACGTCTTTCAGTTATAATATGTTTCAATGATTCTAAAAGCCTGTCAAAACAGGTCAATAACTGAAAACCATGTTCGAAGATTAGGGCGACTTCTGTTAAGCCTTGTGCTTAAGCTAATTAAAACAAAGTTGAATTCTGGAGTTTGAGGTGATAATGGAACAAATATCAACCTAAACCTAAACCTAAACCTAAACCTAAACCCAAAAACTTTACGACAGAACATTAATTTTAGAAAGTTCTATAACACGATCTGCTCGTTCGATAGTTTGCTTTCGATGTGCTATTACGACCTTAGTAACTCCAAGTTGAGCTAAGTTATTATTGACCGAAATTTCATTGTTTTCATCTAAATGACTTGAGGATTCATCTAAACATAATAACTTTGGTGATTTATACAATGCTCTGGCTAAAAACAAACGTTGCAACTGCCCGCCGGAAAACGCGCTCCCCATGTCCCCTACTAAAGAGTGATATCCCATTGGCATTAAGTCTATATCATCCGAAATACAAGCCATTTTGCAGCAATCGAGCATCTTTTTTTCATCAAGGCTAGAATCAAACATCGTAATATTTTCTGCAATCGTACCGGATAACAAGCTATCATTTTGCATCACAGAACCAATACAGGATCGATACTCACTCAAGTTAAAAGCAGTGATATCAATGCCATCAAGAAAGATCTTCCCTTGAGTAGGCTTTAGTAACCCTAATAAAAGCTTCATCAAGGTGGTTTTGCCACATCCAGAAGGCCCTGTAATTGCGATACATTCACCAGGTTTTACATCGAAAGACACTGACTTTAAAACCCACTCTGTATTATCTGCATAGCGAAAGGCAAGGTTTTCCACTGTCAAGTGCCCTTGAATTTGTGTAGGTAAGACAGCTTTTGCATCGGTACTTTCTCGATTTTCTAGTGCTATATCGGAGAGCCGTTCAAGATGGAGCCCAAGTAATTTAAAGGAGATTACGTTATCAATGAATGCGAACATACTTGAAGTAAACTGTCCTTTGTAAGCAATAAATGCTAGAAGCATTCCAACTGTCAACTCGTTCTCCATTGTTGCTAATGCACCAAAGTACACAACCAATATTGATTCAAGTCCAGATAGTAGGTTGACCAACACTCCTTCAGAGATACGTAGCTTACCCAATCGAATGTCAGTATTGATAACTTCCGCGTATCGGTTGAGCCAATTGTTTTGCCTCACCGACTCATGGCTAAATAATTTTATAGTTTGAATCGCCCTAATAGACTCAAGAAAATTAGAATCTTCCTTCGCACTAGCAACAATCGACTCTTCTGTAACTTGACGGCAAGGATAGTAAAAAAAAACCTGAATAATAAACGATGTAAATACAAACCCTAAAACTAAGGTCGCTAACATAGGGTGATATAAATACATCATGATAATAACGACTATAGCCATGACACCATCAATAAATGTCTCGACTAAACCTGTCGTAAACAACTCTCGAATAGAATTGAGGGAACTAAAGCGTGAAACAACATCGCCGACATGACGTTTTTCAAAATATAACAAAGGTAAACGTATCATATGCTGAAATAGATTTGCACCCATTTGAATGTTAAGGGCACTACTGAGGCGAATTACGATCCAGCTCCGAAACGCACTGATTAGAATTTGGACTAGATTGAGTAATGCAAACCCAGAAGCAAGTACAAATAGCAGAGGTTTATCGTTACTGAGTAAAACATTATCTATCACCCATTGCATGTAATAGGGGGAAATCAATGCCGAAAATTGTAATAGCAATGAAAGTATCAATAACGTACCTAAAGTTCGTTTAAGGCCTGTCACCTTTTCCCACAACTGATTGATACGAATTGTTTTACTAGTATCATTTTTCTCAAACTTGGCGGTAGGAGTGAGTTCCAACGCTATACCCGTAAATGATTGACTAAACTGTGCGAGAGTGAGTTTACGTCGACCAAAAGCAGGGTCATTGATATAAACGTGCCTTGACGAGACTTTCGTAAGTACTACAAAATGATCAAGATTCCAATGTAGAACACATGGTAATGCAAGGTGTGAGATATCTTCGGCTTCACATTTGACTCCGCGGCCCGCGAGATGTAGTTGATCTGCTATGTGAATTACTTGCTTGAGATTCATTCCTTGTAATCCAAGCTTCATGTGACTACGCAGAGAGCTAACGTTTACTTTATGACCGTAGAACGATGAAATCATGGCCAAGCATGCTAAACCACACTCTGATACCTCTGACTGTAATATGATAGGTACACGCTTAAGACCTGAGAAAGAAAGTAGATCTAGGGATTGAGTTGTGATCTTGTCAGATATATTTGAGACTTCCATTAACCTAATTGCCCTTTAAGCGCGTAAATGGGGTCTAGGAGCCATTCTAGCAATGTTCTCTTCTCTAGTATAATGTCTGCATCAGCTATCATACCTACCTTAAGTGGAAATTCTTTTCCATAGGCGGTAACTGACTGCTGATTTATCTTTGCTCTAACACGGTACACTGCTTCATTAATTTTAACCGGTAGCACTTTGTCTGTTGGCAAGATCAATGCTTTATCCATATTCACAACCGCCCCCGTTATCAAACCAAATTTTTGGTAAGGAAAAGCATCAAATCGAACTTGTACTATATCTCCATTCTGAACAAAACCTGCAGAACGTGTCGGAAGTAGTAATTCAATTTCCAACGATGAATTCTCAGGAATGATGCTAAGAATGGGAGATTGGTTATTTATACGCATGCCTAACGATGGATGAATTGCAGTTACCACTCCTGATTCTGGTGCCATTTTTACAAATTCATATTGGTTTTCTAACTCGTATTGCCTTGTCTCCAATTCGGAAATTTGTCTTTCTAATAGAGCTTTCTTTATTAACATCTTTTCTGGCAAGCTTTCTAATTCAGACTCCAATTTAGATAAATCAACCATAGTTATTGCTATTTCTCTCTCAAAACGATCATTCGTTTCCTTAGTTTCGAGATATTCTTCTTGAAACATAGAAAGCTGTGTATCAGAAATATACCTTTTTTTAAATAGTTTTAAGTTTTTTAAGTATTGTTCTTCTTTAATAGTCAGGCGTCTTTTATTCGTGGCTCTTGCTTTTTTCACAGAAGACAAACTCTGATTTAATTGTACAATCTGTCGCTCAATCCGTAACCGTTCATTTCCAAGAATTTTCTCTCTTGTCTTAAGCTCTACCCGAAGTGTTGATATCTGCTTACCAATTTCTTTACTCAATGCATCAGATAGTTCCATACCAGTTGCTAAACTTTGACTATTTCTGACCTTGATTAATGGTTGCCCAGCGGTAACGTATTCGGCCTCTTGAACATATAGTTCATCTACAACACCTTCTCTATCCGAGAACACTTTAACTAACCCTTTCTCTGGAATTAAGTACCCTTTAACTTTCTCTTTACGTGAGTACTCAGAATGTGTGAGAAACATTACGACCAAAATAAATATCAAGAATATCATTAAAGAAGAAGTATAAATTGATATAGGCTGAACAATTATTATATTCCCAGTAATTCTGGTTCGCTTAGATTTAACAACCTCATCCCTAAACAGCATTGATTCCATTCCAAAATTATAGAATTTAGATATATCTATAGTATGCCCTAATCATATAAATGGAATAGTGAATAATTCACAAAACATGTGCCAAATGTCACACATCATGAATTTATGTAATAATTATGTTGAAATCATTCACTTTGAGAGCGTATAAGTCATACAGCAGCGCAATATTTCATTAACAAAACTAGTTTTATTGTGTTGTTTGCAAAAGCACCGGCTTTTTAAGGTCACGCTAATATAAGTTAAATTGACAAGGATATAAATAATGAAGAAAGTGACTTGCTCTAAAGTTCAAACTTTAAGTGAAGAAGATTTAAATCAAGTTGTAGGCGGCTTTGACCCCAGAAATCCAAATGATTATACAAATGCAATAAATGAGATTGTAGGTAGTGCGTTAGGCGGTGGTCAGTATGGTGGTTCTGGTACAAATGCAGCAAACATTAAGAAAGGTAACGATATGGGTCAAAGCACTCCAATTAAAACCGGAGGCTGTAATACCCGAGCCAGTGGCAGAGGTCGAGGTTCAAGTAGCAGTTCGAGTAGCGGTTCTGGCCTAAATGTAATTCGCGTTTTCGCTGCTAAAGCATCTTAGAAACTTAAAACTAATAGCCAAACTTAAATATAACTGTACCATAACTTTCCATATTTTTACCAAATAAGGTTGTTTTTGTTAATTATTTAGTTGATTTAGTTCTTTATATGAAAATGTTTCTCATTTCAAAAGTTACAAATCAAGTTTGGCTTATTCTATAGATTTTTAGGCTTTGGCTTATACTGTTTGGTATTGAGACTAAAAATTTTTTGGTTGACTGTACGGATTAATTATTAGTTAACAAATAGCTAATTAGATTTATCTGCGTCAAAGTAATTAAACTTTAATAACTTTTAATATGAAAAAAAAATCACTCTTCTTTTTGGGATTTTTTGCGTTATTGTTCTTCTTGTCGTGGTTATTGTTTTCTAACGCAAATACTTCTAGAGAGAATGAACTAGTAGTGCATAAATGTAGTAAAAATGATACATTAACCACCACTTTAAAGTTTTTCGTCGAGCGCTCAATTGATATGAGTGAAGACGAGATTTTACTCCAGATTTCCGAATTAGTGGCCACCTCCAATCAAGTTTTGCAACGTTCATGTATACCTATTGAACGTCTCTTGACTAGTGTTACTTTTGTTGATAATGCTTTCACTCCGCACAGTGCGAAAGAATTTTCACTTTTATACGATCGCCTGATAAACAATTTGTCTGACCAAGAAAAGCAAGAGCATCTAGGGTCATTAACTGACTTTATAGTTGTTGTCGTTAAGACTCTACCATCAGAATATAAAGGTTACACTTATCCTGGAGACGTTGCTCGAATGGCTGCTATTACACTAAATGGTAACCAATATGTTCTTGAACATGAACTAGGCCACCTTGCAATGGCAGGTCATGAGAAAGGCGGACTCCAATGGTTTCAGTCAGCACAATCCCAAGCGCACGCTTACCATTGCGGACCTTACCGTACAGTAATGAATGAGAACCTAAAAGATGGTTTTGTGATTGGTTTGTATTCGAACCCTGATATTAGTATTGGTGGTCAGCAATGTGGAGTGCAAAACGAAGCTAACAATAGTGAGGTGCTCAGGCAATGGGTTACTTTTACTCAAGAGAAGCAAAAATTGCTAGAGAAAGTACGAGGATAATTAATTGGTCGACTTATTTAAACGAGCGGTCTGCACGTTCGATAAATTTATAGATGAAGAGAACTATGATCTAATCAATGAGATTATCTGCAAAGAAAACATAAGAACGAGAGAACTTTCTAGCTTAAATATGTATGAAGTGCCAAATTCGTGTCATTTTATCTGGCTTGGTAACCTTAACCTAAATAGCTTGGATTACTTAAATATCTGGCAAAAAAAAACTTCATCTTTGACACTTTGGATAGACAGTCAAACACAATACTCTTCTTTGAGAAATGAATTATTGAACTTAATTTGCAATAAAAATGGCTGTAATCTTATAAAATCACAAAATATTTTATATCAATTTGCAACAAAAAATGGGATTTCAAGCTTAGATAAAACATTAGAGTCATACTCTCAAATTTATTTCCCAGAATTAGTATTCAAACTTCAATTAGAGAAAGATAAATATAGTCATAATTTATCAATTTTGGAAAGTAAGTTTGAAGTCAAAGATATACGTGGAGATTTTGAAGCTATTTTTTTTGATGATGATTTCAAAAAGTTCTACTTGTATGAAACGATCTTAAGGGGTAATTTCGCAGCTGCAAGCGATATATTAAGAATATTGATCCTTAAGTTGTATGGTGGTGTTTATATTGATGTGGATACACTTCCTAAATTGGAATACAACTCCACATTACTTCAACATACAAGCCAACTGACCCCTTCTCTTTTAAATTTAGTTGATGTTGTACTTAGTCACACCGCCGCATCTCAGTTGCTAGGTAGCAATCCTAAGAATGAACCTGAGTTAGATGGTTGTATTGAGCTGCTCAATGCGCATCACCCGAAGGTCTTATCTGAGTTAGAACAAGTCATCTCTAAGGGGCTGCATTTTTCAATGTTTAAATATCCTGTTGTACACCGGCACCTTTTATCGATATCAGCTTCTAAGAACAGTTTGGGTGAATTTAATAATAATCTCATAGCTGCTCATCCAAACTCAAAAGCGCTGGGGATAGTATTAAGAGAAATGAAAAAACGCTATCGACACTGTGAAACTCACGGCTACATATTTGAGGCGTTATCTAATACTAGGATGAATGACGATGATTATTACCGAAGACTCCAGCACTATCGTTATGATGGACTTAAAAAAGGAGTTGATGAAGAAGTAACCCTTATACTAACTGGACCATCACTATTGTTAGAAGTCATGATTGGATGTGCTTATCAATTGTGCAAACTAGACAACGAAGCAAGCCCCAGTGCTATCTCCTATGCTTTTAAACTTAGACAGTTTGGTCTTTCTTATTCAGAGCAAACTATGTTCACCCTCAAACACATAAACTCTTCTTGGATGAATAAATGAGATTATTACTAATTTTGATATTTAGCTTCTCCAGTTATACGTATGCTAACGAAAAGTCCATTTTAGGCAGTTGGAAATGCATCAAAGACGGACCCGCCGCAGCCACTATTGATAAGACCATCTACAGTCAAGAATCCTTTCAAAGTGATATATTCACACTACTATTAAAAGTCCCCGGTGGAGAGGTTTTACGATACAAGACAGCAGTAAAAGGGCAATGGAAATTGTTAGATAATACTGTGCATCACCAAATCCAAGAGATCCAAATTACAGCGCTCAATGAACTAGCATCTTCTTATGTCAAAGTACTTAGAAAAAAGGCAGATAATATCACTGGATACAGCTCAAAAATTCACAGTGTTGGTCCTCGCTTTATGAGTTTTTGGGTCTCCTCACAAAGTCTTAGCTACTGTTTTAAAATATAATGTGCTTTATTGCGTGGTTTAGTTTCAAAGCCAAGCGAATTTTTTGCGAAATTCAACTTGAGATTGAACACTAACAAAATTGTCTGCATTTTAAACGATATACTGAGTTTCGAGTATGCCTATTCCTGTTAGTTTGTTGAGTTATTTTATCATGGCGTATGTCTCCGAAAATTTCGAAGCGTTAGTGAAGCGCATATGTAGGAGAGGAATAAAGTTTCATACTACTTCCTACTACAAAGTCTGACTCACGCTACAACTGAGTGATAAAGTATCAAACTGGTTGTCTTGAGCATCCACAGATTGAGCGGTCCCATTCAAACACGTTTCTGGACATTTTTGAGTTAGTGATTTTGCTAAATTAGCGAAATACTGATTAGTTTATGTATGGATGGGCTTCAAATGCGTGGCCAAACTCCTTTGGCCACTACAAACGGTAGGATTAGTATCCCATTAACCAACCAAGGTGTGTTAGCTCCAAGAATGGTAAGAATGCTGAAAATTGGCTAGGACATTCGTGACGTGCACCACCCAGTGGACGTTAATGATATTACCCCTATGAAGATGCCCCTGCGCTATGTGACGAAGTATTGGCAGTGATTACCAAGCTTCCTCAAAAAGTAAACGGCTATTTACTTTCATTGATTACCAGTTCGCTAGTGGCCATCTTCACTAAACCTTTAATCGCAAGTCTCGGGTGGAAGAACATAAGTTTTGCTTGAGAACTTCAATGCAAGCTCCCGTTCAGATACACATTCAATATAGCCTTTCTCATTAAGCTCTTGTTTTGTTGATACATTCGTATGCCAACCATATGCAAAGGAAGCCAAGAATAAGCAGCTTAGAACTAGCACAACCGCTTTAGGTAACCATCTTAAGCATCGGCCAGTAGTGAATACTATCAATGACAATAACGATGCAGTGATCATTGCGTAGCTAAGAGCCAGTAATGACGCGTCATTTAGTGGGCTGTATATTTCGACCACATTTGGGAGACTTTCTGAGTCGTAAAGGCCATTGGTAGAGAACGGGACTATGATCAATGATGATGCTATGCATGCCGCCAAAAATAGTCCAGAGCGAAAACGATTAATTTTCATCAATCAACCTCTCAATTTCTTTTTTCATTGGTTCGGTGAACTTGTATTGGTCATCAATAGCCGAAACAACTTTACCAATACCGAAAGCAGTAAGCACAAAGAAACCCAACAATAACGCTGTTGGTGGCGCTGCAAACGCTGCGGTAACTCCAACTCTAAGCCCTATCGTTATGCCTTGAGCAATCACACCAGCAACCACACCTTTTGATACATCCGATGTAAACTGTCCTACTACCTCACCTAGCGTTTTTTCATCGTGCAATATGTAATCAACTGCATTAACCGCACCAATGAACACAAGTTCTACATAGATATTGCTGCTCAAGAAACTGACATTGCCTCGAACGGTGTTTAGGTCGTGGCCAATTTTAAGCATTTTAGACGTTGCTTCCTGCCAACGGACACCTAAATCTAAATATCGAGGCTTGTAGTTCTCAACCACAATGTTCATTACACCATTGATATTGACGGCTTTGGCGGTTGCCCCAAATCCACCGAGAGCTTTGGCCACGTCATAAGCGTCTTTAAGTCCCTTGCTAACGCCAGTGTAGTCCTTACCTATAGTGAGCTGTCCGTGCGTGTCTTTAATGAGCAAATCCAAATACTCGTTGGCTTCTTCAACGGTTAGTACGGCAATACTGACGTTCTCTTGTTGAGAGGTGTCCCATTGATATTCTTTAGCTTGCTTTTGTAAATCATCGTCCCATTCTTTTTCTGTTAAGCCATAAGCTTGTTGGGCAGCTTTGCGTTCAGCAAGAACGCGCTCTCTATTTTCAGCCCATCGTTTCTCATCGCTCGCGGTATATCTCAGCTCTTCCTGACGTTCTAGGCGTTGACGTACTGTACGTTCTCTTGTGGTTTTTTGTCTTTCTACTGGATCTACAGGAGCGGATTCATATCTCATGGGGTTTAGTTTTACTAGTAAATGAAAAAGGATAATAACAATATTTTCAGTGCTTTATCATTCCCCAACAAGATGCCTCGAGGAATTAACTGGTTAAATAGGCAAATTATCAAGTCAAACAAGCAATAGTGAAGGGGCAGTTATGTTGGTTTGTATTCTATCGGATAACTTTTTGTAGGGTAAATTTACATCAGCAAGATATGAAAGAGCATTTACTCTGAATGACTTTGGGGCAAAACCTTCTTAGAACTATTACATACACAACGTGCCCACTACGAATGTGTTCACGGGTAAAAACACCATATGTATCGCTTCAACTAAACAGGTACCGTACACAAAGACCACAGCCAACATCGACCAACTTCTTGGATTTGTATCCAACTTTTTGGCTCGATAAGTAAATTACCACCTTCTAAAGAAGGTGGCTTTGTGTGAGCCCCCTAAAAGGGGGCCTTTGTTTAGTCCAGCGCCAA
>NZ_JAWOVC010000010.1:0-164148 GCF_033339735.1 Vibrio sp. 2033
ATTGGCGCTGGACTAAACAAAGGCCCCCTTTTAGGGGGCTCACACAAAGCCACCTTCTTTAGAAGGTGGTAATTTACATCTAGACATCTGAAATATGGCGTAGGATCACTAGAGCCCATGTTCCTCTTTTTTAAAAGCGAATATGTGCGTATCTAAGCAATTTGCTATCAAGCTTCTGTCGCATCGTGTGAAATCATCCTGATTATCCCTCCTATACACTGACTTCCATTTTTCATTTCAATTACTCTCATGTAGTCACTTTGTTTGTTATTTGTTTATTGATTGTTAATTTTGTTCATCTTTTTGTTTTTGTTGGTTTTTACTTCGTGAGTCCCGATTTGATTTTGAAATCTAAATCGCAGTTTTTATTTATGTCCTCCTTTACTCTGTTCGTAAGGTGATAGCGATTTGAAGTGATTATTTTGTCATGAACTGTGATCTGGGTAGTGAATAAATAATCATTTATCAGGATTACTACAAACCTTCCTTAAACAAAATTGACAAAATTTAACCAATCGAGATAATCCATGGGTCGGGATTTGACACTATTAAAGTCCTGCACGTTGTCAGGATGACAAAGAAAGGAAGCAACATGACTAATATAGGAAGCCTGCTAGTAGATGCGGCCACCCTGATGCTAACGGGGATGGCGGTCGTATTTATTTTCCTCACTATTCTTGTTTATCTCGTTCGGTTAATGTCGAAATTGGTACCAGAAGAAGTACCAGAGCCGATCGCAGCACCAAAAACAAACACTAATATTCAATCAACCTCTTCAGCTGTTAGTCCACAAGTAGTGGCGGCGATCTCGGCTGCGATTCATAAACATCGCGCCTCATTCGCGAAGTAGCCGAACTAGGATTAAAAAGGAGTTTAAGAGCATGTCTAAACCACTAGCTATTACTGATGTGGTCCTTCGTGATGCCCATCAATCACTATTTGCTACGCGTATGCGTATTGAGGATATGCTGCCTATCGCAGCTGAGTTGGATAAGGTTGGTTACTGGTCTCTAGAGACTTGGGGCGGTGCAACATTTGATTCTTGTATTCGATTCTTAGGAGAAGACCCTTGGGAGCGTTTACGTGAACTAAAAAAAGCGATGCCTAATACACCAATGCAAATGCTACTGCGTGGTCAAAACCTTTTAGGATACCGCCATTATGCCGACGACGTAGTAGAGAAGTTTGTTGAACGCGCGCATGCTAACGGCATGGATGTATTCCGTATTTTTGATGCAATGAATGACGTGCGAAACTTCCAGAAAGCCGTTAAAGCAACGGTTGATGTTGGTGCGCATGCTCAAGGTACGTTGTCTTACACTACGAGCCCAGTGCATAACGCAGACACTTGGGTTGACTTGGCAAAACGCCTAGAGGATTTAGGTTGTCACTCGCTGTGTATTAAAGATATGTCTGGCTTACTTAAGCCTTATGAAGCGGAAGAGCTTATCACGCGTATCAAAGCGTCTTGTGATGTGCCATTGGCACTTCATTGTCATGCAACAACGGGGCTGTCTACAGCAACAGCGGTAAAAGCAGTAGAAGCCGGTATTGATATTCTCGATACTGCGATTTCTTCAATGAGTTGTACTTACGGTCATACACCGACTGAAACGGTAGTCGCTATGCTAGAAGGCACCGAGCGAGATACCAATTTGAAACTCGAGCAACTGGAATCTATCGCCGCATATTTCCGTGAGGTACGTAAGAAGTATGCGAAGTGGGAAGGCCAGTTAAAAGGAGTCGATTCACGCATCCTGATTGCTCAAGTGCCTGGTGGTATGCTGACCAATATGGAAGGCCAGTTGAAAGAGCAGGGTGCTGCGGATCGCATTGATGAAGTATTAGAAGAGATCCCTCGTGTACGTGAAGATCTTGGTTTCATTCCATTGGTGACTCCAACTTCACAGATCGTCGGTACGCAAGCGGTGATTAACGTTCTTACTGGCGAGCGCTACAAGAGTATTACCAAGGAAACCGCTGGCCTATTGAAAGGTGAGTACGGTCAAGCGCCAGCCGAGTTAAATGCAGAACTGCAAGCGAAAGTGCTTGATGGTAAAGAGCCAATTACCTGTCGTCCTGCCGATTTACTTGAGCCTGAAATGGAGACGCTTACGGTTGATCTGATGGAGAAAGCGAAATCAGAAGGCATTAAGCTAGCAAGTGAGCGTGTTGATGACGTACTCACTTATGCACTTTTCCCTCAAGTTGGGCTTAAGTTCCTTAAGAATCGTGAAAACCCAGAAGCATTTGAGCCTGCACCAACGCTAGAAGCTGCGAAGCCTGCTGTACCTGTAGCTCAACCAGCAACTGGTGGTGTAGAAACTTATAGTGTACGTGTTGACGGGCAGGTGTATGAGGTGGAAGTTGGCCCTCAAGGTGAACTGACATCTGTTGCTCCTTCTAATGCACCGGCAAAATCGGCTACACCTAGCGCACCTTCTAATGCTTCAGCAGAAGCGGTACCTGCTCCTCTTGCAGGTAACATCTTCAAAGTGAATGTTCAACCTGGTGCTGAGGTAGCTGAAGGCGATGTATTGCTCATCCTTGAAGCGATGAAAATGGAAACTGAAGTACGAGCGGCGCGTGGTGGTGTGGTTCAAGAGCTGAACGTTAAAGAAGGCGATGCTGTCACAGTAGGTGCGCCTCTGTTGAGCCTGGCGTAAGGGAGTATCATGGACGGATTGTTAACCCTTTGGGCAGAAACAGGGATCGCTAACTTCGAGTTCGGCCAAATCTGTATGATGCTGGTTGGTTGTACCTTGCTGTTTTTGGCAATTAAAAAAGGATTTGAACCTTTACTGTTATTGCCGATTGGTTTCGGTGCTATTTTGGCGAATATTCCAAATGCTGGCTTTACTGAGCCTGGTGGCTTGCTCTACTACGTTTACTACATTGGGATTGAATCGGGTGTGTTCCCGCTATTGATCTTCATGGGTGTGGGCGCGATGACTGACTTTGGTGCTTTGATCGCAAACCCAAAAACGTTGTGGTTAGGTGCGGCTGCGCAGTTTGGTATTTTTGCAACACTGTTTGGCGCTATTTTGCTCAACTATGTACCTGGCATGGAGTTCTCCATGGCAGATGCTTCGTCTATCGCGATCATCGGTGGTGCTGATGGGCCAACAGCGATTTTCTTAGCGAGTAAGCTCTCTCCAGATCTGCTAGGTGCGATTGCAGTCGCGGCATACAGCTATATGGCATTGGTGCCGATCATCCAGCCACCAATCATGAAAGCACTGACAACCAAGGAAGAGCGTCAAATCAAGATGGCTCAGCTTCGTCATGTTGGTAAATGGGAGAAAGTCATCTTCCCGCTTGCTGTATTACTGATGACGATTCTGTTCTTACCTTCAGCTACGCCATTGGTTGGTATGTTCTGTTTGGGTAACTTGATGCGTGAAGCTGGTGTGGTCGATCGTTTATCGAAAACTGCTCAAAATGAATTGATCAACATAGTGACTATCTTTTTAGGTCTTGGTGTTGGTTCTAAGCTGCAAGCTGAGCAGTTCTTGAACCTAGAAACGTTAGGTATCTTGGGGTTAGGCGCAGTTGCATTTAGTATCGGTACTGGTGCGGGCGTCCTGATGGCGAAACTGCTTAACAAGTTCTCGAAAGAAGACATCAACCCACTTATTGGTGCGGCTGGCGTTTCTGCGGTACCAATGGCCGCGCGAGTCGTAAACAAAGTTGGTTTACAAGCTAACCCGCAAAACTTTTTGTTAATGCATGCGATGGGACCAAACGTTGCTGGTGTGCTGGGTTCAGCCGTTGCGGCTGGTATATTGTTAGCACTTGTTGGTTAGACATTATTGAAAATGGAATGATCAACCAATTTACAAAATCACGATTAACTTAGGTTAACAAAATGGTTTATAGTCAAAGGGATGCTTTCGCATCCCTTTTTGTTTTCTTGCAGGGAATGGTTTATGGAACACAAACAGATCGTTATCACTGAGTTTGGTGATGCCAACGTACTCGCGATTCAACATGCTTCTACACCATCACCACAGCCTGGTGAAGTCTTAGTAAAAGTCGCTTTTTCAGGCGTAAATCCTATTGATGTCAAAGCTCGAGCTGGGCTCGGTTGGGCAGCAGCGCAGAATAAGGATAATTTACCTTGGGTGCCAGGTTACGACATCTCAGGAAAAGTGATGTCTTGTGGAGAGGGGGCATCACGTTTTAATGAAGGTGATGAGGTGGCTGGATTTATTGGTTTCCCAGTTCGAGGCGGTGGTTACAGTCAATACATATGTGTTCCAGAAACTGAGTTAAGTCATGTTCCTAGCTCCGTAACTTTGGAGGCAGCTGCTGCATTACCGTTGGCGGGACAAACTGCGGCACAAGCTCTCAGTAAGGCTAATGTGACGGAAAACGATCGCGTACTTATCCTCGCTGGAGCCGGTGGTGTTGGACACCTCGCGGTACAAATTGCGATCGCGACGAAAGCGGAAGTCTTTACAACCTGCAGTGAACGAAATTTAGACTACCTTGCGACGCTCGGTGCTCATGCAGTGAACTATCAATTTGCACCAGTGTCAGAACGTGTTGAAGATGTTGATGTTTTGATTGATTTAGTAGGCGGAGATGCTGCGTTAGATGCGCTTAAATGCCTGAAAGATAATGCGAGAGTCATCACCGTTCCAACCATAACTGCTGAGCTGATTTGTGAAAAAGCCAAACTCCTAGGCTTTGAGGCTAGTGGCATGTTGGTTGAACCAGCCCCTGCGCAGTTAGATACCTTGTTGTACATGGTCGGCGTTGGCTTACTGAAGACTGAAATTCAACAGGTTTATCCTATGAGTGATGTCATTGGTGCTCACCAGCAGGTCGAATCAGGAAGAACCAGAGGCAAGGTGTTGCTTGATATGACATGCTAGAAGCATTTAACACGAGTTTTGAAAGTTTAGCGCTTTGGTTTTCAGATTCAGCATTATGGGTGCTTTTCATGACCGGTTTTCTCAGTGCCACGTTGTTGCCTGGTGGTTCTGAGGCGGGCTTAGTTGCCACTCTCTCATTAAATCAATACTCCGTTTCTTCAATTGTTATGGTCGCTACTATCGGTAATACGCTTGGTGGCTTAACAAATTATTGGCTTGGCTTGTGGATTCCCAACAAAGCACAAGAGGAAAAGCACGGTCATACCGCATTAAAGTGGCTCTCTAAGTATGGCTATTGGGGGTTATTTTTTAGTTGGTTACCTGTAATAGGAGACCCGCTGTGTTTAGCCGCAGGGTGGCTAAGAATGAAGTTTCTGCCTTGCGTGATTTTAATATTTTTAGGAAAGGCTGCTAGGTATAGCTTACTTGCGGCCATCTATCTCGGATTATTTTAAGGAAAGTACATGAAGATGTTTTGGGTTGGCGCGTGTTCACTGTTGGTGATCACGGGCTGTGCATCAAATACGCCAGTTTCATCACTGCCGAAAGGGGTAACTTTCGTTGAGTCATCGAAAGCTGAAGAAGGCAAAGTTAAGATTCCATACCAAAAGTATAAACTCGATAATGGTTTAACGGTGATCTTAGCTCCTGAAGATTCTGACCCATTGGTCCATGTGGATGTGACTTACCATGTTGGTTCAGCTCGTGAAGAAGTGGGTAAGTCTGGTTTTGCGCATTTCTTTGAGCACATGATGTTCCAAGGCTCAGAGAACGTTGGTGACCAAGAGCACTTCAGAATCATCACAGAGGCTGGCGGCACGTTAAATGGTACAACAAACCGCGATCGTACTAACTACTTTGAAACTGTCCCTGCTAACCAGCTCGAGAAAATGCTGTGGTTAGAGTCTGACCGTATGGGCTTTTTGTTGGATGCGGTTTCTCAACGCAAATTTGAAATTCAGCGTTCTACTGTAAAAAATGAGCGAGCTCAGCGTTACGATAATCGTCCTTATGGCTTAATTTGGGAGCGCATGTCCGAAGCGCTATATCCTGAAGGTCATCCGTATTCGTGGCAAACCATTGGTTATGTTGAAGATCTTGATCGTGTTGATGTGAACGATCTCAAAGCGTTTTTCTTGCGTTGGTATGGCCCAAACAATGCGACTATCACGATCGGTGGTGACTTAGACGTTGAACAAACTCTAGAGTGGGTAAATAAGTACTTCGGTTCGATTCCTCGTGGTCCTGAGGTTGAAAATGCGCCGAAACAACCTGCAAAACTGCAAGAAGATAAATACATCACTCTAGAAGATCGTATTCAACAACCTATGGTGATGATCGCGTGGCCAACAACCTACAACGGCGAAGAAAGCCAAGCGTCTCTCGATACATTATCAGAAGTATTGGGTGGCGGTACCAACAGCGTGCTCTATCAAGACCTAGTGAAGACTCAAAAAGCGGTCGATGCTGGTTCATTCCATGATTGTGCTGAACTGGCGTGTAACTTTTACGTTTACGCAATGGGTGATTCTGGAGACAAAGGCGACCTATCAAAACTGTACGACGAGCTTTTACAATCACTGAATCAGTTTGCGGAAAAAGGCGTGACAAAAGATCGCCTTGAGCAGTTGAAGGGTAAAGCGGAAGCGGATGCTATTTTTGCGCTAGAAAGCGTTAAAGGTAAAGTGACTCAGTTGGCTTCCAACGAGACATTTTTCGGCGATCCTGATCGTCTTGAGCAACAGCTTGAACAAATCCGTGCAGTTACGCCGACTTCGGTAGAAAAAGCGTATACGGACTTTATCCAAGGTAAGAACAAAGTGACCCTAAGCGTGGTCCCAAAAGGAAAAACAGACCTTGTCGTAAAACCTGCGACCTTTGTGACACCAAAGCGTACGCTGCCAGAATATGAGAAGATTTCCGATGACCAATTGGCGTATCGTCGTGCGACCGATAACTTCGATCGCTCAGTGCAACCGCCAGTAGGAGAACCAGTGAAAGCGACGATGCCAGAGCTGTACGAGTTACATTTCAAGAATGGCTCAGAGCTGCTTGGTGCAGTTAGCGATGAAACGCCGACGGTGATGATGCAATTTAGTTTACCTGCAGGGACACGTTTTGTTGAAAAGGGTAAAGAAGGTCTTGCCCAATTGACCGCTGCGATGTTGCAAGAAGGTACAACGAAACGCAGTGTCGAAGAGATTCAAGCTGAGCTTGATAAACTAGGTAGTGTTATCTCTGTTAATGCCACAGGTTATACAACAAACATCAGTGTTTCTGCTCTAGAAAAGAACTTAGAGCCGACGTTAAAAATTGTCGAAGAGATGTTGCTGTCTCCTGCATTTAATCAAGATGATTTCGAGCGTGTAAAAATGCAAGCGCTAGAAGGCCTGGTATATGAGCACCAAAATCCAAGTTGGATGGCGTCACAAGCGAGTCGTCAGGTGCTCTATGGGGATTCGGTTTTTGCTCGACCAAAAGACGGCACGCAAGCAGGTGTCAGTGCATTAACGTTGGATGATGTCCGTGAATTCTACTCGAAGCATTACACGCCACAAAGTGCGCAAATCGTCGTTGTTGGTGACATCAATAAACAGGAAATTGAGCAGCAACTGACGTTCTGGAAAAACTGGCAAGATGAAGCTGCGCCATTGTATGCACCGCAAAGCATTGCTGCATTAGGTGAGCAAAAGATCCATCTTGTTGATAAACCAGGAGCGCCGCAAAGTGTGGTCATGATGGTTCGTCAAGGTATGCCTTACGACGCAACGGGCGATTTTTACCTAAGCCAACTGGCAAACTTCAACTTAGCTGGGAACTTCAATAGCCGCATTAACCAAAATCTACGTGAAGACAAGGGTTACACATACGGTGCTTACGGCTACTTCTCTGGTAATCCAGAAACAGGCTCGGTGGTTTTCACCGCGCAAGTACGAGCGGATGCAACGGTTGCTTCGATCATTGAGATGGAAAATGAGCTAAATGAATACTCGCAGTCAGGTATTACTGATGAAGAGATGAAATTTATGCGTCAAGCGGTCGGTCAAAAAGATGCACTGAAATATGAAACGCCAACACAAAAAGCGGAGCTCATCAGTGATATTCTTAAGTACAACCTCGATCATGATTACTTGCAGCAAAGAAACGCTATCGTAGAAAAAGTCGATAAGCAGACGTTGAATGCGCTGGCTCAGAAATGGTTTGATCCAAATGACTATCAAATTATCGTCGTTGGTGATGCTAAATCGTTGCGTCCTCAATTAGAAAAGTTGGGGAAAGACGTAGAAGAGCTTGAAATCATTCGATAGAGTACACATTTAATAGCGGAGAAACGTTTCTCCGCTATTCATCTAGATAAGCAACTTTTCGTGGGTTATTTATCTAGATGCATTAACTATCAATAACTTAGCTTACACTTGTGTTATGTAACAAGTGTCCTGCTCCCAATATAAGCGAACCTCATTTTGACTGATTTTGCTGCGCGACTAAAAAAAGTTGCATCAAACCCCGAAGTATTTAAGCAGTTTGGACGCGGTGTTGAGCGAGAAACTTTGCGCTATCGTCAGGATGGACATCTAGCTACAACTCCTCATCCTGAAGGGTTAGGCTCTGCGTTCACAAATCAATGGATCACAACGGATTTTTCGGAATCATTGTTAGAGTTCATTACGCCTGTGTCACATGAAATTCCAGAACTGATGGCACAGCTGAAAGATATCCATCATTTCACTCAAACCAAAATGGGTGAAGAGAAAATGTGGCCACTATCAATGCCTTGCTACGTGGGCTCAGAGGATGATATTCAGTTAGCCCAGTATGGCTCTTCGAATGCAGCGAAAATGAAAACGCTGTACCGAGAAGGCCTAAAGCGTCGCTATGGCAGCCTGATGCAAATTATTTCAGGTGTCCATTTTAACTTCTCGTTTCCTGAAACATTTTGGGATGCGCTCTATGGCGAGCAAGATGAACAAGCCCGCCAAGATGCTAAGTCTGATGCGTACTTTGCGTTGATCCGTAATTACTACCGCTTTGGCTGGATGATTCCCTACTTCTTTGGTGCATCACCAGCGTTATGTGGCTCTTTTATTCAAGGTCGTGAAACCGATCTGCCATTCGAGAAGATTGGCGGGACATTATATTTGCCGAAGTCGACGTCTTTGCGTTTGAGCGATCTTGGCTATACCAATAGTGCGCAAAGTGTGCTGAAAATTGGTTTTAACAGCATTGACCAATACCTCGATGGTTTGAGTGATGCGATTCGCCACCCATCAGAAGAGTTTGCGAAAATTGGGGTAAAAGTGGATGGTGAATACCGCCAGCTTAATTCCAATATCTTACAAATTGAGAATGAACTGTACGCTCCGATTCGTCCAAAACGTGTATCGAAAAGTGGTGAGAAGCCTTCAGATGCGTTACGACGCGGTGGTGTCGAATACATTGAAGTTCGTTCTCTAGATGTTAACCCATTCAGCGCAGTGGGCTTAAATGAAGAGCAAGTACGATTCTTGGATCTCTTCCTTACCTGGGCGGCCTTGTCAGACTCAGACCCTATGGATAACTGTGAATTAGAGTGTTGGCGCGATAACTGGAATAAAGTCATTGTTTCAGGCCGTGAAAAAGGTCTAATGCTGCAAATTGGTTGCCAAGGTGAGCGTCTATCTCTACAAGATTGGGCACACCGAGTTTTCGTCGAGTTACGTCAAATAGCACAGCAAATGGATATGACCGCTGGTGGCAGTGCATACCAAGATGTGTGTAATCAACTCGAGACATGGATTGATAACCCAGAACTAACGATCTCTGGTCAACTATTAGAGCTAACGAAAGAGCTGGGTGGGCTAGGTAAAGTTGGTTGTACTCTTGGTATGAAGTACCGTGATGAAAACCTAGCTCACGGTTATCAGTACTATTCACAAGATACGATGGAAACGGAAGTAGCGTCGTCCGTGGAAAAACAAAAGCAAGCAGAGCAGAGTGACACGCTTTCTTTTGATGATTTTTTGGAAGATTACTTTGCTTACCTGAAGCAGTAATGACTAACTAAGGATTGGTGCGGTTGAACATTAAGTCGTCAGTAGTAGCGGTACTTGGAAGCGTGTTACTTGCAGGTTGTGCTACGGCACCGCCAAAGCAGCAGAATAACTTATGCGAGATATTCCGAGAGAAATCCGGTTGGTACGATGATGCCAAAGATATGGAAGATGAATGGGGGACCCCTATTCATGTCGCTATGGCCATCATTAAACAAGAAAGCAGCTTTCGGCACGATGCAAAACCACCTAAAGATTATTTGCTAGGGTTTATTCCTTGGGGACGAGTCAGCAGTGCGTATGGTTACGCTCAAGCTCAAGACCCTGCTTGGGAAGACTTCCAAGATGCCACAGGTCAGGGTGGCTCTCGTACCAACTTCGATGATTCTATGATGTTTGTCGGTTGGTATACTCATGAAACACGGCGTCAGCTAGGGATTTCATTATGGGATCCCTATAACCAGTATCTGGCTTATCATGAAGGGCGAGGTGGGTATAAGCGAGGTACTTATAATCGAAAGCCTAGTTTAATCAAAGTCGCTCGACGTGTTGAACAAACAGCGAAAACTTATGGCTGGCAGCTGAAGCAATGTCGTCAGGAATTAGAAGACAACAGCAGCTGGTTCTTTTAGCCCACAGTCAGTTCATGTGCTGTAGGGATGAATGACATTTATCCATTACCGAAAGGTACTGGAGTTACAATCAGGAGAGATGTAATGCCTTTACTCGATAGTTTTACCGTGGACCACACTCGTATGAATGCACCGGCAGTGCGAGTGGCGAAAACCATGCAGACCCCAAAAGGGGATACGATTACTGTTTTCGACTTACGCTTTACTGCGCCAAACAAAGACATTCTTTCTGAAAAAGGTATTCACACCCTAGAGCACCTTTATGCAGGCTTTATGCGTAATCACCTAAACGGTGATTCTGTTGAGATCATCGATATTTCGCCTATGGGTTGCCGCACAGGTTTTTACATGAGTCTGATTGGCACACCATCAGAGCAGCAAGTCGCAGATGCTTGGATTGCAGCAATGGAAGACGTGCTGAAGGTAGAAAGTCAGAATAAGATCCCTGAACTTAACGAATACCAATGCGGCACGGCAGCAATGCACTCTTTAAAAGAAGCACAACAGATCGCAAAGAACATTTTGGATGCTGGTGTTTCGGTGAACAAAAATGATGAACTTGCTTTGCCTGAGTCGATGTTAAAAGAGTTGCGCATCGACTAGGTGCTCATTAAGAAGCATATTGCCCCAATAAGTAAAAAAGCCTGACATGAGTCAGGCTTTTCTTTTGTTTATTTGGATGTCGATTTTTTCTTCTTCGGATAAACACGAACGAGCTTGATGCGGTTTTCTTCAATCTCAACAAGCTCCATTGGATGACCAGCCACTCTCACGCTTAAATGGCTCTCTGGAATATCTTCCAGGTGCTCCAAAATAAGGCCGTTTAATGTTCTTGGGCCATCCGTTGGTAAATCCCATTTCAGGCCTTTGTTAATATCTCGAATATTGGTGCTGCCTTCAATAAGGAAGCTTCCGTCACCTTGAGGACTGATCTCATCAGAGAGGCTTGGAGAAATTGACGTCGTGAACTCACCAATGATCTCTTCCAGAATATCTTCAAGAGTAATTAGACCGATGATATCACCGTACTCATCCACGATCAGACCGATACGTTGCTTGTTACGTTGGAATTTCAACATTTGCACGTTCAGTGGTGTGCCTTCTGGGATGTAATAGACCTCATCAGCAGCACGTAATAGCGTTTCTTTGTTGAATTCGTTCTTTTCCAACATCAGACGATAAGCCTCGCGCAAGCGCAGCATGCCAACCACTTCATCAATTTGGTCACGATAGAAAACTATGCGCCCATGTGGTGAGTGTGTTAGCTGGCGAACAATGGATTTCCAGTCGTCGTTAATATCAATACCGGTAATTTCATTGCGTGGGACCATAATGTCGTTCACGGTGACGTGCTCAAGATCTAAAATAGACACTAGCATGTCTTGGTGTCGACGAGGGATCAAACCGCCAGCTTCATTTACCACCGTACGCAGCTCATCGGAGCTAAGATGATCTTCTGCTGAGTGATCCGCTCTCACACCAAGTAAGCGGATAAAGCCATTCGTAATAAAGTTAACAAGCATCACTAAAGGCGACAGTAACTTCATCAGTATGGTCAATAATATACTGCTCGCGTAGGACACACGTTCAGGGTAAAGCGCTGCAATTGTTTTAGGGGTAACCTCGGCAAAAACCAATACAACCATAGTTAGTGCACCGGTTGCGATAGCGACACCTAAATCACCATACAAACGCATACCAATAATGGTCGCGATCGCGGACGCGAGAATATTAACGAGGTTGTTGCCGATAAGAATAAGACCAATCAAACGATCTGGACGGTCTAATAGTCTTTCGACTCGCTTAGCACCCTTATGCCCGTTTTTGGCTAAGTGTTTTAAGCGATAACGATTCAGAGACATCATCCCTGTTTCTGAACCGGAAAAGTAACCTGATATGACGATAAGACACGCGAGTAGCGCAAACAAGATACCCGTAGAGATGTCGTCCAAAACGTTGCTGTTCCTTGTAAGTATTGGGTTATATAACGGTTGAGTAAGTCCGTTAAGTCAAAGAGTTAAGGCGTACTGTATTTTATCTAGCCTAAAATATAAAGGATAGGAGCCCTAGAGCTCCTTAATTCAAGATGATTTCTTTTACAAAGCGACTGCCAAAATATGCCAGAGTTAACAGTGTTGCTCCTGCAACAGCGAACCATGTGACTTTTCTACCACGCCAGCCTTTTTGATAGTGACCCCAAAGCAGTATTGAGTACACCACCCAAGCGATGAAAGAAAGAATGCCCTTATGTGCCTTACCTTGGGCAAACATATCCTGCACAAAGACAAAGCCAGTAATGAGCGTGGCAGTTAACAATAAGTTACCGATCAAAATAATTTTGAAGAGTTGACGCTCCACCATTAATAGAGGCGGCAGGTTTGGGTTAATCGCCAAAGATTTTTTTGCTTTCAGTTTGTGATCCAGCCAAGCCAACTGAAGCGCATAGAGTGCCCCGATAGTTAAAGTCGCGTATGAGAAGAGCGCAAATGAAATATGAATGAGTAGCTTAGGGTCATTCTCTAGGTGCTTTATAAACGTGCTTGGCAAAAATGTGGCAGCAGATAAATTGATGGCAGCAAAGCTATAAACGACAGGCAATAAAAACCACAGTCGGTTTTTCAACATAGCAAGGCTCATGACCAGAGAAATAATAAAACTGATCAAAGAAGCCACGTTGAGAATACTCAGGTTTTGACCTGAACCATCAAAAATCAGATCACTCAAAATCCACGCATGAAAAACAAGCGCACAGGCAGCACTAGCAAACACTGTTTTTGCTTTGATTCCTGACTGTTGTGAGAGTCCGGGTATGATGGTCGCAATCGCCAAGACATAAAGTATGGCGGCCGCGATGGCTATTAAGCTATCCATGAATCCTAAATATTATTGTGCACGATGGAGAAATTATACCTTGCATTACACTTTGGGGCTACGATATATCCGACATCAATCGTGAGAGATGAGATATTGAAATTAATAAGTTACCGCACCATATATAAATAGAGACAAGAATAGGACAGCGGTACGGGTATGACTCAGACCTTGGCTAATGTATACTCACACTAATTAATCGCCATTTTAGCGAAGAGACAAAGATGTTTGAGAATTTAACGGATCGATTATCCAAAACGCTGAAAAATATCAGTGGTAAAGGTCGTCTGACCGAAGACAACATTAAAGAAACCCTACGTGAAGTCCGAATGGCTCTACTTGAAGCTGACGTTGCGCTTCCGGTCGTTCGTGAATTTGTGAACCGCGTTAAAGAAAAAGCGGTGGGCGTAGAAGTTTCTAAATCTCTGACTCCAGGTCAGGAATTTATCAAGATCGTTCAAACAGAACTTGAAGCCGTAATGGGTGAGTCGAATGAGGCGCTAAACCTTGCTGCTCAACCACCTGCAGTGCTTCTTATGGCTGGTCTACAAGGTGCGGGTAAAACCACATCGGTAGGTAAGTTATCTAAGCTTCTAAAAGAACGTGACAAGAAGAAAGTCTTGGTTGTGTCTGCCGACGTTTACCGTCCTGCGGCAATCAAGCAGCTTGAAACACTGGCATCAGACATCGGTGTTGACTTCTTCCCATCATCACCAGACCAAAAGCCTATTGATATCGCCAATGCAGCAATTGACCATGCGAAGAAAAAATTCTACGACGTACTTATTGTCGATACCGCAGGTCGTTTGGCAATTGATGAAGAGATGATGGGGGAGATCAAAGATCTTCACGCAGCTATCAACCCAGTAGAAACGCTATTTGTTGTTGACGCCATGACGGGTCAAGACGCAGCAAATACAGCAAAAGCCTTTGGCGATGCGCTACCTCTTACTGGTGTAGTTCTAACTAAGGTTGATGGTGATGCTCGTGGTGGTGCGGCACTTTCAGTACGCCATGTCACGGGCAAACCAATCAAATTCTTGGGTGTCGGTGAAAAAACTGACGCGCTAGAACCGTTCCACCCAGATCGTGTTGCTTCACGTATTCTTGGCATGGGTGACGTTCTGTCTTTGATTGAAGACCTACAACGCAACGTTGACCAAGAAAAGGCAGAAAAGTTAGCGAAGAAGTTCAAAGAGAAGAAAGGTTTCGACCTTGAAGATTTCCGTGAACAGCTAGGCCAGATGCAAAACATGGGCGGCATGATGGGGATGATGGATAAGCTTCCAGGAATGTCCCAGCTACCAGACAATGTGAAAGATAAAGTCGATGACAAGATGTTCAAACAGATGGAAGCGATCATCAGCTCCATGACAATGAAAGAACGTCAACGCCCAGAAATTATCAAGGGCTCGCGCAAGAAGCGTATCGCGGCTGGTTCTGGTGTGCAGGTTCAAGATGTAAACCGCTTACTAAAACAGTTCACCCAAATGCAGAAAATGATGAAAAAGATGCAAAAAGGTGGCATGAAAGGCATGATGCGCAACATGCAAGGCATGATGGGCGGCATGGGTGGTGGCGGTGGCTTCAACCCATTTGGTCGTTAATTAATCGATCACGCATAGATTCAGGGTGTTAGGTACGTCACAAACTTTAAATTCAATTTATGTTGGTGAAAAAGTAACTAAACTCCTTGCATTGCTCCGGGAGAAGAGTAAAATTCCGGAGCTTTATTTTGGCACGAGACCCCAAACTGTTTAATTTCTTGAATGGTTTTTGGGGTTAATTTTATTTTTGAGAAAGCAAAGAGGACGACATGGTAACCATTCGTTTGGCACGTCACGGCGCTAAAAAGCGTCCATTTTATCAAATCGTAGTAGCGGACAGCCGCAACGCTGCAACTGGCCGTTTCATCGAGAAAGTTGGTTTCTTCAACCCAACTGCTAAAGGTCAAGAAGAAGGTCTACGTCTAGACCTAGACCGCGTTAACCACTGGGTTGGTCAAGGCGCGTCAGTATCTGACCGTGTTGCTAAGCTAGTTAAAGACGCTCAAAAAGCGGCTTAATTTTTTACTTGAAAAGTAGAAACTAGTTTATGTCGATGAAAGGTAAAGAAACAATGAGCAACGAAAAGATTGTTGTAGGCAAGTTTGGTGCTACTTACGGCATTCGTGGTTGGCTTAAGGTTTTTTCCTACACAGACAATGCTGAAAGCATTTTCGATTACAGCCCTTGGTACATTAACCAAAAGGGCAAGTGGGTTGAGTACAAAGTAGAAAGCTGGAAGCGCCATAACAAAGGTATGGTGGCTAAGCTGGAAGGCATGGATGTTCGTGAAGACGCGCATCTAATGACGAACTTTGAAATTGCTATTGACCCTGCGGTACTTCCTGAATTGTCAGAAGATGAGTTCTACTGGCGCGAATTGTTTGGGATGCAAGTTGTAACTACTAAAGGTTACGATCTAGGTGTCGTTACTGACATGCTAGAAACTGGCTCAAACGATGTTCTGGTTGTTAAAGCAAATCTTAAAGATGCTTTCGGGCAGAAGGAACGATTAATCCCGTTCCTTGAAGAGCAAGTGATCATTAATGTTGATCGCGAAGCTCAACGGATCGAAGTTGACTGGGATCCTGGATTCTAATCTCCAAAATTACAGAGCGAGATAAACATGTGGGTTGGCGTTATTAGCCTTTTTCCAGAAATGTTCCGTTCTGTTACTGATTTTGGAGTAACAGGTCAAGCGGTTAAAAAAGGTCTTTTGTCGATTGAGACTTGGAATCCTAGAGATTTCACTCACGACAAACATCGCACAGTCGATGACCGACCTTACGGTGGTGGCCCTGGTATGTTAATGATGGTTCAGCCTTTGCGCGATGCCATTCATACCGCGAAAGCAGCCTCACCGGGCAAGACGAAAGTCATCTACCTTTCTCCTCAAGGTCGCAAGCTCGACCAGAAAGGAGTGGAAGAACTGGCAACGAATGAGAACTTGCTTCTGATTTGTGGTCGTTATGAAGGGGTAGATGAGCGCATCATTCAATCTGAAGTCGACGAAGAATGGTCGATTGGTGATTTTGTGATGACGGGTGGTGAGATACCAGCCATGACGTTAATCGACTCTGTCTCTCGGTTTGTTCCGGGTGTACTAGGGGATTTCGCGTCAGCAGAAGAAGACTCTTTTGCAAATGGCTTGTTAGATTGCCCTCACTATACGCGTCCAGAAGTATTGGATGACAAAGAGGTACCAGCTGTACTGATGTCAGGCAATCACAAGGACATTCGTCAATGGCGACTCAAGCAGTCGTTGGGCCGTACTTGGCTAAGAAGACCAGAGCTCCTGGAAAACCTAGCTCTGACTGACGAACAGGAACAATTACTTGCTGAGTTTGTTAATGAGCATAAAGCCATTAAAGAACATAACGCAAAGTAACCTAATTTATTTAGTATCAGTTTATTCTAGGAATTTAAAAAATGAGTAACATCATCAAAGCTCTTGAAGAAGAGCAAATGAAATCAGACCTACCTAAATTTGCACCAGGTGACACTGTTGTAGTTCAAGTTAAGGTAAAAGAAGGTGACCGTGAGCGTCTACAGGCTTTCGAAGGCGTTGTAATCGCAATCCGTAACCGTGGTCTACACTCTGCTTTCACTGTACGTAAGATCTCTAACGGTGAAGGTGTTGAGCGTACGTTCCAAACACACTCTCCAATCGTTGATAGCATCGAAGTTAAACGCCGTGGTGCAGTACGTCGTGCCAAGTTGTACTACCTACGTGAGCGTTCTGGTAAGTCTGCTCGTATCAAAGAGAAACTTGCTAAGAAGTAATGCTATAACTAGCGTTCTCATCTTAAACGGAGTCCTTTTAGGGCTCCGTTTTTTTATTTGTGTAATTAGCTTGTTCGTTTCTTTTCACCCGACCTGCACTGTCGATGCTCATGCACTGACGTACACTCCACGCCTCTGTCTTGTTGTGAATAGATTCCTGATGTCGCTATGGCTCCTCGGAATGACGGGAAACAATGATCAAATATTACTGGGTACTGTGGTTAAAATTCGTCATTCTGGATAGCGACGAAGGAGCGTGATTCAGAATCTACTAGTTGAGAATGTAAGTGTTTAAGTTGTTAGCTTCATCCTTGCTGTTAGTAGATTCTTAATGTCGCTATGGCTCCTCGGAATGACAGGAAATGATGGTCAAAGATTACAGAGTACCGTGGTTAAAATTCGTCATTCTGGACAGCGACGAAGGAGCGTGATTCAGAATCTACTAGTCGAGCATGCAATTGTTTAAGTTGTTAGCTTCATCCTTGCTATGAGTAGATTCCTGATGCCGTTATGGCTCCTCGGAATGACAGGAAATGATGGTCAAAGATTATAGAGTACCGTGGTTAAAAATCGTCATTCTGGATAGCGACGAAGGAGCGTGGTTAAAAATCTACTCGCTGAGAATGCTAGTGTTTCAGTTGTCCAACAGTATTCTTGCTATGAGTAGGTTCTTGATTTCGCTATGGCTCCTCTGAATGACGGGAATTGATAGCCAAAGATTACAGGGTACCGTGGTTAAAATTCGTCATTCTGGACAGCGACGAAGGAGCGTGATTCAGATTCCCCAAGAAGGAACCTAGGGTATTCCTTTACCCTAGGTCTCAATTTAATACTGGTCTTCAGACCAGCCATCACTATCGGACATATCGGGTGCGCCTGGGATGGTGTTTTCTTCATCTGCCCATTCACCAAAGTCAATCATTTGGCATTGTTTACTGCAGAAAGGGCGATGAGGACTTTGTTCTCCCCATTCTACGTCGGCGCCACATTGTGGGCATTGAACGATGGTAACTTTAGACATAGTTGAGCGTCCCATTACTAATTGGTGTTAAAGGGTAGTATACCTAAACGAATTAAAGATGGCTTATTCAACGCGCTATTGCTGCTACGAAATTTTATCAAATATAAGCGCAATAAAGCGTTGAATTTTAGATTATGGAGGCGAGGCGTAGTGTCGTCTTAGCTGCACACAGCAAGTTCAAATTCAATATCTTGTGTGCACGCTTGACCGTTTTCAAACGACATGAACTTGATCGCAAAGCGATTTTTATGACCTGAAATCATAGGATAAACGCCATATTCCATTGGGATATGAAGTCTTAGAATGTTGGCTTCATCAGCGTCGCTTTGGAAGAAACCTGCACGACCGATTTGAGCTTTGAAATGTCCGGTCTCTCTAGTGAGCTTTAACCATAACGAAAGCGCATCAGATAAGGGCTTTAAGCTTGCTTGCCACTGTTGTGCATCACGCTTTTTACGTTCAATAGGTAGATGAAGCCAGTAGTGTAATGCTGGCAGATCAAAACAGCATGAACCACCCGGTAGATTAAAGCGTTGGCGGATAGAGCTTAGGAAGCGATCTTCTTTTAATGCTTGGCCAAAACGTTCAGCACCCATTAGTTGGCTATGAACGACATCTATCTCTTGTAGTAGGGTATTTAATGCGTCTTGATCGACACCATCAACATTTAGCCAATGGCGGTACGACAGCCGTTGCTTCTCAAGATCTTTAGCCAGTTCACTTTTCAGTTGGATTTGTTCGAAGATCTCAACCATATCGAATAACGCACGGAAAAACAGTTGATACTGATGATTTTCGCTAAACCCAGAGGCCAAGTGAGCCTGACGCAGCAGAGACTCCACTCTTAGATAAATACGAGTTTTCTCATTTAACGGATGTTCAAATTTGTGCGTGGTCATCGACATAAGCCTTTGTGAGTTTCGTTCCTATTTTCGCAGATTTTTCTTACACATGGCTAGGTACTTTTCGTGCAAATCTGTGATTTGAAGCAAAAGATCAGGGTCACTTGGATTATTCTTAACCACATCGTCTGCAAGCGCGAGCCTTTGCTCTCTTGATGCTTGAGAGGCAAGGATGGCGCGAACTTGATCTTCACTCACATTGTCTCGTTTCATCGTGCGAGATATCTGTGTATTCGGTTCTACATCGACGACAAGAACGCGATCACACAAACTATCTAGCTTGTTTTCTACGAGCAACGGCACCACAAGTAACGCATACTCTGAAGTGACTTGCTGCAAATCTTCGATCATCTTTTCACGAATTATCGGGTGCAACAGTGCGTTGAGCCATGCTTTTTCATCTGAATTCGAAAAGATTTTTTCTCTCAGCTTTGCGCGATCTAAAGTTTGGTCTTCACGAACGATATCGTGACCAAAATGTTCAATAATCGCGTTTAGGCCGGGAGTACCTGGTTCGACAACTTCTCTTGCTACAATGTCGGCATCGACGATATCGATTTTAAATTGTTGTTTGAACAGATTCGCGACGGTTGTTTTTCCACTAGCGATACCACCTGTTAAACCAATAACCAAAGCCATTTACACTCCTAGAACTGAAGTAAAGTACCAGTTTAAAATCTGGTCGCCCCAAATTAAGCTTATCCAACCAGCAATTGCTAAGTAAGGACCGAAAGGGAAAGCTTTTTCAATTCCCTGCTTTTGCAAGCGTAGTTGAATGATGCCAAATACGATGCCAACCACAGAAGAAAGTAGAATGATCATCGGCAGTGACTGCCAACCTAGCCAAGCTCCTAGTGCCGCTAGTAGTTTAAAATCACCATACCCCATTCCTTCTTTACCAGTAAGTAACTTAAAGCCCCAGTAAACGGACCAGAGACATAGGTAACCAGCAATAGCACCAATGACAGAATCTTGTAGAGTAACAGGACTTATTTCGACTAATGCTAAGGCAATGCCAGCCCAAGTTAATGGTAATGTTAATTGGTCAGGTAACAACATAGTATCGAGATCGATAAATGTTGCGGCGATTAAGATAAAAGTGAAAAAGAGTAGGGCAACGGTAAAGTAACTAAAACCAAAGTGGTAAGCGACAAAGCCTGAGCAGAACGCAGTGAGCAGTTCAATCAGTGGATAGCGTGCGCTAATGGCTGTCTGACAGTTGTGGCATTTGCCTTTTAAAAGCAGCCAGCTAATCACAGGAATGTTGTCGCGAATACGTATCGGTGTTGCGCATTTCTGGCAGGAGGAGCGTGGGACGCTCAAGGTCAGCACTTCTTTAGGAGGTTCTATTTTGTATTCAGGAAATGACTCGGCACATTCGCGTCGCCATTCTAGTTCCATGATTTTAGGTAGTCGATAAATAACCACATTGAGGAAGCTACCCACGATCAGACCGAAGATGGTGGCAAACACAACGAATAGCCAAGGGTAGTACTGGAATACTTCCATATTTGTCTCTTGAGCGATGAGTGAAATCAGCAAGTGCTGTTTTAAAGGAGTTAACAGCTCATTCTAGCCCAATACACTCATTAAGTTAAAGATTGGCAAGTACATTGCTGTCACTAATCCGCCAACAACGATACCTAAAAAAACGATAATTAGTGGCTCTAGAATTTTACTAAGGTTGTCGACGGTGTTGTCGACTTCAAACTCGTAGATCGTTGCAACTTTATTGAGCATATCGTCAAGTCGACCAGACTCTTCACCGATCATAACCATTTGTAACACCAATTCAGGGAACACATTACAATTACGCATGGCAACATACATTGGCATACCTGCGGCGGTATCACGGTAAACTTCTTCTATAGCGAGTTGATAGTGTAAGTTTCCTGAGGTTTTTGATGTGGTTTTTAAACTGGTTAGAATTGGAATACCCGCTGTAAAGCTTGTGGCGAGTGTTCGACTAAATTTGGCGATAGCGGCTTTTGATAATACAGGGCCCAGAACAGGAAATTTAAGCACAGAGCGGTTGAGCATTAAGCGAAAAGAATCTGAACGCTTAGAGAGGATTCTCGCCGAGATGAATAAACTAATGGAGCCTAGTGCGATAAACGGACTCCAGTTTTGTGTCCAGGCGGAAAGATCTAATACTTGCCTGGTAAACCACGGTAAGTCAGCACCAAAACCAACAAACATTTTTTCAAACTCGGGAATGACTTTGGTGAGCATGATAAACGACACGCCTAACGCTACTAGAACTACCATGGCTGGGTAGATCAGTGCTTTGATCACTTTCGCACGAAGCTGCTCATTTTTTTCTCGGTAGGTGGCTAAGCGCTCGAACACTTCTGCTAAGTTACCGGATTGCTCACCTGTTGCGATAAGGTCGGTATAGAGTGGGTCAAAGTGTTCACTTGCAGTGCGCATGGCTTTTGACATAGGCGTACCCGCTTCGACGGCGCGTGTTACGCTCATCAAAATGGATTTCATCTCTGCTTTTTTGTGATTTTCTGATACCAATTTTAAAGCCTGAACTAAGGGGACACCGGTTATCAACATCGTCGAAATTTGACGGGTAAACACCGTGATGTCTCTGCCTTTTACGCGATGGCTGAGTTTAGTGAGAAACGAGATACTGCTTTTCTTTAACTTCTTGATCTTGATATGCTGTGCGTTTAGGCGTTCGCGTACTTCAATTTCTGTCATCGCGAGGGTTTGTCCAGACGTCTTTTTGCCTGAACTGTTGATGCCTTTCCAGCGGAAGTTTTTAAGTTGTGGTGTAGTGCTTTTCATAGAGGTGACTGCTGATTAAAGGATTAAAAATAAAGTACGCGCTGTAGTTCACTAAAACTTGTGATCCCTTGTTTGAGTTTTTCTATGCCCGACATTTGTAACGTGCTCATACCATTTGCGATGGCGAGTTTTTCTAGTTCATGTACCGAGGCGCCTTTAATAAGCGCTTCGGAAAGAAATTCATCAAAGCGCATCACTTCATAAATCCCCGTTCGGCCGGAATAACCATGGGTACACTCATTACATCCATCGGGATTGGCTTTAAAAATGTTGTCGCTTGCTTGAATTCCAAGGTGTTGTAGCTGAACGGTAAGCTCTTGTGATTGTTTACAGTGCGAGCACAGTTTACGGGCCAAGCGCTGGGCAATAATCAAACTAAGGGATGAGGCCAAGTTAAAGCTTTCTACGCCCATGTTTGATAAACGAATAACCGTTTCAGCCGCAGAGTTGGTATGCAAGGTTGAAAGTACTAAGTGACCAGTTTGCGAGGCTTTGATGGCGATTTCTGCAGTGTCTAAGTCACGAATCTCACCGACCATTACCACATCGGGGTCTTGACGTAAGAAAGAGCGCAGTGCTTCGGCAAAACCAAAACCAATCTTAGGCTGGACTTGAACTTGGTTAATGCCCGATAAGTTAATTTCTACTGGGTCTTCTGCCGTAGAAATGTTGATTTCTGGTTTATTGAGGATACTCAGCCCGGTGTACAAAGAAACGGTTTTTCCGCTCCCTGTTGGGCCTGTCATCAGAATCATGCCTTGTGGGCGACGCAGCGCATCCAAGTACAATTGTTTTTGTTGTTCGCTATAACCAAGCTTGTCGATATCCAATGACGCAGAGCTGCTGTCGAGCAGTCGTAGTACAATTTTCTCTCCGAATAGAGTCGGTAGCGTGGATACACGCATATCAATTGCGGTGTTTTGATTCAACTTGAGCTTAATACGCCCATCTTGTGGTAAACGTCGCTCTGCAATATCAAGTTTAGAGAGGATTTTGATACGAGCGGATAAGCGGCGACTTAAGTGGCTTGGTGGCTGCTGTGTTTCAATTAAGATGCCATCACAGCGTAGGCGCACGCGGTACATCTTTTCATAAGGCTCAAAGTGGATATCGGATGCGCCTTTGCGCACAGCGTCCAACAGAATTTGGTTGATGTAACGGCTAACAGGAGACTCATCTTGGCTCAAGTCTTCAATGTTGTCGATTTCATCTGCGCCCACGTCAACCAGATTGGCTAACTCTTCTTGGTTGATCTCTTTTAACCCGGACTTCTCATGACTCAATGAACGACCATACAAGCGTCGAATTGCCGCGCTGAGTTGACTAAAATCCCCCAAGACCAATTCAACCTGTAAACCAGTGGCAAAGCGAAAATCATCTTCTGCTTGTTGGTTGGTGGGGTCGGCAACGGCGAGTAATAACGTTGAAGACGTACGCTGGAGTGGGAGTGCGTTATGCCGCGTGATTAATTCCCTAAGGCCAAGTTGCTGACAAAGCGAAGCATACTCGTACTGAGATAACTCGGGCTGATTTAAACCAAAGAGAGAACTTAAGTGCTCAGCGAGTTCGCTTGATGTAAATAATCCAGAACTGAGTAAAGCCTCTGGCATCGAAATGCCAGAAGCTTTGACTTGCTCTATTAACGATTCTTCTTGGGAAAACGTCAGTAACCCTTTTTGGCGAAGAGCCGTGGATAGGTTGGTCAACATTTAAGTTAGTTTGGGCAGTAGTCTGTTTGTGCTTTACCGCCAGCTTTACATGAAGCCCCCCACTCTAAGCCTTGAGTTTTATATGATGCAGCCATGATATATTGCTCGCCTTTAGCAATAGGTCCCTTAACTTCATCAGCTGCTGCAATAACTGCTATCGCACCAGAAACGCTAGCATCTGTGGCTTTAACAACGCTAATTTCAATATTATTCAAAACGAATTTAGCGGGAATTCCATTTTCTTCCTTTACACATTCACTAATAAATGTTGTTTCATTTGAGGCATTCTCATGGGCACATAATTCTACTGCTAATTTGGCTGCCGCAGCTGCTTTTGGAAATTCTGACAATGTCGCTTTCTTAGTATAATTTTGGTAAGCAGGAACTGCGAAAGCAGATAAGATGCCAATAATCGCCACCACAATCATTAACTCAATCAGAGTAAAACCCTGTTGTTTTTTCTGTTTACTGTTTTTCATTTTTAACCCTTTCCTAAAAATTAATAATGCTCTTGCATTGGCGAAAGATTATGGAGAGTTAAGGTGGGTTGAAAATGGGGAAGAGATGGGCTCTCGAGTGAGATAAAACTCTTTGGTGAAAAGTTGCATATCTCATGCAGAGTTTTGCGAGTAGTACTATTTTTTTAGTGGATAAAAAGAAAGGGCCAATTGGCCCTTTTAAATGATGAGTTACTCACAACTCACTGAGTTAGTTGAAGTAATTGAGATTGTGTTGCTTTTATTATTTGAAGCGCATCGAAAGATCCATCGCTTTTAAATGCTTAGTCAACGCGCCTACCGAAATGTAATCGACACCGGTTTCTGCGTATTCTGCGATGGTCTCTAGCGTAATGTTGCCGGAGTTCTCTAAAGCGGCACGACCTGCGTTAATCGCTACGGCTTCACGCATCATTTCTTTTGTGAAGTTATCGAGCATGATGATGTCGGCACCAGCCTCTATCGCTTGTTTCAACTCTTCTAAGCTTTCCGTTTCTACTTCTACCGGTTTGCCTGGGTTAAGCTCTTTCGCTTTTTGGATGGCTTGAGTGATGCCACCACAAGCAATAATGTGGTTTTCTTTAATGAGGTAAGCGTCGAACACGCCGATGCGATGGTTAAAGCCACCACCACACGTCACGGCGTATTTTAGTGCGCTACGCAGACCAGGAATGGTTTTGCGTGTGTCTAGTAGACGACACTCAGTATGCGCGATTTTTTCAGCGTACTCTGCGGTAACTGTTGCGCAGCCAGACAACGTTTGGATGAAATTCATTGCGTTACGCTCACCAGTTAACAAGTCGCGAGCAGGGCCTGTCAGCGTGCAAAGGGTTTGGTTAGGTTCGACTTTATCTCCGTCCTTTACGTGCCATTCAATGCTGACCTTGCCACCGAGCTGTTTAAAAACTTCATCAGCCCATGCTTGACCACAGAACACACCATGCTCACGAGTAATAATCGTTGCGGTATTAACCGCCTCGGCAGGGATCAAAGATGCAGTAATGTCGTTATCTGCGTCGACACTGCCACCTAGATCTTCTTTTAAGGTATCAGCGACAGAGCGAGTGATCTCTAAAGGGAGTTGTTGTTTAAGGTATTCTAGGCGTTCTTGAATGTTGTGTGTGTTCTTCATCGCAAATCTTGTCTTGAAAGGGAGATGGCAACGAATGATACTCTCCGGTGTCAATAATTTCAGCAGTTAATTTGCAAAGTAGAGAGGTTGATATGCGCCCAATTATCGAGAATGGCTGGCTGACACAAGCAAAGCATGTTCCGTCACCATTTTTTGATGCCCGCTCTGATGTAAACGACATCTCTCTGCTGGTGGTACACAATATCAGTTTGCCTCCTGGGCAGTTTGGTGGACCATATATAGAGGACTTCTTCACTGGCAAGCTAGACCCAAATGAACATCCATTTTTTGAAGTTATTCACAAAATGGGCGTTTCTGCACATTGCTTGATTAAAAGAAACGGCGAGGTTGTTCAATTTGTTTCTTTTCTCGATAGAGCATGGCATGCCGGTCAATCCAGTTTCGCGGGCAGGGAGCGTTGTAATGACTATTCCATTGGTATCGAGCTTGAAGGGACAGAATTTACTGCCTACACAGAAGCGCAATATCAATCACTTGCAGAGATCACTGAGGTGATTATGCAGTCTTATCCTCAAATCACCCCGCCACGAATTACCGGTCATCAATATATTGCGCCCTTGAGAAAAAGCGATCCTGGTCTAAGCTTTGATTGGGTGAAATATAGACTGCTTATACAGCGTTGATTTGTAGCGAAAGTGTAAATTCAAAAAAGCGAAATAAATAAGGCATACGATCAGGTATGCCTTTTTTTGATACCAGAAATATTAATGATTGTTAAAAGTTAACTACATTTTTACGCTCGTACATGCCATTTTGGTGAATAAATAGACTGATAATTTTGTCATTTTCTGTATTTCTTTTCCAAAACTGCTAGCACGTCGACTTCCCATTTGTATGCTTTATGTAATTGGTCATACCAATTCTATTGCTGTTTTAACAGTCGATTGTTATCAGAGTGTTGGAAGTAAGCTCGTTCTATGATTTAGGTCAATTTTCGGCTGGACAGTGGCGTTTTAATTATGTTAATTTCTGCACCAACTTAAAATTGGTATTACCAATTACCTGCAAGAGTAGAAGAACAATAAATTATGGCTTATCAAAGGATTCGTCAGCCAAAACTCTCTGATGTTATAGAACAAGAGTTAGAAAGGTTGATAGTGGAAGGAACATTGTCTCCGGGGCAACAACTGCCTCCAGAGCGTGAACTGGCAAAACAGTTCGATGTGTCTCGTCCTTCAGTCCGAGAAGCCATTCAACGCTTGGAAGCGAAGCGTTTGTTGACTCGTCGCCAAGGTGGCGGAACATTCGTAAGTGAGAATATCTGGAAGAGCTTTTCAGATCCCTTGTTGAATTTGTTGTCTAGTCATTCTGAAACCCAGCTTGATGTGCTTGAGTCTCGTCATGCGATGGAAGGAATTTCAGCCTACTTTGCAGCTTTACGTGGTACCGAAGAAGATTTTGCGCGTATTCAAGGTTGCCTTGAGCGCATTAGCCAAGAGCAAGCAAACAACGATATCGAAGCTGAATCTGCGGAAGTAATGCAATTTTTGATCGCTTTGACAGAGGCCGCGCACAACGTGGTTTTGTTGCACATTGTTCGAAGCTTAGCACCTTTGCTTGAGCAAAATATTCTACAAAATTTTAAATTACTACGTCGCCGCCCAGAAGCGGTCGAGAAAGTTAGTAAACACCGAGCCAATATCGTGGATGCGATTGTTTCTGGTCAGCCTGAAAAGGCGCGAGAAATGTCCCACTCGCACTTGGCTTACATCGAAGAAACATTGTTGGATTTGACTCGAGAAGAGTCTCGACGAGAGCGTTCTCTACGTCGAATTCAGCAGGGTAATGACTCGTAAGAGCGTTACTTAAATAAGTAGATCCAACCAACAGAAGGATAGATCGCCATGTCTGATATGAAGCATGACGTAGATGCACTGGAAACTCAAGAATGGCTACAAGCGCTTGAGTCAGTTGTACGTGAAGAAGGTCTAGAGCGTGCTCAATTCCTATTAGAGCAAGTTCTAGATAAAGCACGTCTAGACGGTGTTGATATGCCAACAGGTATCACAACTAACTACATCAACACGATTCCTGCAGACCAAGAACCAGCATACCCAGGTGACACAACACTTGAGCGTCGTATTCGCTCAATTATTCGTTGGAACGCTATCATGATCGTTCTACGTGCATCTAAGAAAGACCTAGAGCTAGGCGGCCACATGGCGTCTTTCCAGTCTTCTGCTGCGTTCTACGAGACATGTTTCAACCACTTCTTCCGTGCACCAAACGAGAAGGATGGTGGCGACCTAGTTTACTACCAAGGTCACATTTCACCAGGTATCTACTCACGTGCATTCGTTGAAGGTCGTCTAACTGAAGAGCAGCTAGACAACTTCCGTCAAGAAGTAGACGGCAAAGGTATTCCTTCATACCCGCACCCTAAACTGATGCCTGAATTCTGGCAGTTCCCGACAGTATCGATGGGCCTAGGTCCAATCGCTTCTATCTACCAAGCTCGTTTCCTTAAGTACCTAGAAGGCCGTGGTCTTAAAGATACTTCAGAGCAGCGCGTTTACGCGTTCCTAGGTGACGGTGAGATGGATGAGCCAGAATCACGTGGTGCTATCTCTTTTGCTGCGCGTGAGAAACTAGATAACCTATGCTTCCTAATCAACTGTAACCTACAGCGTCTAGATGGCCCTGTAATGGGTAACGGTAAGATCATTCAAGAACTTGAAGGTCTGTTCAAAGGTGCTGGTTGGAACGTAGTGAAAGTAATCTGGGGTAACAACTGGGATTCACTACTAGCTAAAGATACGACTGGTAAGCTTCTACAGCTTATGAATGAAACGATCGACGGCGACTACCAAACATTCAAATCAAAAGATGGCGCGTACGTACGTGAGCACTTCTTTGGTAAGTACCCAGAGACAGCTGCACTTGTTGCTGACATGACTGATGACGAAATCTTCGCACTTAAGCGTGGTGGTCACGAGTCTTCTAAGCTATACGCGGCATACAAAAACGCGGCAGAAACTAAAGGTCGTCCAACAGTAATCCTAGCTAAGACTGTTAAAGGTTACGGCATGGGTGAAGCGGCTGAAGGTAAGAACATCGCGCACCAAGTTAAGAAGATGGACATGACTCACGTACTACACCTACGTGATCGTCTAGGTCTTCAAGACATCCTAACTGACGAAGCAGTGAAAGAACTTCCGTACCTGAAACTTGAAGAAGGTTCAAAAGAGTACGAATACCTACACGCTCGTCGTAAAGCGCTACACGGCTACACGCCACAGCGTCTACCAAAATTCACTCAAGAATTCATCGTTCCTGAGCTAGAAGAATTCAAGCCACTACTAGAAGAACAGAAGCGTGATATCTCTTCTACTATGGCATTCGTACGTGCACTAAACGTTCTACTTAAGAACAAGAACATTGGTAAGAACATCGTTCCTATCATTGCTGACGAAGCACGTACATTCGGTATGGAAGGTCTGTTCCGTCAAATCGGTATCTACAACCCGCACGGCCAAACATACACACCAGAAGACCGTGGCGTTGTTTCTTACTACAAAGAAGCGACTTCAGGTCAGGTTCTACAAGAAGGTATCAACGAGCTAGGTGCTATGTCTTCATGGGTTGCTGCTGCGACTTCATACTCGACAAACGACCTACCAATGATTCCGTTCTACATCTACTACTCAATGTTCGGCTTCCAACGTGTTGGCGACATGGCGTGGATGGCTGGTGACCAACAAGCACGTGGTTTCCTACTAGGTGCAACTGCGGGTCGTACAACGTTGAACGGTGAAGGTCTACAGCACGAAGACGGCCACTCGCACATTTTGGCGGGTACGGTTCCTAACTGTATTTCTTACGACCCAACGTTCGCGTACGAAGTAGCTGTAATCATGCAAGACGGTATCCGTCGCATGTACGGTCCAGAACAAGAAAACGTGTTCTACTACCTAACGCTAATGAACGAAAACTACGCAATGCCAGCAATGCCAGAAGGCGCTGAAGAAGGCATCCGTAAAGGTATCTACAAGCTAGAAACTTACACGGGCGACAAAGCGAAAGTTCAGCTAATGAGCTCTGGTACTATCATGAATGAAGTACGTAAAGCAGCTCAAATCCTAAGCGAAGATTACGGTGTTGCTTCTGATGTTTACTCTGTAACGTCATTCAACGAACTAACTCGCGATGGCCAAGATGCAGAGCGTTTCAACATGCTTCACCCAGAAGCGGAAGCGAAAGTACCTTACATCCAAACAGTAATGGGTACTGAACCTGCTATCGCAGCAACTGACTACATGAAGAACTACGCAGAGCAGGTTCGTGCATACATTCCTGCTGAGTCTTTCAAAGTTCTTGGTACTGATGGCTTCGGTCGTTCAGACAGCCGTGAAAACCTACGTCGTCACTTCGAAGTGAACGCAGGTTACGTAGTAGTAGCAGCGCTAACTGAACTAGCGAAACGTGGCGAAGTTGAGAAATCTGTAGTTGCAGAAGCAATTAAGAAATTCGACATCGACACAGAGAAAACAAACCCGCTATACGCTTAATTAAGAAGGTAGATAAGAAATGGCAATCGAAATTAATGTACCAGACATCGGTGCGGATGAGGTTGAAGTTACTGAGATTCTTGTAAGCGTTGGCGACAAGGTTGAAGAAGAGCAGTCTCTGATCACAGTTGAAGGCGATAAAGCTTCTATGGAAGTTCCTGCTTCTCAAGCGGGTATCGTTAAAGAAATCAAAGTTGCAGAAGGCGACAAGGTTTCTACTGGTTCTCTAATCATGATTTTCGAAGCCGAGGGTGCAGCTGACGCTGCACCTGCTCCTGCGGCAGAAGCAGCTCCAGCAGCAGCTCCAGCTCCAGCAGCAGCGGCAGAACTAAAAGAAGTTCACGTACCAGACATCGGTGGTGATGAAGTAGAAGTTACTGAAATCATGGTTGCCGTTGGCGACAGCATCGAAGAAGAGCAATCTCTTCTAACTGTTGAAGGCGACAAAGCTTCTATGGAAGTTCCAGCGCCATTCGCAGGTACTCTAAAAGAGATCAAAGTTGCAGCAGGCGATAAAGTATCGACTGGCTCACTTATCATGGTATTCGAAACAGCAGGTTCAGGCGCTCCAGCAGCACCAGCGGCAGCTGAAGCTCCTGCGGCAGCAGCTCCAGCAGCGTCTGCGGCAAAAGAAGTGAACGTTCCAGATATCGGCGGCGACGAAGTTGAAGTTACTGAGATCATGGTTGCGGTTGGCGACACAGTGGAAGAAGAGCAATCTCTAATCACTGTTGAAGGTGACAAAGCTTCTATGGAAGTTCCTGCACCATTCGCTGGCACAGTTAAAGAAATCAAGATTGCAGCTGGCGACAAAGTGTCTACTGGCTCACTAATCATGGTATTCGAAGTGGCGGGCGCAACACCTGCTCCTGCAGCAGCTCCAGCTCAAGCGGCAGCACCTGCAGCTCCTAAAGCAGAAGCTCCAGCGGCAGCAGCTCCAGCAGCGACTGGCGATTTCAAAGAAAACGATGAGTACGCTCACGCGTCTCCAGTTGTTCGTCGTCTAGCGCGTGAATTTGGCGTTAATCTTTCGAAGGTTAAAGGTTCTGGTCGTAAGAGCCGTATCCTAAAAGAAGACGTTCAAGCTTACGTGAAAGATGCACTTAAGCGTCTTGAGTCTGGCGCAGGTGCAGCAGCATCTGGCAAAGGCGACGGCGCGGCTCTTGGTCTACTACCATGGCCAAAAGTGGACTTCAGCAAGTTTGGTGAGACAGAAGTTCAACCGCTATCTCGCATTAAGAAGATCTCTGGCGCAAACCTACACCGTAACTGGGTAATGATCCCGCACGTTACACAGTGGGATAACGCAGACATCACGGCTCTTGAAGCATTCCGTAAAGAGCAAAACGCGATTGAAGCGAAGAAAGACACTGGCATGAAGATCACACCACTTGTGTTCATCATGAAAGCGGTAGCTAAAGCGCTTGAAGCGTTCCCAGCGTTCAACTCTTCTCTATCAGAAGACGGTGAGAGCCTAATTCTGAAGAAATACGTGAATGTTGGTATCGCGGTAGATACACCAAACGGTCTAGTTGTTCCTGTATTTAAAGACGTGAACAAGAAAGGCATCTACGAGCTATCTGAAGAGCTAATGGCGGTTTCTAAGAAAGCACGTGCTGGTAAGCTAACTGCGGCTGACATGCAAGGTGGCTGTTTCACTATCTCTAGCCTAGGCGGTATCGGCGGTACAGCGTTTACTCCAATCGTAAACGCACCCGAAGTTGGTATCCTAGGTGTGTCTAAGTCAGAAATGAAACCGGTATGGAACGGTAAAGAGTTCGAACCGCGTCTACAACTTCCACTGTCTCTATCATACGACCACCGTGTGATCGATGGTGCTGAAGGTGCGCGCTTCATCACTTACCTAAACTCATGTCTATCTGACATTCGTCGTCTAGTTCTGTAATAGAAATTAGATGAATGAGAGGCGGCAACTTAGCCGCCTCTGCTAATCATAATTACCGACAATTTGGTTATCAGCCTTGCTTCGTTCAGGGTTTTCACAATCGAATTGTTGTCTAGCTCACAGGCTAAATTGATTTACTTTTCACACCATTAACATCTCTGTAAACTGTTAGCGGTCTGAAAATAACTGTTTAAAACAAATCTCTCTTAAACATAAAAAATCGATACCCACTCAGCCTGTTAGGGATAATGACTACAAGAGGTCAAAATGAGCAAAGAAATTAAAGCCCAAGTTGTTGTACTTGGTTCTGGTCCTGCTGGTTACTCCGCTGCATTCCGTTGTGCGGACTTAGGTCTTGAAACTGTACTAGTTGAACGTTACAGCACGCTTGGCGGTGTATGTCTGAACGTGGGTTGTATCCCATCTAAAGCACTGCTTCACGTTTCTAAAGTAATTGAAGAAGCGAAAGCGATGGCTGACCACGGCGTTGTGTTCGGTGAGCCTCAAACAGACATCAGCAAAATCCGCATCTGGAAAGAAAAAGTTGTTAACCAACTAACTGGCGGCCTAAGCGGTATGGCTAAGATGCGTAACGTAACAGTAGTTAACGGTTACGGTAAGTTCACTGGCCCTAACTCTATCCTTGTAGAAGGCGAAGGTGAGCCAACAGTTGTTAACTTTGACAACGCAATCGTTGCGGCTGGTTCTCGTCCAATCAAACTGCCATTTATCCCGCATGAAGACCCACGTATTTGGGACTCTACTGACGCTCTAGAACTAAAAGAAGTGCCAGAAAAACTGCTTATCATGGGCGGTGGTATCATCGGTCTAGAAATGGGTACGGTTTACCACTCTCTAGGTTCTAAAGTTGAAGTTGTTGAAATGTTTGACCAGGTAATTCCTGCAGCAGACAAAGATATCGTGAAAGTATTTACTAAGCGTATCAAAGACAAGTTCAAGCTAATGCTAGAAACGAAAGTAACAGCAGTTGAAGCAAAAGAAGACGGTATCTACGTTTCAATGGAAGGCAAGAAAGCGCCAGCTGAAGCTGAGCGTTACGATGCGGTTCTAGTTGCTATCGGTCGTGTACCAAATGGTAAGCTAATCGACGGTGAAAAAGCGGGTCTAGAAATTGACGAGCGCGGCTTCATCAACGTTGATAAGCAAATGCGTACTAACGTTCCTCACATCTTCGCGATCGGTGATATCGTTGGTCAACCAATGCTTGCTCACAAAGGTGTGCATGAAGGTCACGTAGCTGCTGAAGTTATCTCTGGTAAGAAGCACTACTTTGACCCTAAAGTTATCCCTTCAATTGCGTACACTGAGCCAGAAGTGGCTTGGGTTGGTAAGACTGAAAAAGAAGCGAAAGAAGAAGGCATCAAGTACGAAGTAGCAACATTCCCATGGGCAGCATCAGGTCGTGCAATCGCATCTGACTGTGCAGACGGTATGACTAAGCTAATCTTCGACAAAGAAACTCACCGCGTAATCGGTGGTGCTATCGTTGGTACTAACGGTGGTGAACTACTTGGTGAAATCGGCCTTGCAATTGAGATGGGCTGTGATGCAGAAGATATCGCTCTGACTATCCACGCTCACCCAACTCTACACGAGTCTGTAGGTCTAGCTGCTGAAGTATTTGAAGGTTCAATCACTGACCTGCCAAACAAAAAAGCAGTTAAGAAGAAGTAAGCTTTTTCTGACTGAATGATAGAAGCCGCTGCATTGCAGCGGTTTTTTTATGCTTGTTACATAGGAATATAAATGTGTGCTTAGCTGACAGCAGACAATAAAAAGCCCACCAAACGGTGGGCTGACATATATTACTAGTTAAGCTTTAGTGTTCACGGTTGTAAATGCAAAGCATATCTAAGTATGAATTCACTAGATGTTTCAGTTCCGCTTCACCTTTAGCGCGGTTCGCTTGGACAAACAGTGAGTAACAAATACCGTGGAACAGGTTTGCCAAGTGTTCTGAATCGTGCTGGTCACACACCTCACCGCGTTCAATTGCTTTAATGAACATGTTTTGTACCAGCAACTGGTTAGTACGGTTAGTTGAAACAAACAATGGCCATACTTCATCACGTGTTGAAGCACTCCACTCGAACCATACTTTTAGCCAGTGACAGTCTTGGCTGACAAGCTCGATCATCGCATTAGTAATATTGGCGATGTTTTCACGTGCATGTAAGTCTAGGTCTATGTTATCCGATAGGAAGTTTGAGAACTGACGTACGACGTGATTGAGAACTTCATCCACCAAGTCTTCGCGTGTAGGGAAGTAGTTAAAAACAGTCGCCACAGAAACTTGAGCAATTTCTGCGATATCTGCGTGACCACCACGACCGATGCCGCGGCGCGCAAATACTTCCAATGCGATTTCCATTAACTGTTGCTTACGCTTAATTGGAGAAAGCCTAGTTCTAGGTCTCTTTGCAATTGAGTCCATATCCATTTTCCTTGCCATTTGAGTTGATATTGGGGGTAACCCCCTAATTGATTATTTTAATAGTTGCTTAAAGCAGTGATGAGTGTAATGGTGCATATGCACAAGGTCAACATCTGTAGAACAATTTATATACAGTAATGTCATTATTATTGATAAATTTAGCTATGAACTTTATAAAACTAAGACCTTCTTCCAAGATTTTTTGGCAACAGGATGCGACTTTCAACCCAATGAACGTGGTGATACACTACACGCCGTAAGATTAGGTGATCGTTTGCGTGCGACTTACCTCAACCCACAAATTTAGATTGAGCACAGTATGAAACATACAATAGAAGTCATGATTTCTGAGCAAGAAGTTCAGGAGCGAGTTCGTGAATTAGGCAAACAAATTACAGAGCGTTATCAAGGTAGTGAAGATCTTGTGTTGGTAGGCTTATTGCGTGGCTCATTTGTATTTATGGCAGACTTGGCACGTGCTATCGAACTGACTCACCAAGTTGATTTTATGACAGCGTCAAGCTACGGCAACACGATGGAAAGCTCACGTGACGTTCGTATCTTGAAAGATTTGGATGATGACATCAAAGGCAAAGACATTTTGCTTGTTGAAGACATCATTGATACAGGTAACACACTAAATAAAATCCGTGAGATCTTATCACTGCGTGAGCCGAAGTCTATCGCGATTTGTACGCTCCTAGATAAACCATCTCGTCGTGAAGTGAATGTTCCTGTGGATTGGATTGGTTTCGAAATCCCAGATGAGTTTGTCGTTGGGGTGGGTATTGATTACGCGCAGAAATACCGCCACTTACCATACATCGGTAAAGTTGTACCTCAAGAATAATTATTGAGTTCAGCATTAAAAATATAAAAAAACGCCCATCTAAGATGGGCGTTTTTCGTTCAACTTTTAGATATGACTTAGCGACAAAGGAGCTTGTTGTCTGTATTTAGAATCGTCGAAAGAGCTTTCTGGTAAGACGCTTCTACGGTTTCCTTAGAGTTAGAACGAATGCCTAAGTACTCTAAGCGACCATCTTCAATTCCGTATACCACACCATGAATTTCAACATCTTGTCCACGCTCCCAAGCGTTTTGCAGGATGGTTGAGTTACCCAAGTTGTACACTTGCTCTGCAACATTAAGCTCGCCTAGTTTATCCGCTCGATCTTGTTGCGGCATTTGATCTAGGTAAGTGCGGTGTTTGAAATAGATATCTCTGATATGTAACAGCCAATTATTAATAAGACCTAGCTTAGGGTTATCAATAGCTGCGTTTACGCCACCACATCCATAGTGTCCACATACAATGATGTGTTTAACCTTAAGCACGTCTACGGCGTACTGGACGACAGATAGACAGTTGAGATCAGTATGGATAACTTGGTTTGCAACATTCCGATGAACAAAGAGTTCACCTGAGTATAGTCCGGTTAGTCGCTCGGCAGGGACGCGGCTATCAGAGCAGCCAATCCAAAGAAAATCAGGCTTTTGACCCTCTGCGAGTTTTGCGAAGTATTCAGGTCGATCAGATTTGATCTCTTGAGACCATTTCGAATTGTTTTCAAATAACTGTTTTATTTCCGGCATTTTGCAAACTACTTCCCTTAAAAGACAAAATCGCTGCCGCTGTTTGTGTGCACATGCAAGCGATCAGTGTTGTAACTATACACAATGTTACAATTTCGATCTCGTTAAATATTCGTCAGATAGGACTCATCTGACTAGTTTTCATTAAGAAAAAAGTAAAATCTGGTGAAACTATTTGTGGTGTGAATTTAGCCTTAATCTATTTATGGTTTAAATTTTCGCCTAGCTCGTTAAAGTAGTGATATTTTACTTTTTAAAATTGAATGCAGGGAAAATCAGCAGTGTTCGGTAGTCGTTTTGAAGATATCAATTTCAAAGGGGATGTGTTTGGCGGGGTAACCACGGCGATTATCTCTCTCCCTCTGGCGTTAGCGTTTGGTGTTGCATCCGGAGCCGGGGCTGAGGCCGGCCTTTGGGGGGCAATAATGGTCGGTTTGTTTGCCTCGTTATTTGGTGGTTCTAATACGTTAATATCAGAACCGACAGGGCCAATGACGGTAATCATGACCGCAGTATTAACCAGTATGATGGCGAAATACCCAGAAACGGGCATGGCTATGACTTTCACAGTTGTCATGATGGCTGGCGCGTTCCAAATCCTATTGGGGACGTTAAAACTGGGTAAATACGTTACCTTGATGCCTTACAGCGTTATTTCTGGGTTTATGTCTGGCATAGGTGTGATTCTTATCATTCTGCAGTTATCGCCTTTGATGGGGCATGCTGCGCCTTCAGGGGGAGTACTCGGAACGTTATCTGCTTTGCCGGAGACCATTTCTAACCTTAAGTTCAGTGAGTTGTTTTTGGGACTACTGACTTTGGGGATTCTTTTTTTCTTCCCTAAGCAATATCGTAAATACGTTCCTGCACAGCTCGTGGCATTGGTCGCGGTGACTTTATTGTCTGTGATTCTCTTTGATACAGAAGATATTCGTCGTATCGGTGAAATTCCTGCTGGGTTACCTTCTCTCGTCGCACCATACATTGACACAGATATGTTTGTCGAGATGGTCATTGATGCATTAGTGCTAGGCACATTAGGTTGTATTGATACTTTGTTAACGGCAGTTATCGGTGACTCATTAACTCGTAAAGAACACGACTCAGATAAAGAGCTGCGAGGTCAAGGGTTAGCTAACATGATCTCAGGCTTGTTTGGTGCGCTGCCGGGGGCGGGGGCTACCATGGGGACGGTAACGAATATCCAAGTTGGGGCTCGTTCGCCATTATCTGGTGTGATTCGTGCACTAATGTTGGCGTTGGTTGTACTGGTTGCTGGCGGGTTAACAGAGCCAATCCCGATGGCTGTGTTAGCAGGCATTGCGGTGTATGTTGGCTTTAACATCCTAGACTGGAGCTTTATTCAGAGGGCACATAAGGTAAGTTTTTCCGGAATGGCGGTGATGTATGGCGTTATGTTGCTTACAGTATTCGTTGATCTTATCGTTGCGGTGGGTTTAGGCGTCTTTATCTCGAACATTATCATCATCGAGCGTTTGAGCCGAGAGCAGGCGCGACAAGTAAAAGCGATCAGCGACGCGGATGAAGATGATGTGCCGCTGACTGACAGCGAGCGTGGTTTGTTGGATCGTGCTAATGGTAAAGTGCTGTTCTTTTATCTTTCCGGTCCGATGATCTTTAGTGTTTCTAAAGCCATTTCACGTCAGCACTCTAGTATTTCGGACTATGACGTGATGATTCTCGATCTTACGGATGTACCAATGATTGATGTAACCGTCGGTTTGGCGTTAGAGAATGCGATTAAGGATGCTCTCGATGCCAATTGTGCCGTGTATTTATTATGCCCGAATGAGCGAACACGAGAACAGCTAGAGAAATTCCATGTGATTGACCTTGTGCCTGATGAAAATATGTACCAATTCCGTTACGAAGCATTGAATGCGGCGGTGGCACATGTTGAGGCAGACCAGTATCAGCGCATAACGGCGTAATCATTCTGACAGTTAAAAACGCAACAGTGTCCTGTTGCGTTTTTTTATGCTCTATTTTGTCTTACTCAGAGATAACCTTTACGAGGCAAGGGTTATATTTCCAATATTATCGAAAGGTTTATTTGTAATCATCGTTATTCAACGATAAACTGATGGACCTCCAATACGATACCCAAGGCGATTTTGTAGTAAACCGCTGCTAAATATAAGTCGGTATTAGTAATCACAAACAAACGGCAATCAAGACCTTATGTACGCATTAGAAATTGAACAACTGCGCAAGACGTATGCAGGTGGCTTTGAGGCGTTAAAAGGTATAAGTCTCCAAGTGAAAAAGGGTGACTTCTACGCGCTTCTGGGTCCCAATGGTGCAGGAAAATCGACCACGATTGGCATCATTTCCTCCTTAGTGAATAAAACCTCCGGAACGACGAAAGTTTTCGGTTATGACATTGATACCGACCTCGAATTGGCCAAGCAGAATTTAGGCTTGGTGCCACAGGAGTTCAACTTCAACCAGTTTGAAACCGTTGAGCAAATTGTGATGCAGCAAGCTGGCTATTACGGTGTGTCTAAAGTATTAGCCAAAGAAAGAGCAGAAAAATACCTGAAAAAATTGGATTTATGGGAAAAACGCCAAGAGCGTGCTCGTAACCTATCCGGTGGGATGAAGCGTCGTTTAATGATCGCAAGAGCTTTGATGCACGAGCCGCAATTACTCATTTTAGATGAACCAACGGCTGGAGTGGATATTGAACTACGCCGCTCAATGTGGGGGTTTCTGAAAGAGATCAACCAAGAGCAAGGAATTACGATTATTTTAACGACACACTACCTAGAAGAAGCGGAGATGCTGTGTCGAAATATCGGCATTATTAATCGTGGTGAGCTGATTGAAAATACCACCATGAAGGCGTTACTAGGTAAGCTAAGCGTCGAGACATTTATCTTGGATATTGAGTCAGAAGTCGAGGTGCCTGAGCTTGAAGGTGTTAATCGACAAAGTATTGTTGATGGCTCTTTAGAGATAGAACTAGATAAAAGCCAAGGATTGAATTCGGTATTCAGTCAGTTAACCGAGCATGGCATTAAAGTTCTCTCAATGCGTAACAAAGCCAACCGACTTGAAGAGTTGTTTGTCAGCATTGTAAGAGAGGGGAGTAATTAAATGTACGGTTTATATTGGACGGCATTTCGCAGCTTGCTGAGCAAAGAAGTCACTCGTTTTACACGTATTTGGGTGCAAACCTTAGTGCCGCCAGCCATTACGATGACGTTGTACTTCATCATTTTCGGCAATCTTATTGGCTCTCGAATTGGTGAGATGAGCGGCTTTAGTTACATGGAGTACATTGTTCCAGGTTTGATAATGATGTCGGTGATCACTAACTCATACTCGAACGTGGCGTCGTCATTCTTTAGTGCAAAGCTACAGAAGAACATTGAAGAACTGCTGGTGGCACCGGTACCAAACTATGTGATTATTGCTGGCTACGTGATGGGCGGCGTGACTCGAGGTTTGTTGGTCGGTGCAATTGTTACTTGTGTGTCACTTTTGTTCGTTGATTTGCAAGTGGAGCACTGGGGCATTATTGTCGCGACTGTCTTCATGACGTCGGTGGTATTTGCTCTCGGTGGCTTGATCAATGCGGTTTACGCAAAAACGTTTGACGATATTTCGATCATCCCTACGTTTGTATTGACTCCTCTAACTTACTTGGGAGGTGTCTTTTATTCGATTAGTCTTCTGCCTGAATTTTGGCAAGGCGTTTCTAAGATCAACCCAATCGTCTACATGGTGAATGCGTTCCGCTACGGCTTTTTAGGTGTCTCGGATGTGGGCATTGTCACTTCATTTAGTGTACTTGCAGTGTTTGTTGTTGCACTGTATGCCATTGCGCATTACCTAGTAACCAAAGGGATTGGCCTAAGAAGCTAAGCCATTCTCATAAAGCAAAGAGCAGCGACTCATGCTGCTCTTTCGCGTGCATAACAATACATACCCATACAATTTTTCGGTTTTTATCATGGTAGGTTTCAATCATTTGTAATAAATGAGTGATCCTATGAATATTGTCCCGCCGCCGCCTTTCTCCTATCAATTACTTAAGCCCAAATATTGGTCTGTATGGCTGGCATTTGGATCTTTAGCGATTCTTGTTAATGTACTGCCATACGTAGTATTACGAATCTTAGGTAGAAGCATCGGCTGTATTGCGATGCATGTAATGAAGCGCCGACACAAGATCGCTCTGCGTAATCTCCAGCTGTGTTTCCCTGATTTTACGGATTGGCAATGTAAGGACGTAGTACGAAAAAACTTTCAATATACTGGAATGGCGATCATCGAAACCGGTATCGCCTGGTTTTGGCCAGATTGGCGGATACGTCGGATAACCTCTATTGTTGGAAAAGATCGTTTACTCGCTGAGGAAAAGAATGGACGTGGTGTGTTGGTGGTGTGCAGTCACCATTTAAACTTGGAGATAACCGCTCGTATTTTTAGCCGGTTTGCCCAAGGTTATGGCGTTTATCGCCCAAATTCGAATCCTGCTTATGAGTTTATTCAACATCGAGGTCGAACTCGTTTTGGACATCAAATGATTGATCGAAAAGACGTGAAATCAATGATCAAAGTTCTGAAGAGTGGTCATCGACTTTGGTATTTGCCCGACCATGATTATGGCGTTAACCATTCTGTTTTTGCGCCGTTTTTTGCTGTTGAACAAGCGGCGAGTACCGTCGGGTCTAGTGTTCTCATTGATGCAACAAAGTGCGCGGTTATATCTGGCGTTACAGTGAGTAAAAATCACCATTACACGCTGTACATTGGAAAAGACATTAGCGAGTGTTTCGAGAGACGTAATGCGGTTAAAGCGGCAAGCATCTTGAACCAAGAGCTTGAGAAAATGATAAAACGTGATATTCCAGCGTGGATGTGGCTGCACAAGCGGTTTAAAACTCGCCCTGAAGGGTTAGATTGCGTCTATACGTAGAGTATAAAAAAGGTCGACTTAAGAGTCGACCTTTTTACTTTTATGACTCAGAGCTTACTCTGCGCTCTCTGAGTTTGTATTGTTAGATTCAGCTTCTTCCTTCGCTTCGACAACCATATCTACCGTTTGGTTATCGATAAGACGAGCCTTGCCTAGGAACGCAGACATCAGAATGACAGCTTGTGTCGTTTCTGGTGTGATCACTTGTAATGTACGAGCATCACGAATGAAGATCTCATCAGGGTGCAGACCTGCAGCTCGAAGTTGGTCGCTTGCATCTTCGATGATCGATGCGTAGTCATCGCGGCCACCGCGAATGGCACTACTGATCCAACGCATTGTACGAGCAAGTACAGGAGCACGTTGACGCTCGTCCAGCGTAAGCAAGCCATTGCGTGAACTCATTGCTAAACCGTCCATTTCACGTACGGTTGGTACACCGATGATTTCAATGTCCATTGCTAGGTCATCAACCATCTTGCGGATAACCGCAAGTTGTTGGAAGTCCTTCTCGCCGAAGCACGCGACATCCGGTTGTACGATGTTAAACAGCTTATTCACAATCGTCGTCACGCCACGGAAATGACCTGGTCGAGACGCGCCTTCGAGAATTGTTGATAGGCCAGGGACATCGACGAAGGTTTGCTTATCCAGACCTTCTGGGTAGATAACTTCTGGTGTTGGCGTAAATACCACATCGACCCCTTCAGAGGTTAACTTGCTTAAGTCTTCCTCTAGCGTGCGTGGGTAATTATTTAAATCGTCTGCACGATCAAACTGCATCGGATTAACAAAGATGCTTACGACAACGATATCAGCGTATTCGCGTGCTTTACGCACTAAAGTTAAGTGGCCTTCGTGAAGGTTGCCCATGGTAGGGACAAACGCCACTTTACGACCTTCACGTTTAAAGGTTTTAAGGTGTTCACGAACTGCTGAGATTTCCGCAAAAGTTTGCATGCATTTATCCTCTAGGCAATGGTATGAGCGTCGTCTGGGAATACACCGTTGGCTACATCTTCAATGTATTTAGTAACGGCTTTGCGCATATCACCTGTTTCAGCAAGAAAGTTTTTGGAGAATTTCGGCATGTAGTTGGCAGAAATACCAAACATATCATGCATTACGAGAATTTGACCATCTGTTACGTTACCTGCACCAATACCGATAACAGGAACGTCAAGCACTTGCGTAATACGTTCAGCAAGCTCAGCTGGTACGCATTCTAGTAAGACGATTTGAGCGCCTGCTTCTTGCAGCGCTAATGCGTCTTTTACCATGCGGTCTGCTTTTTCTTGATCGCGACCTTGGATTTTGTAACCACCAAAAATATTAACAGCTTGAGGAGTTAAACCAAGATGAGCACAAACTGGAACTGATCGTTCAGTGAGCATTTTCACCGTGTCGACAAGCCAGTCACCACCTTCAATTTTTACCATATTGGCACCAGCACGCATCAGTTTAGCCGCATTTTCGCAAGCTTGCTCTGGCGTGGTGTAGCTCATGAATGGCATGTCTGCCATCAACAAACAATTTGGGCTACCAGCGCGTACGCAACGAGTATGGTAAGCGATATCATCGACCGTTACTGGCAGAGTATCGTTGTGACCTTGCAAAACCATACCTAGAGAATCACCGACAAGAAGTACTGGCATTTCTTGGCTTTCAAACAGTTGGGCAAAGCTCGCATCATAAGCGGTTGAAGTAGCAAATTTACGACCTTCTTGCTTCCACTTGATTAGGTCGTTGATGGTCATTTTTTTCATGGTTTTATCCTTACTAGGAGTTGGCTATGACTGCCAGATACTGAGGCCGTTTCTATCTACTTGTTCCAGTAGTTTAGAGACCTCGGTCCCATCAGGGAGTTGTAAACTTGGTGCAATTTCCGCAAGAGGGTAGAGTACGAATTCACGCTCTTTCATTCCATAATGAGGAACGATCAGCCTCTCGGAATTAATCACCTCATTGCCATAAAGCACAATGTCGAGGTCCAAGGTTCTTGGTCCCCAGCGTTCGTCTTTACGGACACGCCCTTGTTCTTGCTCTATAGCTTGTGTGCAATTGAGCAATTCAATAGGCGTCAAACTGGTGTTAATAGACACAACCGCATTGATGTAATCCGGTTGGTTTTGTGGCCCCATTGGCGTGCTGCTGTATAGCGAAGAAGCTTGAACAAACTCTGATTTAGGCAGCGTTTTTAATGCTTCAATCGCTTGCTTCGCTTGGCTGACAGGATCAGCCAAGTTACTGCCTACCGCAATGTACGCTGTAATCATGATTTGGGCTTACTCTTTTTCTTGCGATAAGTTTTACGGCGGCGTTGGCCTGTTTTCGGTGATTGACCGTCTAAGTCGGCAGCCATTGCTTGACGCATTTCTCGGCCTGCATTTTGAAAAGTTTCCCACCACTTGGCAAGCTTCTGAGTGTCACCACCTTCAATTTCACCGCGCATTTCAAGAAAATCAAAGCCAGCTCTAAATTTATTGAGCTCCATAAGACGGAATGCACGTTTACCGTTACGTCGTGGAAGACGAAGCTGTAACTGCCAAATCTCGCGAATGGTTGCGGTGTGGCGTCTTGGAATGGCAATTGTGCGAACTTGCTCGTCAAGAATGATGTTGCTCGCTTCCATAATGGCGTCGTAATGGCCTAAGTTGCGCTCTTCCATCAGTTCATCGGCTTTCGCACACAGTGGGTACCACAGCATTGCAGCAAACATAAATGCTGGATTGATGCGTTTCCCATCTTCGATGCGCATGTCGGTAGAATCTAGGACAAGATCCAACATCTGCTCAGTGTGAGAGGAGTAATCTTCTGTAAAGTGCGCTGCAATCGTCGGGAATAGTTGCTGGAATAGGTTGTACTCACGCAGTAGGTGGTAGGTTTCTAAGCCATGACCGGATTGCAATAATTTGAGTGACTCTTCAAAAAGACGCGCTGACGGAATGTCACCGAGCAACGGTGCCATGTGTTCGATTGGCGCTGCGGTGTCTTCTTCAATATCAAAGTCTAGTTTTACCGCGAAACGAACCGCACGCAGCATGCGCACAGGGTCTTCACGGTAGCGTGTTTCTGGATCACCAATCAGTCGAATTAGGCGATCTTCTAAATCTTCAATACCACGTGCGTAGTCGTGAATCGAGTAATCTGCGATGTTGTAGTACATCGAGTTAATCGTGAAATCACGGCGCTCAGCATCTTCATCGATGGTGCCGTAGACGTTGTCACGCAGCAGCATACCCTCTTTTGATTGCTGAGAAATGCTCTTATTCTTTTGCTCTTGGTGGTGACCACGGAATGTCGCAACCTCAATGATGTCTCGGCCAAACATAATATGAGCCAAGCGGAAGCGGCGACCAATCAAACGGCAGTTACGAAATAGCTGTTTGATCTGTTCCGGCGTTGCGTTGGTCGCAATGTCAAAATCTTTTGGTTTTTGTCCAAGCAGTAAGTCTCGAACCCCGCCACCCACAAGAAAAGCATCGAAACCAGCACCATTTAGGCGGTACAGTACCTTCAGCGCATTATCACTGATCTGCTTACGCGAAATGTTGTGCTCTTCACGAGTTATTACATTGAGAGCGAGCTCTGGAATTGTGGCAGGTTCGCTTGGTGTATAGTCGTTTGTATTCATGTGCATCTGGCAATAACTGGGTTTAATCCAATCTTGCTTTGGTTAGTTTTATACGCCTCTAGGGCCTAATTTGCGGCTAATGATAGCCTACACAATGCCATTTGAGAATCACGGTGTGATCTCGATCTCTGCTGGAAGCTGTTCCAAGCACCAGTTTTCGCAGCCCCAACGAAGAATATCTTCTATGTTGGCCGCCCTTACGGTTTCAGGTATCTCGAAACCTAAAAATGTCATGGCGCGCAATAGAGTAGGTTTTGGTGTATCTATATCAATAGCCGTCGCGTGATTTTGTTTCGACAATTTATTGCCGTTGTTGTCCATCGCCAATGGTAAATGCAAGTAGCTAACTTCAGGCTGACCAAGTATTTGGTACAGGCTAATTTGACGCCCTGTCGGCTCGATTAAGTCTGCACCTCGCACGACTTCTGTGACGCCTTGGTCGATGTCGTCCAATACTACCGCAAGATTATAAGCAAATAATCCATCTCGACGTTTAATAATGAAATCTTCATTAACGAGTTGCTCTGGAATAGTAATGGTTCCCCGCTTTTGGTCGAGGAAATGAGCGACAGGCTTGGTCATTTTTAGGCGAATCGCGCCGTCTTTCAAGTTTTTATCGCGGCAAGTGCCAGGATAAAAACCGCCATGCTCTTTAATTTGCTTACGAGTACATTGGCAATAATAGGCTTCCCCATTTTCGAGCCATTTGTTTATTTGAGCTTGGTAAAGGTCGTGACGTTCGCTCTGGTATACCACTTCTCCATCCCAATGCAGCTGATAGGCCTTGAGTGCCTCTAGGATAAGTTGCGCTGCACCTGGCATTTCTCTTGGTGGGTCTAAGTCCTCAATACGTACTAACCAAGCTCCGTTTTGTGCTTTCGCTTGAAAATAACTGCCAAGAGCGGCAATCAGTGAACCAAAATGCAGTGGACCAGAAGGAGATGGGGCGAATCGACCTACATAGCGTGTCATGCGTGTATCTCGAATTTAGTAAACAAATAGGGTGCGAAGATAGCCAAAACAAAAAGGGAGCCTGAGCTCCCTTCAACAATCATAATGCTGGGTGATTAACCTTGCATTTGCTTCTCTTTGATTTCTGCAAGTGTTTTACAGTCAATACAAAGGTCAGCGGTTGGACGTGCTTCAAGACGGCGAACGCCAATCTCTACGCCACAAGACTCACAGAAGCCAAAATCGTCTTCTTTGATTTTATCCAAAGTCTTTTCAATCTTCTTGATCAAACGGCGTTCGCGGTCACGGTTACGCAGTTCTAGGCTGAACTCTTCCTCTTGAGAGGCGCGGTCAACTGGATCTGGGAAGTTTGCTGCTTCGTCCTGCATGTGGTGAACAGTACGATCCACTTCAGCTCTTAGCTGGTCGCGCCAAGCTGTTAAGATTTTCGTAAAGTGTTCAACCTGCTCTGGTGACATGTACTCTTCACCAGGTTTTTCCTGATATGGCTCCACGCCGGCAATGGCTAGGATGCCTATCGTTTTCTTCTTTGATTCTGGCATACAGCATCTCCTACTTACACCTAGTCAACTGCTACGCAGTCAATTTAAGGCGGGTATCTATAGCAAAAAGAGGCGGTGCAAGCAAATACTGAATCGCAAAGTTATCGTCAATGTGAAGACGACATCATTTTTTCTCTTAATTGATAAAATCAATAGCGGAAATCAGCTTCATTCCAGTATCGCTCAGTTCAGCTTTGTAGCAGAGAACTTCCACTCCAGCGTCTTGTGCTTGTTTGAGTAATAGTGAATATTTCGCGTCTATATGGTGCGCCGCGGATACTTTTTCAATACCTGAATGTAAAACAGTGAATAAAAGTATGGCTCTACTTCCATTTTGTGCCATTTCTGTGAGCTCTCTCAGGTGTTTTTGTCCCCGAGTCGTGACCGCATCTGGGAAGTATCCTTGTCCAGTAGAGTCGGTCTCATCAAGAAGAGTGACGCTTTTCACTTCTATATAGCACTTTGGCTTGTCGTCTGCGCTGAGCAAGATATCAATTCGGCTATTTTCATTGCCGTATTTCACCTCAGTTTGAAGTGTGTCATAACCACAAAGCTCTGAAATGACATTATTTTCAATAGCCTCTACGGCTAATTGATTGGCGCGCGCGGTATTGATACAAATACGGTGGCCTTGTTCGGTTTCACTCAACTCCCAACTATTGGGGTATTTTCGTTTCGGGTTGTCGGAAGTAGAAAACCAAACCTTGTTTCCGGGCGTTGCACAACCCGTCATTGCACCTGTATTTGCGCAGTGGATTGTACGGATTTCACCAGTATCGAGCTCGATATCGGCAAGAAAGCGTTTATAACGTTTGAGTAGAGTGGCGGACTCTAAAGCGGGTGTGAAATGCATTTGCTTATTTAGACAAAAAATTTTTTATGTACAATGTTGCCACCATTACACCATAAGGTATTTTCTTTGTCACAATTGCCGATTGAAGCCGTGATGCCTGAGTTGCTGACGGCGGTCAAAAATCAACATCAAGTGATCTTAAAAGCGGCGCCTGGTGCCGGTAAGTCGACTTACTTCCCTTTGCAGTTACTCTTAAATCATTCGGTTGCTGGAAAAATCATCATGCTTGAGCCAAGACGACTCGCGGCGCGTAACATTGCCCGTTATCTTGCTGAGCAATTGGGAGAACAAGTTGGTCAACGCGTGGGTTATCGAGTTCGTGGCGAGGCAAAGGTAAGTTCTGCAACGCAGCTGGAGATCGTGACCGAAGGGATCATGACCAGGATGATCCAAACTGACCCTGAACTGGATGGGGTTGATCTACTGATCTTTGATGAGTTTCATGAACGCAGCATTCATGCCGATACCGCTTTGGCATTCAGTTTAGAAGTTCAAGAGGCATTGCGAGACGATCTCAAGCTGGTGGTAATGTCGGCAACGCTTGACCAACAAGCATTACAATGGTTGTTGCCAGAAGCCAGTTACATTGAATCTGAAGGGCGCAGCTTTGATGTGGCAATGCGCTACCAGCCGTTAGGTGTGAACGAGCATTTACCTACGAGTATGGCAAAAACAATAGAAAGTCTTATGAACAAAGAGTCTGGATCTTTGTTAGCTTTCCTACCGGGTGTTGGTGCCATAAAACAAGTTGAAGAGCGGTTGTCTCATTTAGCGGATGATATCGACGTATGCCCACTTTATGGTCAACTGAGCTTTGCAGATCAACAAAAAGCGATTACGCCAGCAGAACAAGGTAAGCGTAAAGTCGTTCTAGCGACCAACATTGCAGAAACTTCACTAACGATTGAAGGCATTCGCCTCGTCGTTGATTCTGGGTTAGAGCGTATTGCCCGCTTTGATTTGAAAAACGGTTTAACACGCTTAGAGCAAACACGCATTGCACAGTCTTCAGCGATTCAGCGTGCAGGACGAGCGGGACGAATAGAAGAGGGCATTTGTGTTCGTCTTTATTCTGAAAACCAGTTCAAGCAGCAACCGCTGGTTCCCCAACCCGAAATTTTGCATTCCGATTTAGCTAGTTTAGTTATGGAGCTTGCCTTTTGGGGAGCGAGTGATATCCACGATCTAAAGTGGCTTGATGTTCCCGCTAATGCGTCATTGGAACAAGCGAAGCAGCTATTGGTGTCATTGGGACTACTGACGGAACAAGGGCAATTAACGTCCGAAGGAAAACAGGCGCATGAACTAGGCGTTGAGCCTCGTGCGGCTGCGATGCTAATTAAAGCGCAATCTTACAGTGATAAGATGTTAAATGCTGCTTTGGCGGCGGTCGCACTGATTGAAGAGCCAGAGAGAAATGTTACCAATATCGCTCATAGCTTGCATCGTTGGCTTGTTGGTACTCATCCAAAAAAGTCGATGTTGTTCAAGCGTGCTCAATCTCTGGCGTACAAATTGGATACGGTATTTGACCTGAAAGGCGTGGATGAAGATGCATTACCGCTGGTGTTAAGTTTGGCATTTCCAGATCGCATTGCGCAGCAGCGCACAAATCAATTTGGGCGATTTACTTTGGCTAATGGTCATGGTGCAGAATGTCATCAGGAAGACATGCTAGGTGGCTGTGAGTATTTGGTTGCCGTTGACTTAATGCGTTCTCATTCTAATTCAAGTCAAATTCATTCGGCATGTGAATTGGATGTCAATATATTGCGAACGACCTTTGATACGCTATTTTCGTCTGAAGAAGTAGTGGACTGGGATGAAAAAAGAGGCCGTCTAATAGCTGAGCGACAAACAAAACTCGGTCTGCTGGTCGTTGAACGCGAGCCGTTGCCAAGCCCGGGCAAAGAAAAAATGACACAAGCTTTACTCACGTATGTCCGCCGCCAGGGCTTACAGAGTCTAAACTGGACACCGGCAGCGGAGAGCTTGTTGGCTCGGATTCGTTGTGCGGTGGAATGGTTACCTGAGCAGTCATGGCCAATGTTTGATGAAGCCAGTTTGCTGGATTCATTAGAGGAGTGGTTAGAACCATACATGACGTCTGTCAGCTCGGTTAAAGACCTGAGCAAGATAAACTTGGTCGAAGCGCTTAATGCTCTATTAGGTTGGCCACTCAATCAACAACTGGATGAATGGTTACCTGAGCATTACCAACTACCCACAGGTTCAAAGAAGCGTATCCGTTACCAATATGGCCACGAGCCGATATTATCGGTGCGTATGCAAGAAGTATTTGGGGAGAGTGGTTCCCCAACGGTAGCTCTTGGCCGCAAGCGTTTGGTGCTTGAACTGCTTTCACCGGCACAACGTCCATTGCAAGTAACGTCGGACTTGGCGGCTTTCTGGAACGGAAGCTACAAAGACGTTCAAAAAGAGATGAAAGGGCGCTACCCAAAACACGTTTGGCCAGATGATCCTGCCAATCATGTAGCAACAACGAAAACAAAAAGACAATTGAATAATGACTGACAGCAAGAAGCCTAGCGCGAAAAAAGCGCCAGCGAAGAAAAGTACAACCAATAAAGGAACCGCAAAACAGACTCGACGTACGCCGAGTAAAAAGCCGACTAACGAGAAACGTTCGTGGTTGAAAGTTCTGTGGTCGTTTAGCTGGAAAGCTGGCGTTGCACTTGCCGCTGTTTTGCTGTTTGTTGGGATTTACTTAGATAGTGTGGTGAAAGAACGCTTTGAAGGTCAGCTGTTTGAGCTGCCAACGGTGGTTTATGCCCGTATCTTGAATCTAAGCCCTGGTGAGAATATCACCATCCAAGAACTGCGCAACGAGCTAGATGTGTTGAATTACCGTAAAGTGAGTCAACCTCGTTACCCAGGCGAATATTCCTCTTCTTCCACTCGGATTGAATTGATTCGTCGTCCATTCGAGTTTGCCGATGGTCCCGAGCCGGATCGTCACATTATGCTGCATTTCTCTGATTCCGGCTTGCAACGTATTCAGTCTTTAGAATCTCGAGGAGACCTTGGTTACTTGCGCCTAGAACCGAAGATGTTGGGCATGCTGGAGAAAGACCGTGATGAACAGCGCCTTTTCTTACGTCGTGATCAGTTCCCTGAAATTTTGGTGGATGCACTGCTTGCGACCGAAGACCGGGATTTTTATCAACATGACGGGGTGTCACCGCTCGCGATTGCACGTGCATTGGTTGCGAACATTAAGGCGGGTCGTACTGTTCAAGGTGGTAGTACGCTGACTCAGCAATTGGCAAAAAACCTGTTTTTGACTCGTGATAAAACACTGTGGCGTAAAGTTCGAGAAGCGTATATCGCGCTAATTTTGGATTACCGTTACAGCAAAGATCGTATCTTAGAAGCCTACCTAAACGAAGTGTACCTAGGTCAAAGTGGAGGTGAAGCGATCCACGGGTTTGGCTTGGCGTCGCGTTATTATTTTGGGCAGCCAATTCAGGAGTTGCGAATCGATCAATTGGCGATGTTAGTTGGGATGGTAAAAGGACCGTCTTACTACAACCCAATTCGTTACCCTGAGAGAACGAAAGAGCGTCGTGATCTCGTTCTGCGCCTGTTAATGCAGCAAAACATGTTGACTTCAGAGCAGTATGAACAAGCTGTAAGTCGTCCACTCGATACGCAAAGCAAGCCACGTATTGCGAGCCGTCAGCCAGCTTATTTCCAACAATTGAGTATTGAATTAAAAGAAAAAGTTGGGGAGCGATTTAAGGCAGAGACCGGACTGCGCGTATTTACGTCTCTGGACCCAGTATCGCAAAGCAAAATGGAACAAGCTATCGCGAAAAAGATCCCAGAACTAGCTAAACGGGGTGGTAAAGAGTTAGAAGCCGCAGCTGTGGCCGTTGATCGCCATAGTGGTGAAATCCGTGCGATGGTAGGTGGTAAACGTGTCGGTTATGAAGGCTTTAACCGCGCGCTCAATGCCAGTCGTCCGATTGGTTCTTTAGTGAAACCAGCGATTTACTTAACGGCTCTAGAACAACCGGATAAATACAACCTAGGCACGACGCTACACGACACGCCGTTAAGTCTGAAGAGCAGTAAAGGTAACGTGTGGACGCCGCGCAACTACGATAGAAAATATCGTGGTGATGTGCCACTTTACATTGCTTTAGCGAAATCACTTAACGTACCGACCGTGCGCTTAGGTATGGCACTTGGCATTCCTGAAGTGTCCAATACTTTAGAGCGTTTGGGCGTGAACAAAGACGAAATTCGCCCAGTGCCTTCGATGTTTTTGGGTTCGTTTTCTTTGACGCCATTCGAAGTTGCACAGATGTATCAGACTCTGACGAATTCAGGTAAGCGTGCAAAACTGACCGCTCTGCGCTCAGTCATGGATATGGAAGGTAATGTGCTGTATCAATCCTTGCCTCGTTCATCAAGAGCCGTGGATGAACAAGCTGCATGGCTAACGACCTACGCGATGAAACAAGGGGTTGCTCAAGGCACTGGCCGCTTCTTACAAAGCCAGTTTGGTTGGGCTGCATTGGCAGGAAAAACGGGTACCAGTAATGACAACCGCGATAGTTGGTTTGTCGGTGTTGATGGTCGTGAGGTGACGACAATTTGGCTAGGCCGTGACGATAATAAACCCGTGAATCTAACAGGGTCGAGTGGTGCATTACGAGTGTACGCAGAGTACTTGAAGCAGCGTATTCCTGAGCGTTTAGAGCTCCCATGGCCAAGAGAAATCACCACATTAGGGTTCAAGCCTACATCTGATGGAGGTTTAGAAATGAACTGCCGTAGTGATTACAAACTGCCGATTTGGGATAAAACCGGTCAGATAAAGCAACAGTGTGAGAAGAAATCAAACTGGTTAAATAGCATATTTGATTGGTAGCATCGCCAAATCAACAACATTAGCTTGTTTATCTGATTAATTCTTAGTACATATTAGGGCGTGTTAGTACAGTACTGCTAGCACGCCCTACTTGATCAGATATTCAATAAAGGAAGAAGTGAATGTTCAAAAAGCTGTTATCAAGCCCATCGGTTCGCAACTTTGCGCTTTGGGTTAGTACCTTTTTGATGATCACTCCTTCTGTTTCCCTCGCAAACTCTCTAACAAAAACGGATGACTTGGAACCTCGACCAAAGGTGGCGGTTGTGCTCGCTGGTGGCGGAGCGAAAGGGGCGGCACACATTGGAGTTTTAAAAGCATTGGAAGAAATGCAGATCCCTGTGGATATTGTGACCGGTACCAGTATGGGCGCCTATGTGGGTGGGCTTTATGCCACGGGTATGAGTGCTGATGAAATCGAGAGTTTTATCTACACCGTCGATTGGGGCAGCGGTTATCGAGATCGTGTTGACCGTAGCCAACGTCGAGTTCGTGACAAAGAGTATGAAGACCGCTATCAAATTAATACCGATCTCGGCTTAAGGTTCGGTGAGGTACGAGCACCAACGGGTGTGGTGCAAGGCCAGAACATGTTGCGAGTATTGCGTGAGACTACAGGGAACTTAGGGCGATTCGATTCTTTTGATGATCTTGCCATTCCTTATCGTTCTGTTGCGACTGATATTCTTGCCCTAGAAGAAGTCGTACTGGGCAATGGTTACCTTGTGGACGCCATGATGGCTAGCATGTCTGTACCAGGAGCGCTTCCTCCTTATAAGCTCAATGGCCATATGCTTGTTGATGGCGGTGTCGTCAATAACATGCCTGTCGATGTGGCTCGCGCCATGGGGGCTGATGTCGTTATTGCCGTCGATATTAGCACCGATTACAAAACCGAAGATGAATTTACGGGGCTGTTTACTGTCGCGGACCAACTCTCTAACTATCTCGTTCGTCGTAGTACACAACAGCAAGTGGACGAGCTTGAACCTCAAGATATCTATATTCGTCCCAATGTGGGCACCATGGAAACTGTCGAGTTCGACAAAATGCCTTGGGCTTTTCAAGCTGGGTACGATATTACCAAGCAGTTAAAAGACAAGCTGAAAGGGTTGCGCTTGTCCAATGCGGACTATCAAAAATACATCGATCGCAAACAAGAAGTTCGTAAAACTTTGATTTATGGCGATCAGCGTGTGGTTGATGACATAGTGATTGTTAATAATACGCACTACAGCGATGTGTTGTTGACGAATCGTATTGAACTAGAAACCGGACGTCGTATTTCAACGGCCGAAATTGAGAAAGCCGTTGAAAACCTCTACGCGTTAGATCGGTTCGAGCTCATCACTTATCACTTTGAAGAGGTTGATGGTGAGACATTGTTGGTTTTTGATGTTAACGAGAAGTCGTGGGGGCCTAATTATCTCAACTTCCGATTTTTTCTTGAAGATGACTTCGATACAGATAGCCAGTACGGCATAGGAATATCGACCAACTTTACCAATTTAAACTCTCATGGCGCGGAGTTGGCGTTCAACGTAGAAATGGGCACGGATAAGCTGATTGAAGCTGAGTTGTATTCCCCTGTTTTATCTAGCCAAGAACTTTTTGTATCGGGGCGAATTTCCTATGGTAGTGAGAGCCGAAACTTACCTTTAACAGAGCCTCAAGCACCAGATTTAGAGTCAGTAAATGACTTTTTTCCGGTCACTTACGATGATTTTACAACAGAGTTAGCGATAGGTATCCAACCCACATTGTGGCAAGAACTTCGATTTGGCGCTCGCTACTCAACCGGAGATATTGAGCTTTCTACTTTGGCTTCTGCTGGTAAATTGGATTTTGAACGTCGTGGCCTGTTTGCCAATTATCGCCTAGATACACTTGATGATTTCGCATTTCCGACTCGTGGGCTTTTAGTCGATCTCGAATATTTAGTGTCTCATGATCAAAGTCCTCAAGGCGTTAGCCTTTTAGAAACTGACAAAATTATTGAAGATACCGTTTATGAAATCTCTGCACGATTTAAAGGTGCAGTGAGTCATCAGCGTCATACTTTAGTCGGACATGCTGAATATAGTTTTGTAGAGAGTAAAAACTCATCTTTACCGCTTGATCCCAGAGAGTTGGGCGGCTTTTTAAGCCTATCTGGAATCCCAAGAAATAGCCTGATCGGACAGAACTTATTTTTCAGCAGTTTGGTGTACCGATATAAGTGGTTTGATAATGATTTCGGATTGTTTGAAGCTCCAGTCTACCTGGGCGCATCGGTCGAATATGGCGGTGTTTGGTCTGATAATGATCTGAAACTAAACGAAGCGCCGCTTTACAATGCTGGCTCCATCTTCTTTGGTGTTGACTCACCAATAGGACCAATAATGTTGGCATACGGTCGTACCGAGCAAGATTTAGATGCTGTGTATTTGATCGTAGGAACATCGTTTAATTAATCGGGTATGAGAAAGCAAAAACTTGGCATATTTGGTCAAAATTAGCAGAACTTTAGTCGTAAGTTGCTATGTTGGTCAAAATGATAAGATTTTAATTTAAGGTTAAATTTGCTATTATTTTGCCCACACTTTGGCCTCTACGGCGCTGTTTCTCAATCATAATTGAATGAAAACAAGGGCAATGGAGAGCCAAGTTTCCAAGGATGTTCACTCCTTTACTTTAACAATAGTAATAATAGAGGAGGAACCGCAATGAGAGGAAAAAGTCGTGCTTGAAGCCTACCGTAAACACGTCGAAGAGCGTGCTGCTGAAGGAGTTGTTCCTAAACCGCTAGACGCAGAACAAGTTGCTGGACTTGTAGAACTTCTGAAAAATCCCCCACAAGGTGAAGAAGAAGTCATTCTTGACCTACTTGAAAACCGTATCCCTCCAGGTGTTGATGAAGCTGCTTATGTAAAAGCGGGTTTCCTAACAGCAGTAGCAAAAGGTGAAGTTAAATCACCATTAGTGAGTCGTGAAAAAGCGGCTGAACTGCTAGGCACTATGCAAGGTGGTTACAACATCGAACCGCTAGTTGAGCTATTGGATGATGAAGCACTGGCAGAGATCGCAGTAAAAGCGCTGTCTCATACGCTGCTAATGTTTGATGCTTTCTATGACGTAGAAGAGAAAGCAAAAGCAGGCAATGCGCATGCACAGAAAGTACTTCAATCATGGGCTGATGCTGAGTGGTTCCTTTCTAAGCCTAAGCTTGAAGAAAAAGTCACTCTAACCGTATTTAAAGTAACAGGTGAAACGAACACGGATGACCTTTCACCTGCACCTGACGCTTGGTCTCGTCCTGATATCCCAGTACACGCACTGGCGATGCTTAAAAACGAGCGTGAAGGAATAAACCCTGATCAACCGGGTACTATTGGTCCGATCAAGCAAATTGAAGAGTTAAAAGACAAAGGTCATCAATTGGTTTACGTTGGTGATGTTGTTGGTACTGGCTCTTCACGTAAATCTGCAACCAACTCAGTGCTTTGGTTTATGGGTGATGATATCCCTTACGTTCCAAACAAACGAGCTGGTGGGTATGTGCTTGGTGGCAAAATTGCCCCTATCTTCTTTAACACAATGGAAGATGCTGGCGCACTACCAATCGAAGTTGACGTAACTAAGCTCAACATGGGCGATGTTATCGATGTTTACCCATATGAAGGTAAAGTTTGCAACCACGAAACTGGTGAGGTTCTAGCTGAGTTCTCGCTAAAAACAGAAGTACTGATTGATGAAGTTCGTGCTGGTGGTCGTATCCCATTGATCATCGGTCGTGGTTTGACAGACAAAGCGCGTCAATCGCTAGGTCTTGAGCCTTCGGACGTATTCCGCAAACCTGGTGAAATCGCAGATTCTGGTAAAGGCTACACGCTTGCACAGAAAATGGTTGGTAAAGCATGTGGCGTAGAAGGCATCCGTCCTGGAACCTACTGTGAGCCGAAAATGACGACAGTAGGTTCGCAAGATACTACTGGCCCTATGACTCGTGATGAACTTAAAGACTTGGCGTGTCTCGGCTTCTCTGCTGATCTTGTCATGCAGTCTTTCTGTCACACATCGGCTTATCCAAAACCAGTAGACGTTAACACTCACCATACACTTCCGGACTTTATTATGAACCGCGGTGGTGTATCTCTTCGTCCTGGTGACGGTATTATCCACTCATGGCTAAACCGTATGCTACTACCGGATACTGTCGGTACGGGTGGGGACTCACATACTCGTTTCCCTCTGGGTATTTCATTCCCAGCAGGCTCGGGCTTGGTTGCCTTTGCAGCTGCGACAGGCGTTATGCCGCTAGACATGCCAGAGTCAATCTTGGTTCGTTTTAAAGGTGAAATGCAACCGGGTATTACACTGCGTGATCTTGTTCATGCCATCCCTTACTACGCGATTCAGCAAGGTCTACTAACGGTAGAGAAAGCGGGCAAGATCAACGAATTTTCTGGCCGTATCCTTGAGATTGAAGGCTTAGAAACGCTAACGGTTGAGCAAGCATTTGAGCTTTCTGATGCATCTGCAGAGCGTTCGGCGGCAGGTTGTACTGTGAAATTGTCTCAAGAGTCGATCGAAGAGTACTTAAACTCTAACATCGTGATGCTGAAGTGGATGATCTCTGAAGGCTACGGTGATCGCCGTACTATCGAGCGCCGCATTACAGCAATGCAAGAGTGGCTAGCAAACCCTGAGCTGATGCAAGCAGATAAAGACGCTGAATACGCACATGTGATTGAAATCGATATGGCTGAAATCAATGAGCCAGTACTATGTGCACCGAATGACCCAGATGACGCTCGTTTGTTGTCTGAAGTACAAGGCACAGCGATTGATGAAGTGTTCATCGGTTCTTGTATGACGAACATCGGTCACTTCCGCGCAGCAGGTAAATTGCTTGATAAGTTCAATGGCCAGTTAGCAACGCGCCTTTGGGTAGCGCCACCAACAAAGATGGATAAAGACCAACTGATTGAAGAAGGCTACTACGGTATCTTCGGACGTGCAGGGGTTCGTATTGAAACGCCAGGGTGTTCACTTTGTATGGGTAACCAAGCACGTGTTGCAGATAAATCAACAGTAATGTCGACTTCAACGCGTAACTTCCCGAACCGTCTGGGTACTGGGGCGAATGTTTACCTATCGTCAGCTGAGCTAGCTGCAGTAGGTGCAATTCTAGGTAAGATTCCAACCAAAGAAGAATACCTAGAATACGCGAAGCAAATCGACGCTACGGCAACGGATACATACCGCTACTTGAACTTCCATAAAATGGATCAATACACCAAGAAAGCGGACGAAGTGATCTTCCAAGAACCGGCATAATCAGAAATGCACAATTCAAAAGCACCTCATATGAGGTGCTTTTTTTATGGGAGCAATTCGCTATACTCGCACCAAATTGATACGAAATAGGCAATCTCGGTGGAATTTGAATTCATTCGTAACACGTTGATGGGCGAGTACTACGTAAAATGTAGCATGGGACATGAGATTGTAGGGCGCTGGTTGCAAGAAGAAATTGGCAAAGATCCGATGAAGATTGCACAGGTTGAAAAGCTAATTGAGCGGTCATTTTCAGCGCCTTCTCAGGAGCATAACCTAACAGGCACGGAAATTAGCTTGATGATTCAGGGCGACGAAGTTCTTGTACAAGAAAACGCATTAGCCCATGAATATGATGTCGAGATGGAAAGTGAGTTCGACTTCTACAATGCAGAAAGTACAGCAAGTTGTGGGATAGAGGATTTCATGGCACTTATCGAACAGTGGAAAGACTTTTTGAACATTTAATGCACAGTTTTGGGTAACTTCTCTGCCGTTGCTTTAAATTTGTGAAAAGGGCGCACCGATATGGTGCGCTCTTTTTGTTTATAGATATGTAAATTGAGGTTAGTTTTTATTATTCAATAACTTAAAAACTTGGCACGTAGATTGGATTATAAGAAGTGTTTCAGGATGAAAGCTTCGGAGATAACTCAATGAAAATAATCAATGCCATTATTAAGCCGTTTAAATTAGACGATGTACGAGAAGCATTGGCTGATGTCGGTATCGAAGGGATGACAGTATCAGAAGTTAAAGGGTTCGGTCGTCAAAAAGGTCACACGGAATTGTATCGCGGTGCAGAGTATCAAGTCGATTTTCTACCAAAGGTGAAAATTGAAATCGCGACTCACGCAGACAATGTAGATCGCGTTGTTGAAGCAATTACAAAAGCTGCGCAAACCGGAAAAATCGGCGACGGTAAAATTTTTGTTTACGATCTGAACCAAGCGGTGCGTATCCGAACTGGCGAAATGGACGCAGAAGCACTTTAAGAATTCAAAGGATTGGAGATACTTATTATGGAATTAACAACAACAGTAACCGAGTTACGTTACGCACTTGACACCTTTTTCTTCCTCATTTCCGGTGCGTTGGTAATGTGGATGGCAGCAGGCTTTGCGATGCTAGAGGCTGGCCTTGTGCGCTCTAAAAACACAACAGAAATTCTTACGAAGAACATCTGTTTGTACGCCATCGCATGCACGATGTTTCTGATTGTCGGTTATAACATCATGTATGTCGATAATGGAGAAGGAGGCTGGTTACCTTCATTTGGTACGCTAATTGGTACTCAAGGTGAAGGGGCCGACCACTCTTTAGAGTCTGACTTCTTCTTCCAAGTTGTCTTCGTTGCAACTGCTATGTCCGTCGTTTCTGGTGCGGTAGCTGAGCGCATGAAGCTTTGGTCTTTCTTGATTTTCTCTGCGATTTTAACTGCGTTTATCTATCCAATGGAAGGTTACTGGACATGGGGTGGAGGCTTCCTAGCAGAAGCTGGATTTAGTGACTTTGCGGGGTCTGGTATCGTACATATGGCAGGTGCTTCTGCTGCTCTTGCTGGTGTGTTACTGCTTGGCGCGCGTAAGGGTAAGTACGGTAAAAATGGTGAAATCTATCCGATTCCAGGTTCTAACATGCCTTTGGCAACGTTGGGTACTTTTATCCTTTGGTTTGGCTGGTTTGGATTTAACGGTGGTTCTCAGTTGATGGTTTCAGATTTTGAGAATGCTACAGCGGTAGGTCAGATCTTTCTAAACACTAACGCAGCAGCGGCTGCTGGTGCAATTGCGGCGCTATTCGTTTGTAAAACTACTTGGGGTAAAGCCGATTTAACGATGATCCTCAATGGCGCGCTAGCTGGCTTGGTTGCCATCACTGCAGACCCTCTATCGCCATCACCACTGTACGCGGTTGCGATTGGTGCGGTGTCGGGTGCACTAGTAGTATTCAGTATCATTGCTCTAGATAAACTTAAAATTGACGATCCAGTAGGTGCTATCTCAGTTCACGGTGTGTGTGGTTTCTTCGGCCTAATGGTAGTGCCACTGAGCAACGGTGATGCAACGTTTGGTGCACAGCTTTTAGGTGCCGTAGTTATCTTTGCTTGGGTATTTGGTGCTAGCCTAGTTGTGTGGGCAATCTTGAAAGCGACCGTTGGGATTCGCGTTACAGAAGATGAAGAAATGGAAGGTATGGACATGCATGATTGTGGTGTTGGTGCTTACCCAGAGTTTGTTACGGTGAAATAATCATTAGCTTGTAATAAATGGTTACACACTTAACACAATAAAACCTGCTCCGATGAGCAGGTTTTTTAATATTCGTCATTGTCTTCTTATTGAACATACATATAATAACGCAACTGATAAACGTTATCATTAGCATGGTAAAGGATTAAACAATGAAAAAACTGCTAACTCTTTCAGCACTAACTTGCGCTACTCTAGCTCCAACAGCAATGGCTGCTGAAGAAGTGAACGTCTACTCTTACCGTCAACCTTTCCTAGTTGAACCTATGTTCAATGAGTTCACTAAAGAAACTGGTATCAAAGTAAACGTAAAATTTGCTAAAAAAGGCTTAGCAGAAAAGCTAGCTCAAGAAGGTGAGTACAGCCCTGCTGACGTTATTCTTACGACAGACATCAGCCGTCTAGCTGAACTGACAAACAAAGGTTTAGTTCAGAAAGTCGATAGCAAAATCATTGAAGAAAACGTACCTGCTCAATACCAAGATAAAGAGAATGAGTGGTTTGCTCTAACTCTACGTTCTCGTAGCGTTTATTCATCACGTGATCGCGTAGGTAAACTAGGCGCAGATTTCAACTACGCAGACTTAGCTAAGCCAGAGTTCAAAGGTAAAATTTGTACTCGTAGCGGTAAGCACCCGTACAACGTTTCTCTAGTTTCAGCAATGATTGCTCACAATGGCGAAGCAGAAACCAAAGAGTGGTTAGAAGGCGTGAAAGCAAACCTTGCTCGCAAACCACAAGGCAACGATCGTGCACAAGTTAAAGCGATCAAAGAAGGCCTATGTGATGTTTCTCTAGGTAACAGCTACTACCTAGGTAAAATGGTTAACGACAAAGAGCAAAAAGCTTGGGCTGATGCAGTTTACATCAACTTCCCTAACCAAGAGACTACAGGCACTCACGTGAATATCTCTGGTATGGCGATGGCTAAGTACTCTCCAAACAAAGACAATGCTGTGAAGCTAATGGAATTCCTAACGGGTGACAAAGCGCAGCAAATGTACGCAGAAGTTAACTACGAGTACCCAGTTAAAGAAGGCGTGAAGCGTTCTGAGCTTGTGGAATCTTGGGGTGACTTTAAAGCAGACAAGCTTTCTCTAGACGATATTGCAGCCAACCACGAAGCGGCAATTAAGCTATTAGATGAAGTGAAATTTGACCTTTAATTCCTTGTGGGGGTATAACAGTACCCCCATTTGATTAAAGGATATGAGATGTATTTGCAACAGCATTTGTATTTCATACAGCCTTGCAGTAATTAGGCGATGAAAGATAAACACTCTTTATGGAAAACCAGTAGTGGGGTAATAACTCTGCTACTGGTTTTGCCGATCTTAGCGATCTTCTACACCGCAATTGGTGAAACGGATGATTTGTTTGCTCATTTAATGGCAACGGTCATGCCGACTTATATTTTTAACACGGTTGCGCTAACTGTTGGCGTAATGGTGCTGTCCTTAATTCTTGGTATTCCAAGCGCTTGGATAATGGCCATGTGTAAACTGCCGACCGAAAAATGGTTGCAGTGGGCATTGGTGCTACCTCTTGCAATGCCAGGTTATATCATTGGTTATATTTTTACTGATTGGTTTGATTTTGCAGGCCCGATTCAGATCTTTTTGCGTGATGTAACCGGATGGGGACCTGGCGAGTATTGGTTCCCTGACATTCGTACGTTGCCTGGTGCGACCTTTGTGTTGGCTTTGGTGTTGTATCCTTACGTGTATTTATTGTGCCGGGCTGCGTTTATGGAGCAAAATGTATCTTTATTGCAAAGCGCGCGTTTGCTCAAGTGCTCTCCATGGGAAAGCTTTTGGCGCATCTCGATGCCGTTAGTAAGACCCTCTATCGCAGTAGGTTTATCATTGGTCGCAATGGAGACCATCGGTGACTTTGGTACGGTAAGTTACTTCGCGGTGAATACGTTAACCACAGCGGTCTACGATACTTGGTTGGGGTACTCTAATCTTAATGCGGCAGCCAAGATTTCTGCCATGATGCTCGTCATTGTAGTACTGCTTCTTAGTGCCGAACGATACAGCCGCCGTAAACAAAAGCTTTTTCAAAGCCAATTTAACAGTCACGAAGATTTTCGTTACGAGTTGACGGGCTGGAAAAAGTGGACCGCACTGGTTTGGTGTTGGGGCTTGGTTTCAGTCGCTTTTATTTTGCCGCTACTACAGCTGATTGATTATGCGATCACTTATTTTGCGCAGAGTTGGACCTCAGAGTTTCGTGAATACGCATGGAATAGCTTAGTTGTGTCTGTTATTGCTGCGATTATTGGTGTTGCTGTCGCACTGATCGTTAACTTTACCCATCGAGTCAGTGGTAAACGAGAAAGCTTGGCATTTATGCGTCTTTCTTCTATGGGCTATGCAGTACCAGGAACGGTACTAGCCATCGGTGTGATGGTCGCTGTGCTGTTTATGGATCATCGTGTCAACGATGTTGCTAAAGCCATGGAGTGGGGAAGGCCGGGACTTATCTTTTCTGGTTCCATGTTCGCACTAGTATTTGCCATGGTTGTGCGCTTTTCCGCGGTAGCGATTGGTAGTATCGAAAGTAATTTAAATAAAATTTCTCCGTCGTTAGATATGGCATCGCGCACTATGGGTTGTAAGCCCAATGCCATGCTGTGGCGCGTGCACTTTCCGCTGGTTAAGCGCGGTGCACTGATTGCGGCTTTATTAGTGTTTATCGAGTCGATGAAAGAGCTTAATGCGGCTTTGTTACTTCGTCCGTTTAACTTTGAAACACTAGCCACATACGTTTATAACTTCGCCTCGGATGAGCATTTAGAATTGGCCGCTTTGCCAGCGGTTCTGTTGGTTCTTGTTGGGTTGATCCCGCTTGTTGTTGTTAACCGTTCACTGGAGCAAAATCACTGATGAGCTGTGCATTATCAATTAAAAACCTAACGTGCCAATATGACGATCAAACTGTACTCGAATCATTGTCTCTTGAGGTAGAACAAGGGCAGATTGTCTGTTTGCTAGGAGCCAGTGGCTGTGGGAAAACAACACTATTAAAGGCCGTTGCGGGATTATTGCCGTTAACGTCAGGCGAAATGAGTCTAAATTGCGTCACAATTGATGATGGGGAAAACTGGTTGCCGCCAGAACAGCGTAATATCGGGATGATTTTCCAAGATTACGCACTTTTTCCTCACTTGACGGTGGAGCAAAACATTGCCTTTGGCTTAAAGCAGTGCTCGACAAAAGAGAAAAATGCCAAAGTTCAAGAGATGTTAGAACTCGTGCATCTTCAAGGTTATGGCGATCGTTATCCTCATCAATTGTCTGGTGGACAGCAGCAGCGTGTTGCGATTGCTCGCTCATTAGCTTACAGCCCAGACTTATTGTTACTTGATGAACCGTTTTCTAATATTGATACGCAAGTTCGCCATGAGTTGATAAGTGAGATCCGTAAGATTTTTAAGGCCCAAGGTGTGACTGCCATTTTTGTTACGCATAGCCGTGAAGAGGCTTTTGCTTTCGCCGATAAAATGGCAGTGATGAACAATGGAGTCATCGAGCAATATGGCACAGCATCTGAGCTTTACTACCAGCCTTCAAGTAAATTTGTCGCTGATTTCTTAGGTGGTGGCAGTTACCTTGCTGCTAAACGGGTTTCGAATTCAGAATATGAAACCCACTTGGGCGTGGTTGAAGCCACGGCTCAACAAGATATTCCAGTACAGGCGGAGTGCTCTTTACTGCTAAGACCGCAGCATGTGCAAATTCAATCCGATGAAGATAGTTCGGTAACCGTATTGGAACAGCATTTTATGGGTGATCACTGCCGTTATGTGATTAACGCGAATGGTGACCGTTTGTTAGCTACAGCTTCGCAAGCATTAAATATAGGTGAGTCCGTCGCGGTGAAAATTGAAACGCAAGGCGTCCTGGCATTTGCTTAACGCTCCTGAGTATCTTTTCTATCTCGTTTACGACTTCCCAACATACAATAAAAAAGCCCGGCTGTGGAGCCGGGCAAGTGCTCTTCTCCTGTTGATGAGCGCCTTTTCAGACAGCGTTGACTCTCATCATAGTGCTCGAAGCGGGCACAAGGTTCAGTTATAAAGACAAGAAGTCTTTAAACTGTTGAAGAACACGTTCCGCAGTGTCCTTATCTTGCATCTCTGCAAAAATTCGTAGCAGTGGCTCAGTGCCAGAGAAGCGAGCGATGATCCAACCGCCGTTCTTGAAGTAGACTTTCGCACCATCTTCATAGCTGACTTTTTCGATTTCAAACTCAAACTCAGGCAACTGCTTTTCAACATAAATCTTGTTGAACAGTACGTCTTTTTGCGCTGGTTTGAACTTGCAATCGCCTTCTGCCATGTAGGCATAGCCGTACTTGCCGTAGATTTCATCCAGCAACTCAGACAGCTTCTTGCCGGTTACTGAAATCATTTCTACCAATAGGCTTGATGCGAATACGCCGTCTTTACCTTTGATGTGGCCGCGAATGGTTAGGCCACCAGAGCTTTCCCCGCCAATCAGTGAGTCATCCGCTTCCATTTGGGAGCTGATGTGCTTAAAGCCTACAGGAACCTCAAAGCATTTCTCGCCATGATCTTCGGCGACTTTATCGAGAAGGTGGGTGGTTGCGATGTTACGTACCACGGAGCCTTTCCAGCCTTTGTATTCAAGTAGGTAGTAGTAAAGCAGCAGTAGCACTTCATTTGGATGAATGAAGTTACCTTTTTCGTCGATAATACCAAGACGGTCCGCATCGCCATCAGTACCGATGCCAATATCGTAACCTTGCTCTTTCACTAGGTGCATCAAACGGTAGAGTGTTGCAGCGCTTGGCGAAGGCATTAACCCACCGAAGTCTGGGTTTTTGCCATCGTTAATCACATCAACGTCACAGCGGCCGTTGATTAATACGGTTTGCAGTGCGTTTTTCGCGACACCAAACATTGGGTCGATCAAAACACGTAAATTCGCCTTCTTGATCGCTCCGATGTCGATAAAGTCGATGATTGAGTCAACGAATTCGTTCATCGGATTGATGATTTCAATCAGCTTATCTTCAACCGCTTGTTCAAAGTCGACGCTTTTTACATCTTGCGCAGTGAGCGCGTCTATTTGTGATTCGATTTTTTGGGTGATGATTTCATCTGCGTCACGACCACCTTCAATGAAGACTTTAATGCCGTTGTAATCGGCAGGGTTGTGTGATGCGGTAATACATGCCGAGTATGCGCAGCCCATTTCTTTCGCTTTAAACATTACGATAGGTGTTGGGACAAATTTGTCGATAAAGCTAACCATAATGCCGTTTGCTGCTAGAACTTCAGCGAACCAACGACCTGCTTTATCGGAAAGAAAACGACGGTCATAGCCAATCACAAAACCGCGATCAGCAACCGATTCGTTATTCGTGATGTTTGCAACTGCTTGGGCAACCAAGCGTACGTTATCTTTGGTGAACTCCTCACCAATAAATGCACGCCAACCGCCTGTACCAAATTTGATCATGATTCGATCCTCGATAAGAGCGGCATCCCACCGCGTCTTAAATCTTTGCTAGCGAACCGATGCACTTCTCAAACTCAAGTGCATCGGATAAATCAAAAGGGGAAAAGCTCTCCCCCAAAAGATGATTAACCTAGAGTAACGATAACTTCGTTTACTGAACCTTCCGCTTGAACTGGTACAGAGGCACCATTCACCGCTTCACCGTTCACAGTAATCGACTTAACGCCTTTGCTTACTGAGTCTGGGTTAACGACTTTGATGTTGTACGTTGCACCTAGCCATTGACGAGTCACTTCGAAACCAGGCCAGTTCGTTGGGATACATGGATCGATAGTTAGGCCATCGAAGCCTGTACGCACACCAAGGATAAAGTTGGTAACAGCGAAGTAAGCCCAGCCAGATGTACCTGTTAACCATGGGTGGTTTGCACGACCGTGGTCTTGGTGGTCACGACCCATGATGAACTGCACATAGGAGTACGGTTCTGCGATACGTTTTTCGATGATGTCGTTCTGGTTGTATGGGTTTAGTGCATCGTAGAACTTCATTGCACGATCACCACGACCCAGTTTCGCTTCAGCTACCCAAGCCCATGGGTTTGGATGCGAGAAGATCGCCCCGTTCTCTTTTACGCCTTGGTAAACACGAGTTACGAAGCCGATATCATCATTCGGTGTTGCAAAAGATGGTGAGTTTAGGTGAAGGCCGTATTCAGAGAATAGGTTCTCATCGACAGCGTCCATCGCTTTTTCGCCGCGCTCTTGAGATACCGCACCAGAAAGTACCGCAAGTGTGTTTGACTCTAGGTGTACTCGGCCTTCCGCTTGTTGCGCAGTACCGATCTTGTCGCCATTCTTCGTCAGACCACGGATGTACCAACCGCCTTCGTCATCCCAAAGGTGGGTTTCACACGCTTCACGAACGTTTGCTGCCATCACCGTGTATTTTTCAACGTCGGCTTCCTTACCTAGGTATTTCGCTAGGTCGATGAACTCCTGCAGTGCCCAGAAATGTAGGAACGACACCATTGAAGATTCGCCACCACCTAGGTTCAGACAGTCGTTCCAGTCTGCACGCAGACCTTTACAGATACCGGTTTGACCTACGTATTCAGCCGAGAAGTCTAGTGCGGCTTTCATGTGGTCATAAACCGTTGCATCGCCACCGTCGGCGTAAGGGATCACTTCGTCAAAGAAGCTGTGCTCACCGGTTTCCATCACGTACTTACAGATGGTTGGAACTAGCCATAGGTGGTCATCAGAACAGGTGTCTTCGATGCCGTGAATCTTGTCTTCATCAGACGGTGTTGGAACCACGGTTGGGGATTTCGATGGTTTAACGTCAGCTTTTTCTGGATCGAACCAATCTGGATCAAATAGGTGTAGACCGTAGCCCGCTTTTACTTGGCCGCGCAGTAGGTCAACGATACGTTTGCGCGTCATTGCAGGGTTAGCGTGAGGGACTGAGATCGCATCTTGCGCTGTATCGCGGTAACCAAGACCAGTACGACCACCCACTTCGATGAATGAAGCAAAGCGAGACCACACCACACAAGTTTCTGCTTGGTACAGTGTCCAAGCGTTGATCATGGTATCTAGACCTTCGTTTGGTGATTTCACTTGGAACTTGCCACAGCGCTCATCCCAGTGTGTTTTGATACCCGCAAATGCGTTGTCGACTTCTGCAAGGTCTTGGTACTTAGCACGTAGACGCTCACCGTTGCCTTTACCGATACCTAGAATGTAAGCAAAGCGAACTTCTTCACCCGGCTGAATAGTAAATTGCTTATGCAAAGAGCCACAGTGGTTGTAACACGTTTGTGCTGTATTGAAACACTTACCTTGTTCTACCGCTAACGGGTTTGCTTCGTCACGGTATAGGCCTAGGAAGCTGTCACGTTGGCCGTCGTATGAATCTGGGTCAAATGTTGAAGCTAGGTAGTAGAAGCCTTCGAAATCGTTGGTGTTGTAGTACAGGTCGTACTCGATCACGCCTTCGTTGTAAGCCGTACCTGCCGAGTACAGAGACATCTGATGGTTTTGGTTATCAGATTGAATGTGGCTGAATGAGAACTCAACAAATGAGAATGCACTGATCGTACGTGGTTTGTCAGAGGTGTTTTTAATCACTACATCCCAGATTTCAGCGTCTTCGCCTTTTGGTACGAATAGCGTCTTTTCAGCTTCAATACCGTTGTACTCACACTTAAATTTAGAGTAAGACAAGCCGTGACGAACTTCGTAGTTTGCTTCGTCTAGGCTCTTCGCAACTGGTTGCCAAGAGATTGACCAGTAATCACCTGTCTCATCATCACGCAAGTAAACGTAGTGTCCTGGGCGATCGAATGTCGCATTTGGACGGAATTTAGTAACACGGTTGTATTCTGGAGAGTTGTAGAACGAGTAGCCACCCGCGTTGTGCGAGATAACCGTACAGAACTTCTCAGTACCTAGGTAGTTGGTCCATGGTGCTGGTACGTCAGGGCGAGTGATGACGTATTCGCGATTCTCGTTATCGAAATAGCCGTATTTCATTTGTGTCTTTCCTTTTTACGAAGCTGCATCAGCAGCCAAAATTTAAAAACTCTTCAAGCGTGATGTTTCGACATCAGTTTTGTATTACTTCCACGGTTTACGGTAATTCACTCCCTGCAAATCAAGCAGAGGTAGATGGCCTTTCAAGCGTGATAAATAGTCGGTCCAATCTCGGTGTTGTTTGTCTGTCCAACATGCTTCTGCCATTGCAGTTAAACGAGGGAAGATCATGTAGTCCATGCGAGGTTGGTTATTGATAATTTCGCACCATAATGCTGTTTGAATGCCCCAAATGCGCTTACGTATTGGGTCGTCGGCAGGCACTTCAGCGAGCGGCTCGTAGTTGTAAGCTTTTTCTAGTGGCAGTGGGTTTGCCCAGTCCACGCCCGGTTCTTCAGGTGCGTAGTCTTGGGTCATATCTAGGTAAGTGGTTTGTGCTGGTTGCAGCACCACATCAAAGCCTTGGCGAGCACAGTTCAAGGCCGCTTCTTCGCTTAGCCATGAGTAGATCACCGTATCTTTACTGACTTTGTCGCCGTGTTGAGCTTCTTCCCAGCCCAGCATGCGTTTGCCCAATTTACGAAGTTTGTCTTCGGCATAACGTAAGAAGTGTCCTTGCAAATCTTTGTAGTCGCTGTAACCCAGTTGTTCCATTAGTGCTTGGCATGCTGGGCTTTTTGACCATACGCCGTTAGGTACTTCGTCGGCACCAATATGAACGTAAGGCGCAGGAAAAAGTGCAGAGACTTCTTCTAGCACTTTGTCGATAAATTCATAACTCCCCGGCAGAGCAGGGTTAATGACGTTGTCGTTGTAATGCTGAATACTGCGGTATTCGGTGGTATCTTCCGCTTCTACCAATAGGTGTGGTAACGACTTGATGGCGGCTCGGCAATGACCAGGTACATCAATTTCAGGAATGATGGTGATGCCGCGTTGCGATGCAAATTCGATAACGTCTTTGATGTCTTCTTGCGTGTAGAAGCCGCCGTAACGTTCATCAAAGTGCGTGTACTGTGGTTCATTGATCTCATCCAATCCGCGCCAAGCACCAATATCGGTCAGTTGAGGCAGTGATTTGATTTCAATTCGCCAACCCTCATCGTCGGTAAGATGCCAATGGAACGTATTGAACTTGTAATGAGCCAGTTGGTTGATCAAGCGTTTGACTTGCTCAACGGAGTGAAAATGACGAGCACAATCGAGCATCATACCGCGGTAACGAAAGCGTGGCCTGTCCTTGATTGAACAGCAAACTACTTCCATTGAGTTAGGTTGATCGCCAACTTTGACTAGTTGTAATAACGTTGCACAAGCATGGGTAAAACCAGACGAAGATCCTGCTTCAATTTTGATTGACTCTTCGGCTACTTTCAGTTTGTAAGCGCCTTCATCCAAGGTTGGGTTGCCTTTGAAGATGATCTGACTGCCATTGTCTGATGCGAACTCAAATTGGTGAATGCGCTTAAGCTCTTCAAGTAGCCATTCTTTAGCTGAATTGGCCAGGCTTGAATAAACCGCGACGCCAGCATGATGATCAAAGCTAAAATAGTGATCGCTGACCTCAATATGGTTTGGTTTTGGCAGCAAGGGCTGTGCATGGGTTAAACTTGCCGGAATCTCACTGCGTTCACGGTATGGTGAAGCTAATACGATAGGCGTGACATCCACTTGTGCGCGCTGTGGGTTTCCATCAACGACAAAGTTGATCATCGCTTCGTTAAAGCCATCCGAGTAATAACGGAATGGGTTCGAACCAATACTGAATTCACAGTAATAGTGATGGTTGGCAGCCAGTACCACCCCTTCTGGTTTAAGTGTGCAAAAACTACCAATTTGAGTCAGTTGACCATTTGAAACGCTGTCTGGAAGAATGTAACGATCGAAAGCGAAAGTTAAGCTCCAGCTGTTTAGGTCTTGGTCGCTCAAGTTATGAAAGGTGAGGCCAAAGCGGCAGTTTTGTTTCTGCTCAGAAAGGACTACGAGATCAACACGATATTCCATATCTACTCCTACGCCGCACTGAGCGAGTAAAGGTTATGTTCTGGTTTGCCAGCAAACATAATTGCGCCTTCAATCGCGTCAAACTGTGGCTCAACAATCCATTGCTGAACTGGTGGTGAAAGCCAACGTACAATGCGTTCAGCAATGCTACCCATTAAACAAATACGTGTTGCGCCGCGCTTGTTTAATGCCACGAGAAACATTTCTATATCCGCTGCGGTTTGCTTCAGCATTTCAATGGCCAGTGCATCGCCTTGTTCCGCATGTTGGAAAATAGCCGGAGAAAACTGCCCATAATCACGAGGAAGCGCCTGTTTTGACCACGCCACCAAGTTGTCGACCTCATTTTCGAAATGCGTCATAACGTGTTGTGCTAGGGGCGTTTTTTCTCTGATGCCATCTTCAGCTAACAAAACTTGCTGAACTAGGCGTAGCCCCATCACTGCGCCGCCACCTTGATCCGAAATAGGGAATTCACGACCACCGACAACGTGTTGCTCCAATCCTTTAAGGTAGATGCCACAAGAACCGGTTCCCGCAATCATGATTGCGCCATCTTCGCCATTGTGCGCACCAACGCACGCACCGTAAGCATCGGTATTCAGAGTTATACTGGCAAATGGATGAGGAAGAGACATGAAGGCTTGCCAAGATGCTTTGTGCTCTGCGCCAGCAAGGGCTAAGCCGACGTGCATCGACGCGAAATCTTGTTGTGTCAGACCGCCTTGCTCGGTAGCCGAAGTGATGGATTCAAGAATCGAAGCCATTGCTATTTCAGCACCTAGCATGATGTTGGCACTGCCGCTTTTGGCCTCGCCAAGAAAATTACCTTGTGAATCTTTAATCCTGGCTCGACATGACGTGCCGCCACCATCGATACCGACAAAATACATTCCCATGATTATTCTTCCTTCATATTTTTAGAGGTCGCCAACTGAGAAACATGCTGAGCTTGACTGATTATCGCGAGTAAGTACCAAGCGCCATGCGGGATCCATTGTTCGCCCCAGCGCCAGTTTTGTAACACGTCTTCTTTTTGTGCTGGTGGGTTAAATGCAATGTCTTCCTCGTCTTCAAAGCCGCCAGTGATTCCGTTACACACGCCACCTTTTGCGTTGAAGAAACCATATTGAGGGAGGTAATCAGGGTTGTTACGACCATGGCCATCTAGCATGCACATGTCGTATGGGTTTAAGCCTACAACCCAGTTCAATGCATCTTGAGCAAACACAGAAAGTTGTTGCTGTACTTCTTGCGACGCTATATGCGGTTGAGCAAGGTACGCCATGGTCGCGAGTGAGCCCAGTCGAGCATTCTCGCCTTGCCACCAATAGCCGGATTCATTGTTGTGTGCGACAAAAAATGCCTCGCGTTTTGACTCATTTACGCCTTTAACATATTGGCGAGGGTAACCGAATGGGTTGATCACTTTATTCGATATTGTGACCTCAAACTCACACGCTAGGTTGACGATACGTTTTACCGATTCCGATCGTGCTGAGTCGTCTTCAATTGATAGATATTCGCATAGGGCAATAACTGGTAGACCAGCTTCGGCTGCGTGAAAATATGGACGGCTGCCGTCTTGGTTTGCTGACCAAAAGTGTTGAATCTGCTCGTCGCTCATTTGGCGTGCAACTAAACGTTGCGCCCACAAACGGCTCTCTTCCAAGTAGCGAGTTTCTTTGGTTGCTTTAAACAGTTCCACACAAGCCAGTAGCGCACAGTATTCGTCGATAATGTTTTCTTCCCCATCATTGAGGTACTGTGTATTGTGCTCTTTTAAGTGCCAGTAACCATTTTCGGCAGCGTTGCGGTATTTTTGTTGATCGTATTCACCGTGAACACTTAAACGCGACGCTGCCGCTAGCGCTGCAATGGCGACACCGCCACCTTGTCGAAAGCCTGCTTGATAGTCGTCAAATTTGTGACCAAGTTGAGTTTCGTACGCGCAAATCTCGCGTTGCGCAGTATCTTTGCTCCACTTGTCAAAGACCGTCATGTAGAAAAAGCCTTTTTCGTTTTGCATACGCACAAGAAAGTCTGCACCGAACAGGGCTTCTTCAATCAGACGTGTACGTGTGAAAGCTGCAATGTCTTCGCTTCCTTCAAGCAACGAAACCCCTTTTAGGATGTTCCAAACCACCATTGGGGTTTGTTGAGGATTCAAATAATTCGCGTATGAAAGGTGACTTAAATACTTGCTAACGTCTCCTGATGCGTCGTACCAGCCGCCGTGTACATCAACCTTTTTATTGGAGTTTAGTACTGGAAGTTGTCGATCTTGTTGATCGAAGATCCCGCCGCAACGTTGCGATTTGAAGTAGTGGATCACATCTGACAAAGTTTGATCCAACAGAATGTGTTCGCCAACGATGAAAGAGGAAGAGCGCGTATCTTCTACTTGCAAGAAATAGTCACCTGACGTTGTGAAAGAGGAAAAGTCGATGAGGTAGAAATAGCCCTGATGCCAGTTCGCCACTTTACCTTGTTCTTCAACCGCAAAAGTTGCCACGGTTTGCTCGCTAGTGGCACAAATCAATTGAGCAGTGTAAGAAGACAAGTGTGGTTGTTCGGTCTGGATAATGGCTTTCTTTGGGCCCAGACGTTCATAACCAATGTGGTTAGTCAGTAGCAGCATTCAATGTCTCCGGGAAACGATAAAAACAGGAATGGGTCAGGCTGAACCTGACCCTCGTTATGATTAATCTTCAAATAAGTAACAGCGGACAAAGTGGTTGTCGGACAGTTGAGTGACGCCTGGTAGTCGTTCACGACATTTGTCGGTAGCGTGTACACAACGTCCAGAAAATGGACAGCCGACAGATTCTGGTGTCCAAAGTGGGATTTCCCCTTTGTTGCCTTTCAGTTTCTCGTGAATAGACTTCGATGGATCTGGAACCGCAGATACCAACAGTTGCGTATATGGGTGTTGAGGATCGTGAATGATTTCTTCAGTATCGCCCCATTCAACCATGTGACCTACGTACATGACCGCGAGATCTTCAGCAATGTAACGCGCTGTTGCGATGTCGTGAGTGATGTAAAGCAGAGACATTTGTTTCTCGAACTTCATCTCTTCCATCAAGTTCAGAACACCGGCACGGATTGATACATCGAGCATCGATGTTGGCTCATCCGCCAATACCACTTCAGCACCAACTGCGATGTTACGAGCTAGGTTTACACGTTGACGCTGACCGCCAGATAGCTGGTGCGGGAACTTTTGCGCCGTTTCTTTTGGTGGAATAAGACCAACTTGTTCAAGTAGGTCGTACACACGCTCTTCCAGTTCTTTCTTGTTGCCCGGTGCTACTTTCTTATGAATCAGCAGCGGGCGCGCAATATGGTGGAAGATATTGTGCGTTGGGTTTAGCGAGCCAAACGGGTCTTGCCACACCATTTGTACACCTTCACGGTAGGTCATTAAATCGTGACGAGAGGTGATGTCTTGGATATCACGACCTTTGTATTCAATGATGCCATCGGTTGGTGCGTACATTTTTGCAATCATTTTTGCAGTAGTAGACTTACCTGAACCAGATTCACCTACCACTGACAAGCCGCGGCTCTTGTACATTTTGAAAGAGACGTCGTTGATTGCGCGCATCTTAGATTGTTTGATTGAGTTACTGTTTAAAGGGAAGTCCTTAACGACATTTTTACCCTCAATCAGCAGTTCGCCGAATTGTTTGCTCATAATTCTCTCCAGTGTAATTTTTGTTCTTAGCTAGCGTTTTTTTGTTGTTAAACCTTAGCTTGAGCAATGGTGTCGCCGTACAAATGGCAATTTGAGAGGCGACCTGGTTCAATTTGACGTAATTGGGTTGGTACACGTGTACATGCTTCATGTACGCGATCGCAACGAGCTTGGAAGCGGCAGCCCCGTGGTACTTCTAGCAAGTTCAACGGGTTACCTGGAATACCAGTCAATTTGGTCTTTGGTCCAGTTAGTGGAGGGAAAGAGCTACCCAAACCTTTGGTGTAAGGGTGGTAAGGACTTTCCAGAATTTGCTTAGAAGGCGCGACTTCAATCAACTCACCTGAGTACATGATGCCGATACGATCCGAGAACTCGACCATCAATGACAAGTCATGTGTGATGAACAGAATTGAGAAACCAAACTCTTCTTTAAGCGCGTAAATTTTTTGTAGAATTTCACGTTGAACCACTACATCCAATGCGGTAGTCGGTTCGTCCATGATGATCATTTTTGGGTTCAGAGCCAAAGCGATTGCGATTACTAGACGTTGACGCATACCACCAGAGAACTGGTGCGGGTAATCACTCAATCGGCTAGGGTGGATATCAACGATTTCCAGCAGACCTTCAGCGCGTGTTTTTGCTTGAGCGCGAGTCATATTAGTATGACGCATGATGACGTCACAGAACTGCTCTTCCATGGTTAGAACAGGGTTCAAAGCGTTCATCGCACTCTGGAATACCATCGACATTTCACTCCAGCGGAACGCTTGCATGCGATCATCGCTGTACTGAAGGATATCTTCACCGTTGAAGATCACCTCACCACCTGTGATAAACGCTGGCGGCTTATGAAGGCGCATTAGTGAGAAGGCAACAGTGGATTTGCCACAGCCAGATTCACCAGCCAGACCGAATACTTCACCTGGTGCAATGTCGAAGCTCACGTTGTTACAGGCGCGGACATCGCCCGCGTCTGTGATGTAGTCTACGCATAGGTTACGGATGGAAATTAGTGGTGCAGTCATGATTATTTATCTCCGCTCCATAGTGCATTTTGTGGTGCCAGTTCAGGCTCACGTTCTTTCTTGTCTTTTGCTGCTAGTTTTTTCCAGCGTTTCATGCCTTTGTGAGAACGAAGTTGAGGGTTCGCAATTTCGTCAACGGCAAAGTTCAACAGAGCAAGACCAGTAACCAGTAGTGTTAGGGCAATACAAGGTGCTAGTACTTCCCACCATGCGCCAATCAGCATGGCTGATGAGGTTTGCACGTTGTAAAGCATGATGCCCCAACTGATCGTGTTGGCATCACCCAAACCTAGGAACGAAATGACCGCTTCAGTGTTGATCGCCAGCATTACTGAGCCAATGAAGCTCGCACCGACAATTGGGATAAGGTTTGGTAAAATCTCAACAAAGATGATGCGGAATGAAGACTCTCCCAATACTTCGGCAGCTTTAACGAACTCTTTCTCGCGTAGTGCCATTGTTTGAGAGCGGACAACACGTGCACCCCATGCCCAAGAAGTACCAGCGATAATCAAGGCAATGGTGAGTGGGCCTGCTTCACCGATAAAGGCCGCCAACACGAATAGCAATGGATACTGCGGAATTACTAACATGATGTTCATCGCGGCACTCAATACGTCATCCACTTTACCGCCGAAGTAACCTGCCGATATACCAATGACTGTTGCTAAGAAACACACGATGATGCCAGCACCAAAGCCTACACCCAGTGATACTCGTGCACCGTAAGCCACCTGCGACCAGATATCGCGACCCATTCGGCTAGTACCTAATACGTGGTCGGCCTTTTTAGACATAAGCAGTGTACGACGATCGTCTGCTAGGTTTTTAGCGACCCAACCATCAGGGTTGTTTTGTGCCTGTTTTACAACAAAGCTTGGGTATTCGTGTGGGTTACCGGTTCGCTTGTCTGGCGCATGCTTTGTAAGTAAAGGAGCGGCAATCGCAACGAACACGAACAGCGTAACAATGCCAAGACCAATGCGAGCAAATGCGTTACCTAAAATAAGTTTGAATAGTTCTTTCATGATTATTTGCCTCCCGTACGTAGGCGAGGGTCTAGAATCATGTACAGCATGTCAGCCATTAAGTTGAAGCACAGCATGAACATCGTCATGATAATTAACTGACCTTGAAGTACTTGGTAGTCACGAGCGTGAATTGCGTTCAATAGAACAGTACCTAGGCCTGGGTAGTTGAAAATCATCTCGATGATTAATTGACCTCCAATGGCCATACCTAAAGACATAGACAGTGCGGTAACACTTGGAAGTAGTGCGTTACGTGCGGCGTAATTAAAGACGACGCGGTTTTCACTCAGCCCTTTACCTTTAGCCATCGTGATATAGTCTTCGGCGAGAAGGTTGATCATGTTGTTACGCATGTTAACTAGGAAGCCACCAATTTGAACGATGGTTGCACAGAATAGAGGTAGTACAGCGTGGTAACCCACGTTCTTGATGAACTCCCAGCTTGTCCAATCAGGAATAGTACCTGGCGTGTAAGCATAGCCAGATGGGAACCATTTCAGGCCAATCGCAAAGGTAAACAGCACTAACATTGCGATAACCATTTGTGGAATAGCTTGAATGATCAATGTGCCAGGCGTTACGAATGCATCGTACTTACTACCGCGCTTCCAGGCGGCAAAAATACCAAGGACAGAAGCGATGGAGAAAGAAAGTACAACCGCAGTACCAGCTAGAAATAGTGACCAGCCAAATGCACTACCTAGTAAAGAATTAACTGAAAGTGGGTAGAACTGGATTGAGGTGCCCAATTCCCAACTTAGAATGTTTTTAATGTACGAGAAGTACTGAATGTAAATTGGCCCATCAACGAAACCGAGCAGTTCTTTCATTGCTGCGATTCGTTCTGGAGTCACCTGTACTGAAGCATTAGCAAACATCATGGTAACTGGGTCACCAGGCATTGCTCGCGGAATAATAAAGTTTAACGTCGCTGCAACTAAGAGCGCGACAAGATAGAACGACAAACGTCTTAAAAAATAACCCATAACTCACACCTTACTCACCCAGATTTTTTCCCTGTTTCTGGTTTCAGGTCGCTCCTAGCGAAATTTAGAGCGAAAAATCCCCTGACGACGAGCGCCACATATTGGTTTCGTTAACAAGGGATTTTTATAGGCGGCACACGGGATGTATGCCGCTTGAAATGAACTTCTACTTATTTAACTGGTTTTAGGTCCAGTACGTGAAGTAGACGCTCTGGGATACCTGCCCAAATGTTTGGACGGCCCTTAGGGTTTTCTTCGTTCCACCAACCAGTGAAGCGAGTTGTGTTGTATTGGTACATGTACGCGCCAGATAGCACAGGAATAGTTACTTGGTCCTGAGCAATGATCTTCTGAATGCCATGAGCGATCTCTAGCTGTTCTTGCTTATCTGCTGTCTTGTAGAAGCTGTTAAGAAGACCGTCTAGCTTATCGTTCTTGTAGAAGTGCATTGCAAAGCGAGGCATGCCGTCACCAGCTTGTAGCTTCGAGTTGTAGCCACTATCCCAGTACAAGTGTGGATCTGCACCGTGGAAGTAGTTGGTGTAAGCAACGTCGTAAGTACCTTCTAGCATTGCTTGGTTGTATACCGAGAAGTCCGGTGTACGAGCACGAGCTTTAATGCCCACTTCTGCTAGTTGCTCAACGGCTAGTTGTACTGTGTTGTTGAAGTCAGTCCAACCGTTTGGTGATTGAATTAGAAGCTCGAAAGACTTGCCAGATGGTGTATCCACAAAGCCATCTTTGTTTACATCTTTGAAGCCAGCTTTAGCTAGAAGCTTTTTCGCACCTTCCGCGTTGTATGTGTTGTAGCCTTTGTACTTGTTGTGTGTCTCTTCATCAGACCAAGCTTCGAATGCGTAGCCAAGGCCAGATGCGAAGTCGTTCACTGTACCGCCGCCGTAGAAAGCGATATCAATGATAGTTTGACGGTCTAGCGCCATAGAGAACGCACGACGGAAGTCTACGTTAGTTAGTGCTTCGTTTTTCGCAGCGTCTGGGTTTTTGAAGTTCACTACAAATGCTTGAGTACCCGCTGGTGGGTACCAGTAGTGGTGATTCGGACTTGCTGCAGCGTACGTACGGTCGATGTCTGGTACGAATGAGGACGTCCAGTCCATTTCGCCGTTAACGATTTTGCCCAAGAATTGGTCGTTGTTCGCGATTTGCGGCACACGCAGACAGTCTACATCTAGGTTGTCTGCATCCCAATAATTCGGGTTCTCACACTGGATATATAGCTGCGGTGTGAAAGTGTCGATTTCGGTAAATGGACCACTGCCTACTGGATTTTCGTTTGTGAATGTTGCTGGATCTTTTACTTTGCTCCATACGTGCTTAGGTACGACGGGTACTTTCGCAATTTCGTAAGGAACGTTTGAGTTTGCTTCGCTTAGACGGAATTTAACTTGGTAGTCGTTAACTTTTTCTACGTCAGTCACCCAAGAGTTGATACCAGATTGGTCTAGCTCTGGCTTCTCTTTAACTAGGTTGAAAGAGTAAACAACATCATCAGCGGTAAACGCTTTGCCATCAGACCATTTTACGCCCTTACGGATATCGAAGGTTACGCTCATCAGGTCATCAGCCATGGTAAAGTTTTCTGCTAGACGAAATACAGGCGTATTACCGTGCATTTCGTTAAAAACAACGAGCGGCTCGTAAATAAAGTCGGTTGTTGTGTGCAGGTTAGTTGCACCCAAGAAAGGGTTAAAGTTACGAACGAAAGTTGTAAACTCTTTAGGGTGGATAGTCAGTTCACTGCGTTCAGCCGCAGTAGCTACCGATGCAAAACCTGTAGTAGCCGTTGCAATAATTGCTGTTGCTAGTGCTGTTTTTTTAATATTGGCAAGCATAGCTGTTCCTTACTATTTGCTTTCATTTCACTAAATGGAATTGAATGTCATCAATTGATAAACACTCTCTAAGACCTACCTCTTGTACATGCCTTACTCATTACAACATTGAGTTTCGCCAAGAGTGGCCTGTAGGCCTTAGGCAGGAGTAAGAAAACACCTTATCCATAAAATAATCAAACTTGATTCCCGTTAAAAACGTTAAAATCTCTGAGCTCTCCGTTATAAACGTTATTTTGGCTAATTTTAACCAGCATTGGGCCAAAAAATAAACGTTGATATGCGTCGCAGTTTATATCCTTGTTAATAATGAATATTGGTGATTACTAACCTGTTGGTCCTTTTTAAATATACGTTTCTTGCTTGGTTTCTAGGTTCGGAGATCTCGCTCACATGCAGAAATGGTGTTAATTAATCAGCTAAAAATTAATCTGCCGTTCTGTTGTGATTAAGTTCGCAATCTCTATCAATAGTTCGTCAAAATCCGCTTGTTATCTGAAAAATGGCCTTTTTTATCGACAGTTTTCTTCCGTTTGTTGTCCTTTTTTTATTGTATGAATGAAGTTTTTCGGTTGCTCGAACTTACCTAGTTAAGACAAGTTAAATGGATAAGGTCGTACGTTTTGAAGACCAACAATAGATAGCGTTGTCTAACCAAATGTTCGTTATTGGAAATATGTTAACGGGGTAGGAAGAGGCGGTCTCTTTTATCTCTAGGAAGGGAATACTCGAATAACAAAAAAGCCCAGCATGCACGCTGGGCTAGTTTTTTGATAAATATTAGCTGGTCAATAGTCGCTGTAGTTTATCTCGTTGTGCTTCTATGTATGCTCTCTCGGGGCTCTGTTCTTTGCAGTGTTCGAGAATGAACTCTATCGAGCTTAGCACCGTTCTCCAACGTGGTGTTTTGGGTAATGTTTCTATACGCATGTATTTATCTAAAGTGCGTGTTTGCAAAGTACTACGGTCTAGATAAACGCGCCACAAGCCACTTTGCTCTGCAAATGCGAACTTACTTTCACCCGTTACAGATTCCCAATACTCTAAAGCATGTGTCATTGCGTCTACTAGAACTTCTCGCATAAGTTCTTGCTTGTCTTTTTTATTACCGAGCGCTTTGTCTGCAAGGCGCGTAAATTCTCCGCCAAGCTCTTTTAGCTTTTGTAATTGGTCTTTGTCACCATCAAATGCATAACTTGAAAGCACTTCTACGGCGGTTTCTAGATTATGTATGCGAGCGGCACTGGCTCCACCGCCGACATTAAAGATGTACATGATATCTAACCCTGAACCTTCAGGGAGCTTAAGAATGTCTGCTTCGATGTTCTGACGAATATCTTCAATATAGATATCAATCTTGCCACAGTAATGAGGTTGTTTGACGGTTAGATATTTAGGGGCAATCAGCTCATCAGCAGATGAGCGCTTTAGCTGTTCTAAGCTACGCTTGAATAGCTTACAAGCAGCTTCGTTAGCAAAGCGAATACGCTTGTCTTCACGTAGACAGATGATTGCTTCAGGAGCCGATTCTAGCTGTTCCAACAAACGACCTTGAGTCTCAAGTAAGCTTGCTTCAACGACTGCTCGCTGTCTAAGTTCAGACTCTAGCACTTTGTTTTCCATATGGCGCATTTCTGCTTTGCTTGCCGTTAAATGCGCTTGGATACGTGCCGCCAACTCTTGTTTATTAAATGGTTTCGATAAATAGTCGTTGGCTCCTGCTTCAAAACCTCTTACACGATCTTCTGTTTGACTGAGTGCGGTGAGCATAATGATTGGCAATTCGGCATGATCATAGGCTTCACGTAGTTCACTACAAACTTGGTAGCCGCTCATGCCTGGCATCATGATATCCAATAACAGAAGTTCCGGCTTCTCTTGCTCGACGAGCGCTAACGTTTCTGGCCCATCGGAGACGGTACGCACACGATAGCCCTCTAAACGTAAAAAGCTTTCAAGCACGCGTAAGTTTACTGGTTCATCGTCAGCAACATACAGTAACGGGCCGTCTGGGTTCTCTGGAAGTGATAAGTCTTCACTGTTCTCTACATTAACTTCAGGAATTTGGAAGTGCCCGTGCGCAGCTAGAGTCTGGGTTGCTTGGATTTCTTCTTCACTGGCGAGCGGTAAAGTGAAACTGAAGGTAGTTCCGACCATTGGTTGGCTACTGACGTATAACGAGCCTCCCATTAATTCGATCAATTGACGGCTAATGGAGAGCCCAAGTCCTGCACCTTGACGATAACGGCTCGCGTCTTGCCCTGCTTGGATGAGTGGTTCAAAAATATGTTCAAGTTGTTCTGCGGGAATTCCTTGTCCAGTATCCACAACTTGTACGCGTACATGATCATCTACCACATTAGCGGAAATAACAATTTTACCTTCTGAGGTGTATTTAATCGCATTGCCAATCAGGTTATATAGCACTTGTTCAAGGCGTTGCGGGTCAGCTGATACTGCTTTTAAATCCGCTGGGACTTGGTTGATGATGCGGATGGTTTTACTTCCGAGTAAATGGCTAGAAAGCTCTAAAACCAATCGTGTTGCACTGCCCAAACTCACTGCTGATTTCTGGATATCCATGCTTCCATAACGCATTTTATGATAATCCAACAAGTCATCGACTAGATTAGCGAGACGCTGACCACTTTTAATGATGATATCAAGCTGATATTTCTGGCTAGCGGGGATCGCGCCATTGGCGCCGGACGCTAAGGTTTCAGCAATCCCGACCATGCCGTGTAACGGTGTACGAAGTTCATGAGAAGTCGTGGCTAAGAACTCATCTTTTAATTTATCGGCCAATTGCAGTTCTTCATTCTGTTTCTGAATGATCTGTATGTTGCTTTCTAGTTCTTCATTTTGCTTCTTAATGGTTTGAATCTTCTCTCGAATAGAGCGTTGCATTCGTTCAAAGCTTAACGCAAGCCGACCAATTTCATCTTTACGAACCGTATTAAAAGACGTGTCATCAAGATCCCCTGCAGAGACCTTTTCGGCAACCCAAGTCAATTTCAGCAACGGAGAAGTGATAAAGTTTGATAAATAGTGAGAAGCGATCACCACAAGGATAATGGCGATCAACATAGCGATAACGAATAGTTTTTCGAGTTGATGTATACGAGCGAAAGCTTCGTTTTCTGGTAACTGTACGACGAGCGCCCAAATCACACCACGAGTTTCAATCGGTGCATAAGCCGCGATGATCTCTTCACCTAAACCGTTTGTGTAAGTGCCGACACCAAATGCACCAGAGAGTGCTTTATCGATCACTTCTAAACTGTTCTTAATGTCGTCTTGTTTCGTGTTAATTGTGCGAGGTTGGTGATCATTTCCAACCAGCAAGGTGTTAATTGATGACTCTCGGTTGGCGTCTGCGGCTAACTTAGTGATGCCATTATTTGGCAAGCGGAACATGGCATAGCTGTGTAGATAACCTTGCTGAACAATTGGTGCACCTAGCCAAGCGACTGATTTCCCCCCTTCCAGCTCGAAGTCAGACACAATCACAGGAGTGTAGTCTTCGTTTACTTTTCGACGTTCAGTCACATCATCGGCGAGACGCTTGAAAGTTTTGCCAAGTGCCGAGTCTTTGTAGGGGCCTGATAACAAGTTCGTTCCGTAGTTATCGTCTTTGTTGATCGAGTAGGTGACGTTACCATTGATGTCTACCAGCAAAATGTCATTAAAATCAGAGCGCTTGAGGAGCTCTAAGTAGGCCCAATGATAGCGTTTATGTAAAAGCCGGTAACGTTCACTTCCTACATAGTTGGATGACTCGGGTAACGTTGAGGTTTTGATTTGGTCTCCGCTGCCCTCGATGTAGCGCTGTTGGGCGTTTTTACGAGACTCTTCAATATCATTGCCTAAACGACTAAAAGCATTGACGAGACCGTAGAATCGGCCACCACTGGCGTAAGCCAACTCTGAGCGCACAAAGCCCATGACTTCGGTTTCTCGTGCCTCAAAGTAGTCGATGATTTGCTGCTGTTTTGTATCTCGAACAGACAGTAAGTGTGAGGTGCTTTGTTCTTGCAGATCTTTACTGTGGGACTGCAAGAAAAAGATCGCAGTAATGGTAAGAGGTGTGATACTGAGCACCAGAAATGCGGTCATCAGTGTACTCTGAAGGCGCTTAAATTTCTGTTTTTTGTAGAATTTAAACATGGATAAGATTACAACTCATAATGGGCAGTTCTAAAACATACTTCGCTGCCGAGGTTCTCGTTAAAAACGGATAAGATGTTCAACTAGATAGAATTAACAAAATTAACGAGTTTTTTTTCTTTGACAAGAAAGTTAGTTGTAAAGCGTGCAGGGTGACGCAGTTTTTCTTATGAGTGTTGAATTTATGAGAAAAAATCGCGCAGGTTTGTGCCTGCGCGGGGGGAAGTTATGATTTTTTCGCGTAGTAGATAGAAAATTTATTGGTCTTATTTAGCGTCTCGCAATTATTAAACGCCCGCTCGATAATTGGTGGGTATTTTAAGAAGCTATTCGCGACAATCACCATTTCGCCGTCTTTGGTTAAATATTGTGGTGCCTGACCCAACAAGGTTTCCGCTGCGTTGTAATTTGTGTCTAGACCACTGTGGAATGGCGGGTTGCTGATAATAAAGCGGTAGTCTTTTGCGGTATCCGAGTATATATCTGATGCAAATACGCGTCCGGATAAACCATTCGCTTCTAATGTGGCTTGGCTAGAAGTGATCGCATAAGCATTAATGTCACACATCTCAATCGCGATCTCTGGATTCGCTTTCGCCATAAACGCACCGAGCACACCTGCACCACAACCAAAGTCGAGCACTTTGCCCGACAGCTTAGGTAAGGTTTCAAGCAGCAATCGGCTACCTAAGTCGAACTCGCCATGGCTGAATACGCCAGGTAGGCTCTTAACCGCTAGCGACTGCTCACCGAGTGTAACAGTGTAAGACTTAAACCAATCTGCTTGGTTGAAAGGTTTTGGTTCATTGAGGCAATTACCCCAGTAAAATGAGCAGCGACGAGCAGAGTCGTACTTGTTCACAGGGCCGTATTCTTGGAACATCTTCTCGATGCTCTTGATGCCGGAGCGGTTTTCACCAACGATGACGATTTCGGTGTTAATGCCCAGTTTCGCCATCAACATCGCCAGCAAGTATTCTGCTTCAGCTTTTGCTTTTGGCCAGTATAAAAGGACCATGTCTGCTTTTGTTTCAACATCAAACACAGAGCCAAAATGACTTTTCACCTTGTCAGAGGTTTGAATTTGGCGGTAGTAGCTATAGTTGGAAGTAAACACTTCAACAGACTCACAATGAGCCACTAACTCAAGAGGAAATAGGTCTTCAACTTCACCAGCGACTAAAACGTGTTTTCCGTTGAAGTATTCAAGTTGGCGCTGAGCTATTTGGCTAGGAGCGATATAAGCAGACATAAATTTGGTTCATCAGAAATAATTTGGGGCAGATTTTCGCACAATCTGCCCCAAGCTTGAAGTGATTAAGCGGTGACTAGCTGTTGTCTTGTTGGTTAAGGAAGTCTTTGAATTCTTCCTCGTAGATATTAAACAGTACCATGGTCACGGCAAAAATAAGTGGCCCGTAGATAAGACCAATCAAACCAAACAGATGCAGACCACCCAGTAATGAGAAGAAAATCATAAGGGTATTCATGCCGGCGCTGCCTTGCATTAGCAACGGACGTAATAGGTTATCTATAGAGCCAACGATAACTACACTCCACACCGTCAAGAAGATAGCCCAAGTCATATCGCCTGTTAAGAACAAGTACGCTGCTGCAGGAATCCAGATTAGCGCGGTTCCTACCACTGGAATGAATGATGCAAAGCCCATCATCGTTCCCCAAAATAACCCAGGGAAGCCTGCTAGCCACATACCGATACCGCCAGCCAGACCTTGAGCAATCGCTGTCATGAATGAGCCCATTACGGCTGATTTAGAAACTTGCTCTATCTCTGTCAATATGCGGTCTTCTTGGCTACGTGAGAGTGGCAGGATATGACGAATCGCAGAGATAATTTTGTCGTGGTCACGAAGCAGAAAAAACAGCACAAACAGCATTAAGAAGAAGTTCATTAGGAAGTTGGTTGCGTCTCCTAAAATCTTTGCGCTGATAGCGACTAAGTTAGAGCCAAACGATGTGGCAAATTGCCCAATTTTCTCAGCAATGGCTTTGGGCTCGATTTTATCAAAAGGTAAGTACTCATTAACAATCGCTAAGCCTTTGATAACGAAAGGATGTTGGAATATATCTTGGATACCACCATTGGTAACCCAATTATATGTATTTTGTGAGAAAACAGAGCCTTGCTGAACAATGGCGGCAAACACAAATAAAAGCGGGATAACAATAATAAACGTCAAGACGACACATGACAGCAGTGCCGCCATATTGGGGTGCTTGGGAATTTTCTGCTCAAACCATTCGTGTATCGGAAACATGAGCAAAGAAATGATAAAAGCCATCACAATGGAATTGATATATGGCTCAACCAATAAGTAGCAAGCAAAAGCAGCGGCGAGTAAAGCAACCATTAGTACTCGGTGACTCGACGTTATTTTTACATTATTTGGCATGGTATTAGTCCAACTTACAGGTGACGTTTACGGTTTATGCCTTCAATGATGGCGTGTAACCTTTATTACTTTGCACTCTTAACTCTTTCAAGCTTATGACAATGCCGAATTAGAGCAGGGCGATGTACCTTGCTATAATGACTACAAATCAGTCGGTTATCAATCAAGAGATGAGCTATGGGTTGTTGCAACGGTGATAAAAAGTGTCAAACCGAGAAAAAAGCTAAGCGAATACCGTGGTTTGGCATTGTCGTTGGGGTATTAGCGATATTGGTTATTTTGAATTGGCAATAAAAAAGGACCGTTACGGTCCTTTTCTAAATGCGTTATCGCCGTTTTTAGCGATTATTTCGCTTCTTCTGCAAGAACAGCAAAACAGCGGTCAGCAGCTTCTAGTGTGGCATCAATCTCTTTTGAACCATGAGCGAGTGAAGTAAAGCTCGCTTCAAACGCAGATGGCGCAAGGTAGACACCGTGTTTTAGCATTAAGTGGAAGAAACGCTTGAAGCGTTCTACATCGCACTTCGTTACGTCTTCGTAGCAAGTTACTTTTTCTTGGTCAGTGAAGAAGAAGCCGAACATACCGCCCACTTGGTTAACAACTAGCGGAATACCGTGTTTTTCTGCTAGAGACTTAAAGCCTTCAGCAAGTTGTTTCGTTTTAGAAGCTAGGCGCTTTTCGTTGCCTTCTTCTTTTAGAAGGTTCAAACATGCGTAGCCTGCTGCCATTGCGACAGGGTTACCGGAAAGGGTACCAGCTTGGTAAACTGGGCCTGTAGGTGCAACGTATTGCATCACTTCTTTACGGCCACCGAAAGCACCTACTGGCATACCGCCACCAATCACTTTACCCAGTGTCGTTAGGTCGGGTTTGATGTTGTAGTGTGCTTGCGCGCCGCCTAGAGCAACACGGAAGCCTGTCATTACTTCATCAAAAATTAGTAGCGCGCCTTCTTGATCACAGATTTCACGTAGCCCTTCGTGGAAGCCTTCCACTGGTGGAATACAGTTCATGTTGCCTGCTACTGGCTCAACGATGATACAAGCAATTTCGCCTTTGTTAGCAGCAAATAGCTCGCGTACAGAATCTAGGTCGTTGAATGTTGCTGTTAGCGTGTGCTTAGCAAAATCTGCAGGAACGCCAGGAGAGCTTGGTTGGCCTAGAGTTAGTGCTCCAGAACCTGCTTTTACTAGCAAGCTGTCAGCGTGGCCGTGGTAACAACCTTCAAATTTCATGATCTTGTCGCGACCGGTGAAGCCACGTGCAAGGCGAATCGCGCTCATAGTAGCTTCAGTACCAGAACTTACCATGCGGATTTGCTCCATTGATGGAACAAGCTCAGAAACTAATTCTGCCATCGCGATTTCAAGCTCTGTTGGCGCACCGAAGCTAAGACCGCGTTGCGCTGCATCAATTACTGCTTCGCGGATAACCGCGTGGTTGTGGCCAAGAATCATTGGACCCCAAGAGCCAACGTAATCAATATACGCTTTACCATCGGCATCAAAAATCAGTGGACCGTCTGCTCGTTCGATAAATAGCGGAGAGCCGCCAACGCCGTTGAATGCACGAACTGGTGAATTGACACCGCCAGGGATGGTTTGCTGAGCTTTTTGATACAGCTCTGATGATTTGGTCATGGGGTTATCCTCTTTTGATTGCTCGGACCAAGTGGAGCGCATTGTACCTAGCTATAATCAAGTTAGAAACGTTTTGCTTAATTTATGTGTTGTTTCGCAGTGTAATCTTATATATCCGCATCTGTTATAAAGAATCGGCGGCGAATACTTGAACGAGTTTGTCAGGTATTGGATAATCGTCTCAATTAGCACAAATTTGACGTCTTGCTTCAGGCTTGACGCATTACACGAGTGAGAGAGGTCTTCGTGAGCGAAGTAAACGTACCATTATCTTTTTCTGACGCAGCAGCATCTCGCGTTAAAGCATTGATTGCTGAAGAAGAAAACCCAGCATTGAAACTGCGCGTATACATTACTGGCGGCGGCTGCAGCGGCTTCCAATACGGCTTTACTTTTGATGAAAATGTAAACGAAGGCGATACGACAATCGTAAACAGTGGTGTAACACTGGTTGTAGACCCTATGAGTCTGCAATATCTCGTTGGCGGTATTGTTGACTACACAGAAGGGTTGGAAGGAGCGCGCTTCTTCGTAAATAATCCAAATGCAACGACAACATGTGGTTGTGGTGCATCGTTCAGTGTGTAATTAACACCTAACAGGCAGCTAATGGCTGCCTGTGCTTTATGTAGAAGGATGTCACGTAAAGCGCACGCTCGCAGATATGCAGAGAAATAATAAAAAGGACTTTATATGTCTGGACTTTCTTTTGGACGCCGAATTGTCGAGCGCCCTTGGCTAGTATCTCTTATCCTCGTCTTACTTCTTGTTGCATGGCTAACCATCGGCCAACTCAAAGCACAATATGATCATCCTAACTCTTCAACATCCACGAACACGACACCACTTGCAAAGGTGATGTTTGATACTTTTCTTGCCGAACCTACCAGTAAAACCATTGAATTGTATGGACGAACAGCGCCCAATCGTCAAGCGCGTCTTGGCGCCGAAGTTGCCGGTAAAATAGTCAGTCTTAACATAAAGAAAGGCCAAGCGGTCAAACAGGGACAAGTGATCGCAAACATCGATAAGCGCGACCTTGGCATTCAACTTAAACGGGCCCAGGCGATGCTGTTGGTTAAAGAGAAAGAGTTTAATGCAGCTAAATCGCTAAAAAGTCGTGGACTGCAAGGTGAGGTTGCATTTGCGACAGCGCAAGCAGCGTTGGTAGATGCACGTGCGAATTTGAGTAACGTGCAAACGGCTTTAAGAAATACTGAGGTTAAAGCGCCATTTGATGGCATCGTAGATCACCACTTTGTTGAGTTAGGTGATTTTGTCGGGATTGGCGATCCTATTGCGACGGTCATTGATTTGGATACTTTAGTGATTGAAGCCGATGTCAGTGAACGGCATATACAATACCTTAAGGAAGGCCTAGAAGCCGACGTAAGAACCATTAACCAACAGCATCATCAAGGTCGTGTGCGCTACATTGGACGTGTTTCTTCTGCTTCTACTAATACATTTCCAATTGAAATCGAAATTGATAATCAAGACGCAAGAATTCCTGCCGGTATGAGCGCAGAAGTACAGCTGCCTTTGAGTGAAGTGTTGGCAGTAAAGATTACGGCTGCCATGTTAGCACTAGATGAAGAAGGTAACTTAGGTGTCAAGACACTGCGTAATGAGTATGTTGAGTTTGTTCCAATTCAACTCGTTAAGGCCGAGGATGATGGTGTGTGGCTCTCTGGGTTAGGAGAGCGTGCAGATATTATCGTGCTGGGACAAGGTTTTGTGCGAGATGGTGATCAAGTACTGGCCAATAAAGTTGATGACGTAGTTGTTGAAGCGGCTAGTGAGCAGTAAGGAGCACTTATGTACACTCTGATTGATGCTGCGTTATCCCGCGCTCGCACCATGCTGACATTACTGGTGATGATCTTAATTGCCGGTGTCATTACTTACGTCACTATCCCCAAGGAATCGAGCCCTGATATTACCATTCCGATCATTTATGTTTCTGTTGGACATCAAGGTATTTCTCCTGTCGATGCCGAGCGTTTATTGGTTCGTCCAATAGAGCAAGAGCTGCGTTCTATTGAAGGCGTAAAAGAGATGACCTCTGTGGCATCAGAAGGTCATGCTTCGGTGACGCTGGAATTTAGTGTCGGAGTGGATCTTGATAAAGCGATGGCAGATGTGCGTGATGCGGTTGATCTTGCGAAGCCAAAGTTACCAGAGGACAGTGATGAGCCGACGGTAAACGAAGTCACGTTTGCATCTGAAGAGCCTGTTTTGACCGTTGTGCTCTATGGCACCGTACCAGAGCGAACCATTGTTCAGATTGCCAGAACGTTACGTGATCGTTTGGAAAGTTTCCGTCAGGTTCTTGAGGTTGAAATCGCAGGAGATCGCGAAGACATCGTGGAGATAGTTGTCGATCCGCTATTGATGGAAAGCTACGGTCTCGATCAAGCGGATATCTATAATTTAATTGCCTTGAATAACCGAGTTGTGGCAGCGGGGTTTGTCGATACTGGGTATGGACGCTTTTCGGTAAAAGTCCCATCGGTTTTTGATTCACTGAAAGATGTGCTTGAACTACCGATCAAGGTGAATGGCAAAGAGGTGATCACTTTTGGCGATGTGGCGACAGTACGACGTGCATTTCGCGATCCTGAAAGTTTTGCTCGTTTAGATGGCGAATCTGCCATCGTTTTGGATGTAAAAAAACGGGCAGGGGAAAACATTATTGAAACGGTTGAGCTGGTAAAAGAAGTACTGGCTCAGGGACAGAAGCGTGCCGAGTGGCCCGACAATTTGCAAGTTAAATACACTTGGGATCAATCCGACGATGTCAAATTGATGCTCAGTGATCTACAAAACAATATCTTATCCGCAATTATCCTCGTAGTTATCGTCATTATTGCCATATTGGGGGTTAGGACCGCGCTTCTCGTGGGGATTTCTATTCCAGGATCGTTCTTGACTGGGTTGTTGGTGTTATCGGTATTTGGGCTGACGGTCAATATCGTCGTACTGTTTGCTTTAATTATGGCAGTAGGCATGTTGGTGGATGGTGCCATTGTGGTGACAGAGTTTGCAGATCGGCGCATGCAAGAAGGAACGCCACGTAAAGAAGCCTATCGAGATGCAGCAAAGCGAATGGCCTGGCCTATTACCGCATCCACAGCAACCACATTGGCTGCGTTTGCTCCGTTACTTTTCTGGCCAGACATTACTGGTGAGTTCATGAAGTACTTACCACTTACTTTAATTGCTACTTTGGCCGCTTCGCTGATGATGGCTTTATTGTTCGTTCCTGTCATCGGCGGGATCATTGGCAAGCCTCAAGTCGTCAATCAGAAAGCTCAGCGAGAAATGGTTGAGCTGCATAACGGCAACTTTGAAAAAGCGACAGGCATTACCAAGCTTTATTACCAGACTCTGTCGGTAGCGATTCGTCATCCATGGAAAGTCTTACTCAGCGCGATACTGCTAGCGGCAGGTGTCGGCTTCACTTACAACAAAGCTGGCTTGGGTGCAGAGTTTTTCCCTGAGGTGGACCCTGCCTTTTTTACCGTTAAAGTTCGTTCTTATGGTGACCTGTCTATTCACGAAAAAGATGTTGTTATGCGCGAAATCGAGAAGGTGATGCTCGGTCATGACGAGTTTGAAAGTGTCTACACGCGCACAGGATCGAGCGATAATGGGGACGAGATTGGCCAGATTCAAATAACGCCTGTGGATTGGCAGTATCGACGCAAAGTGAAAACCATTATTGAGGAACTAAAAGAGACGACAGACCGCTTTTATGGTGTTGAACTTGAGTATAAATTCCCGGACGCAGGACCGCCTGTCGAGCATGATCTCGTGATTGAAGTGTCATCACGAAATTTGAGTGTTAGTGCGTTAGATGAAGCAGCCAAAAAAGTACGACATTGGGCTGATGGTAATCCTGCACTGACCAACTTGAGTGATACCACTAATAAGGAAGGGATTGATTGGCAAATTGATATCCAGCGAGATGACGCCTCTCGCTTTGCAGCGGATGCTACTTTAGTCGGGAATACCGTCCAGTTTGTTACGAACGGCTTGAAAATAGGCGATTATTTGCCCGATGATGCGGATGAAGAAGTCGATATTTTGGTGCGCTATCCGCAAGATAAGCGCGACATAGGTCGATTTGATCAACTGAGAGTGAAAACGGCAGCTGGTCTGGTACCGATTACGAATTTTGCTCAAATCAAACCAGATCATAAGCAAGACACTATTCGTCGGGTCGACGGTCATCGAGTTATCAATATTAAAGCGGATATGGTGGAAGGTTACAATTTGGCGCTTGAGTTACCTAAGATTGCCGCTGGAATGGAACAGCTCGACTTACCGGAAGGCATTGAATATAAGATTCGGGGTCAAAATGAAGAGCAGGAAAACTCATCAGCATTCTTGCAAAATGCTTTTATTGTCGCGCTTGGTGTGATGGCTTTGATTTTAATTACGCAGTTTAATAGCTTTTATCAAGCTTTCTTAATCCTTAGTGCAGTGCTGTTTTCTACCGTTGGTGTCTTCGCCGGGTTACTTATTTTCCAAAAGCCATTTGGCATCATTATGTCGGGAATTGGAGTGATTGCGTTGGCTGGTATCGTGGTAAACAATAATATTGTTTTAATCGATACTTATAATCAGATGCGTAAACGTGGTTTAGAAAAATCTGAGGCTATTTTGCGTACGGGTGTGCAGCGTTTAAGACCCGTTTTACTTACGACGGTGACCACCATATTAGGCTTATTGCCAATGGTGTTAGAAATGAACATCGACTTAGTTAATCAGAAAGTGGAGTTTGGCGCACCAAGCACTCAATGGTGGTCTCAGCTTGCGACCGCTGTCGCGGGTGGTTTGGCGTTTGCGACTTTGCTAACGTTAGTTCTGACACCGTGTTTGCTTATGCTCGGGAGAGAGCATCACTCCGAACAGTAAGCTTTATCGTGATGATATCGACAAAACAAAAAGGGCAGCTTCGCTGCCCTTTTCAATACCTGGCTTACTTCATTGCTAGCAGTTTGCTGTAGCGTTCAAGCTTGTCCATGCTAATTTTCGCGTTTGCCATGAAAGTTTGTCTCGCTTTGCCTGTCAGGGATTTAGATTGTGGCAAATTCACCGTGCGCGGGTTTTTATGGACACCATTCACAAGGAACTCATAGTGCAGGTGAGGGCCAGTTACACGGCCAGTTCCGCCAAGCGTACCAATGGTTTGGCCTTGCTTAACGCGTTGACCAGCTCGTACAGTACGTTTGGTTAAGTGCAGGTACTTGGTAATGTAAGTATTGCTATGTTTAATGAAAACGTAGTTACCATTAAATTTGTTGTAAGACGATTTTTGAACAACGCCATCACCAGCCGCCCAAATCGGGGTGCCCACTGGTGCCGCATAGTCCGTGCCTCTATGAGGACGAACGCGTCCCGTCACTGGATGTAAGCGGCGTGGGTTGAAATTAGACGAAACTCGACGGAAGTCCAACGGCGCGCGTAAGAATGCTTTTTTCATTGCACGCCCATTTTCGTCGTAATACTTGCCACTTTTCTGATCCAATATTGCGGTAAAGGTATCGCCTTGGTTTTTAAAGATCGCAGCAATGATTTTTCCACGGCCGATTACTTCACCTTCTACCACTTCCTCTTGGTAAAGTACTCGGAAGCTGTCGTTTTTACGAATATCTAAAGCAAAGTCGATGTCCCAACCAAATATGCCAGCCAGTTCCATGATTTGGTTACCATTTAATCCAGAAGATATTCCTGCATTCCAAAAGTTTGATTTGATGGTGGCTTCAGCGTAGTTGTACTGGAAGTCGACTTCTTTTTTATCAACTTCAGAAACGTACTTGCCGTCTTTTAATGTGATACGAAAAGTCTCGAACGCGCTTAGTGTTCTTCTTAGCTGCACCAAGTCGTTATTTTCGTCAAAACCAAATTGCAATCGGTCACCAGGTCGAAGCCGAGTTAACTGTTTTTCCACTTCTTTGTCTGATGACACCAGTTCATGTAATAGACGAGCAGAAAGCCCGACGCGACTAAATAAGATGGCAGCACTCTCGCCATTTTTTACCTTGTATGTCTCCCAGCGCAGCACGGCGGGAACCGCAGGCGATGAACTATTTAGTGCACTGAGTTCGAGGGAAACTGGCACAGGATAATGTTGACCAACTTTTAATCGGCTCTGCTGCGGGTCTAGGTCTTGCGGATCAGGTAAAAAGAAGAGCGCGAAGATAATCAGCGCACTAAAAAAACCGATCAATACTTTGTGCAAGAGTGGAAGTCGGACAAAAATCGAATGCATGAGGTACTTGATTGCTAAATTAAACGGAAAAAGTGACAACTACCTAGTCTAACGTGTTTCAAAATGCATCGCTATTCAAGTAATATGTTCAGCTATTATATTTTTGCCAAATCTGTGGGAGTGAACAAGAATGGCGAGCATTGAAGCTGCACTAGCCGAGATTAAGCGCGGTGTTGAAGAGCTGATTCCAGAAGAAGAGCTAATCGCAAAACTAAAAGAAGACCGTCCTCTACGTATTAAATTGGGCGCTGATCCAACAGCACCTGACATTCACCTAGGCCATACGGTTATTTTCAATAAGCTTCGCTTGTTCCAAGAACTAGGTCATGAAGTGACGTTCCTAATCGGTGACTTCACTGCAATGGTTGGTGACCCAACAGGTAAAAACACAACTCGTCCACCGCTAAGTCGTGAAGACGTATTGCGTAACGCTGAAACGTACAAAGAGCAAGTGTTCAAAATTCTCGATCCTGCAAAGACTAAAATTCAGTTTAACTCTGAGTGGCTGTCTGAACTGGGCGCAGAAGGTATGATTCGCCTTGCGGCAAACCAAACCGTTGCTCGTATGCTAGAGCGTGACGACTTTAAAAAGCGTTACGCGGGTGGTCAGCCAATTGCTATTCATGAGTTCATGTACCCACTTCTACAAGGTTGGGACTCAGTAGCAATGGAAACGGATGTTGAATTAGGTGGTACAGACCAGAAGTTCAACCTTCTAATGGGTCGTGAACTGCAAAAGTCTCACGGTCAAAAACCTCAGGTTGTACTGATGATGCCGCTTCTAGTGGGCCTTGATGGCGAGAAGAAGATGTCTAAGTCAGCAAACAACTACATCGGTATCAGCGAAGCGCCAAGCGAAATGTTTGGTAAAACCATGTCTATTTCTGATGACCTAATGTGGAGCTACTACGAGCTGCTCTCTTTCCGTCCTCTGGAAGAGATTGCTCAATTCAAAGCTGATGTAGAAGCGGGCAAAAACCCTCGTGACATCAAAGTATTGCTAGCAAAAGAAATTATTGCTCGTTTCCACAGTGAAGCCGATGCCGATGCAGCAGAGCAAGAGTTCGTAAACCGTTTTGCGAAGAACCAAATTCCTGATGAAATGCCAGAGTTTGACTTTGACGCAGGTCGCCCAGTGAGTAATCTGTTGAAAGAAGCAGGCTTATGTCCATCATCGTCAGATGCGATGCGCATGGTTAAGCAGGGCGCTGTGAAGATTGATGGTGAAAAAATTGCGGACAGCAAATTTGCTCCAGAAGCGGGTACTTATGTGTTCCAAGTAGGCAAACGTAAATTTGCTCGTATTACTATTCAGTAATTCATAATGACTGCAAATGAAAGCGTCCGAAGGGCGCTTTTTTTGTATGAAAATATAGCAAAAACGGCAAAGTAAAACTTCCATACCTGATGAACTTTGCTACTATACTTGCGCTGCCAATAATGGCAGCGCTATCGGAGATTTACATGAACAATACCGACCATCCTCCCAGTCGTTGGGTGAGTAAGATTAAGGGAGCGAAATAACCCGCTTCGGTATTGGCGATCTCCGCCTTACCTAAGTGGTGAGGCATCTTTTCTAATTTTCTTCTCGTTATTTCCTTCATACATTCTGAATAGACAGTGCATTCGCATTGGTTTTCTCTGTGCATCTTAATTGTTGTCTGACTTTTAGCGTGCAAGAGTGGCTTTTCATGCTTTGTCGATGGTCGTTACCAATGCCAATCGGGAGATTCGCCATGACGGTAATGAACAACACTTTTATTGAAACAACACCAAACTTTTCTGAAGTAGAAATTGGTGCAGCTCGCAATGCATTCTTGCAGTACGAGCAAGAGCAACAAGTCCATTTGCTTACGGTTATGCCGATTGATGAGGCTGTAGGTATTTTACAGCATTGCTCTGTCGGCTATGTGAATAGTCTTATTGCTCAACTTGAGCAAGCAGGTCATGACAAACGCGCACGTCATTATGCTCACCAACTGGGTCTGCATATGTCTGAAGTTGATACACCCGATGGTTATTTATCAACTAGTGTTTTAGGGCATGTAAAACAGCGTATTGGATGGATCATTGCGCTGGCTCTTTTAGGGATAGTGTCAGGCTTGATCATCGCTCAGTATGAGGACACCCTTAGTCAGCTTGTTTTACTTGCAGTGTACATGCCAGTGATTGCAGCTGCTGGTGGTAACACAGGAACACAAGCAGCAACTTTGGTGATTCGTGCTCTTGCTACTGGAGAGTTAAAAAAACGCCAATGGTTAGAAGTTTTGTGGAAAGAGAGCCGAGTCGCTCTATTTATTGCGCTAGCGATCGCTATCGTGATGATTGGACGCATTATGTTATTTAGTGCAGGACAATCAACAGGAGGCTTTGAACTGACCGATATCGCACTGGCAATAGCAGTTGCGCTGTTCATTCAAGTCACCATTTCTACAACATTGGGCGGGCTGTTGCCAATTATTGCACGAGCTTGCAAGTTGGACCCAGCCGTATTGGTGAGTCCAGTTCTTGCGTCTATCGTCGATATTTCAGGAATGTGGATTTACTTTAACGTGGTGAACTATTTCTTAGGTATTGCCTGACTAAAGTTCACAATGTCATTGTAAAAAAGCTGCTCAAAATGTGTAATCGGGGCGATGACAGGTGTGTTGTCGTCCCTTTTTTCTGGGAAGTAGTCTGAAACAAACTGAACAAAAATGGTGTTAGGTTGACCATTTTTGTCCAAGCCATATCCAGCCATATTGTAAGTCCCGTAGATAGAGCCACTTTTCGCGATCAGCTGTCCTTTAATTGGAAGTTTTCGCATACTTTGTCGGTACTTTAATGTGCCGGATTCACCTGATTTCGGCATGATGGCAATCAATTTGAGTTCGTTTTCATGCTTCCAAATATAGCGCAGCATTTCAGCCATCTTGGTCGCGGAGATCCGGTTATTTCGCGAAAGTCCTGAGCCGTCTTCTAGGCGCGCATTACGAATATCAATACCAGTGTTGGCGAAAATGATCTGCTTGATCGCTTCTGTACCGTTAGTAAAACTGCCTGGCTGAACGAAAAATTTAGCACCAAGTGTTTTGGTTAATGTGTCGGCAATCAAGTTGTCAGAGTTTTTGAGCATATCTTCGAGAATGTCTGGTAAGGCTTTTGATTGATGCATTGCGATGAGTTTTCGCTGCTTTTCTGGCGCCGTACCGACCCTAATCTGTCCTGATACCCCAATGTTGAGCTCCTTGAGCAAAGCCGCCAACCTTTGACTGGTGTAACGCTCAGGGTCTTGAACCGCAAATTTCAGTGGCAATGGTTTGTCTCTTTCAACCAAGCACCCTGTTAGCTTGTAGTTGTTATCGGGATTTGCAACTAAACCTAAGTCACAATGACGACTTTTCTTAATGGTTTTAGAAACTGTTTCTACGGTACTTGTGACACGAATAGGTTGATGCTCTGGTACGTAGACCCGCGTTCCACCATCTTTTTGTGTATAGATAGAGGCTTGTACACAGTTGTTATTGAGTGTGATGGTCGATGCCGGAGCGCTGTAGCAAACTCCCAAGATATCCCACGGCCAGCCCACCGCACGGTTATAACCAGTGAATGCGCTGTTATCGAGCCATAGGTCACCGTTAATCCGTTTTAAGCCATTTTTCTTAGCTAGAGTGAGAAGTGATTTTAAGTCGTTGGTTTGGAGTGTTGGGTCGCCGACAAAGTAAATCACTGCATCTGAGTTCGACGTTTCCAGCTTGGTTCGAAACCGGAAATTATCACCCAGTTCTAGCTTTGCGGCTAATGCGGTGACGATTTTTAATGTACTCGCTGGTGGGAACAGTTGTTCGGTAGGATGAACACCGTCAAGCTCAGCATTTTCACTGAGTTTTTCCGCAACTAAACTGATGCGGGCGCCTTCAGGCAACACCTCTTGATGAGGGTACGCTTGTGAAAAAGCAGAAAGTAATGAAGAGAATATGAGCAAGGGCCAACGTAAACGCATAATGATACTTTCTAAGGTGAGTTATGTGATTGAGTATACGCAAGTCCTTTCAATATGCTAGGTAACTAAAGAAATGCTTCAAATGTCTTCATGAATGAGACACGAGAGAAAGGCGCGCTGCTTAAAATGAAGTATAAAAAATGCCCGCTTAAAGCGGGCATTCGATATTCTAGTCAAAGACCGGAATTAGAAGTCGTAACGTAGACCTAGAGCTAGCTCGTCTTCAGCATCGATCTTAGTTGCAACTGTTTTGCTCGTGTCAGTTGAACCAAACTTGTCACCTGCATCAATCAGGTTGAAGTTGTAAGAAATGTAACCACGGAAGTTAGGCTTGAAGTAGTAAGAAGCATCAACAGCGAAGTTGTTTGCAGAAGTTTCGTTGTTAGTTTCTGCATTGTTGTATGATGTTGTAAATACTGTTTGGCCTAGAGTGTAAGCACCCGCTAGCTCGTAACCAGTGTAATCAACTGTGTTACTGTTGTTTGAATCTTCCATTTTCTCGCCGTCAGTGAATACACCAGCGAAGTAAAGATCAGACATTGTGTAAGATGCAGCTAGCATGTACTCGTTAGCTTTGTCTTGATCTGCGTAACCAGCACCTAGCTCAAGACCAGTGTCAGCTAGAGCGTAGATTGCAGATAGAGAGTAACCGTCTTGTTTGTTGTCGTAGTACTCACCAGTGTTTTTGTTTTCCATACGATCAGCGAAGCGGTAGCTTGCTTTTACGCTTAGGTTTTCAAACTGGCCTTTGTAAGCCATCATGTTGTCTGTACGGTCTGATACAGCTAGTTTGTCTGCTGCAGAGTTACCGTGGTAAGCCATGATATCTGTGAAGTCAGTGATAACGCCTAGTGCACCTTCAGTTTTACCGTATGCGAACTCACCGTAAGCACCGCCAAGACCAGCGTAAGCAAGACGAGTTTCTAGATCGCTCTTGTCGTCGCCGTCTACAGTACCGTTTTGAGCAGTCTCAAATTCACCTTCCCAGAAACCAACACCGTATAGGTTGTCATTGATTTCTTGTTTACCAAGGAAGTTTAGACGGATGCGAGATTTGTCTTGAGCGTCGCCATCTTTCATAGATAGACGTGCTTCAGCACGGCCGCCCATTTCTAGAGAAGTACCGTCTTGGTTGTAAAGTTCAGCTGCGTTTACGCCAGTTGCCATAGCTGCTGCAGATACAGAAAGAGCAATTAGAGTCTTTTTCATCTTATTTGTCCTAGTTAGCTGTCCATAATCATTGTTGTATGGGGGAGAGGTGATCTCTCACAAGTTGTTGGTCCAAAATTGGCTAATTGAGCGATATAGTTCGCACTTGTAAGCCATTGATCTAACAACTCGCTGGACATGTTTTACTGCTAAAGTTTCCGTATGAGTTAGTAAAATGATATAAATCCCACTGATGAACACTGTTCAATTGTGCGTTGTTTTTATTTAAATTACTGTTTTTTATTGAAATTATTGGCAATGACATTGGCCTGACATTGATTAGTTTTTATCTTTTTTGAGGTTTTTGGTGTAATGAACAGTGTTGTTTTTCAATAAATTGAGAAGGTGATTCGCCCTAGAACCGCTCTAAAAGTGAGTTATATCATTATGCCGAAAAGGCATAGTCTTGCTGTCTTTCGAATTAAGATGATTTCGTCCGGGAGTTTGTTTACACTAAACGAAATACATCTTTAAGCGCACTACCCAGTCCTATGACAGGGTGGGCTTTTTTTTGTCCAAAGACCCATTTGGGCTTGAGGTTATAAAATGGAAAAAGTTCCAATGACACTACGTGGCGAGCAAAAGCTACGTGCAGAACTCGATCGTCTACTTAAACTACGTCCTCAGATCTCAGAGGCAATTGCTGAAGCTCGTGAGCTAGGTGATTTAAAAGAGAATGCTGAATATCACGCCGCTCGTGAAGAGCAGGGCATTTGTGAAGCACAAATCCGTGACATTGAATACAAACTGTCAGTTGCTCAAGTTATTGATGTAACGAAGATGGAGAACACGGGTAAAGTTATTTTTGGTTCAACCGTAACCTTGATTGATATCGACACCGAAGAAGAAAAAACGTACCAAATCGTTGGTGATGACGAAGCCGATATCAAAGCAGGTCGCATTTCAGTGAGCTCACCTATTGCTCGTGGCCTGATTGGCAAGATGGAAGGCGATGAAGTTGCTATTCAAACTCCGGGTGGCGCGAAAGACTTCGAAATTGACCGAGTAGAATATATCTAGGTCGTTTGGAGTAGCATTACTGCCCTGATAAAACGCAAAAAGGTCGCCTCAGGCGACCTTTTTTCTTCAGCAACGTAAGTAGAGTTACTTACGAGGGATTTCGATTTTACGCTCTTCAGACTGGCGGTATAGCACTAGCACTTTACCAATAGTCTGAACTTTTTCAGCGCCCGTCTCACGTACGATAGCGTCGATGATTAGCTGTTTTGTTTCACGATCTTCCGAAGCAACTTTTACTTTGATAAGTTCGTGATGGTTAAGAGCGATTTCAATTTCTGCTAGCACGGCTTCTGTAAGTCCATTTGCGCCCATTAGCACAACAGGTTTTAAACTGTGAGCTAGGCCTTTAAGGTGCTGCTTTTGTTTGGTGCTTAGGTTCATTACGCGGCCAATTTTCTTTAAAATAAGGGTTGAAAAAAGCTATTTTAACGCCATCTATTGCTGAAGACTATAATTTATTGAGTAATAGGTAGCGCCTATTAAAACAATAGCTCCAATTTGTGCCTTGTTGGGATTAAAATGAGTAAACAAAAACATTCGGCTAGTTCTGGTCGTTGGTTGAAAGAACACTTTGATGATAAATACGCGAATGAAGCCCGAAAAAAAGGCTACCGCTCACGTGCTTATTTCAAGATCGATGAGATTCAAACGAAAGATAAATTGTTAAAGCCTGGAATGACAGTCGTCGACTTGGGGGCTGCGCCGGGCGGATGGTCTCAATATGCTGCTAAGATAGTAGGGGACAGTGGTCAGATCATCGCGTGTGACTTGCTTCCTATGGACCCGATTGCTGGCGTTAGCTTTTTACAAGGCGACTTTCGTGATGATGCAGTATTGGAGGCTTTGCTAGAAAGGATCCAACCTTCCATGGTAGACGTAGTAATGTCTGATATGGCGCCTAACATCGCGGGAAACAATTCTGTTGATCAACCTCGCGCTATGTATTTAGTTGAATTAGCTTTAGATATGTGTCGACAAGTTCTAGCGCCTAATGGTAGCTTTGTCGTAAAGGTTTTCCAAGGGGAAGGCTTCGATCAGTATGTGAAAGAAGTCCGAGACATGTTTAAAGCCGTAAAAATTAGAAAACCAGACTCATCGCGAGCTCGCTCTCGAGAGGTCTTCGTCGTAGCCACTGGTTACAAAGGTTAACCATTTTGCTCTCTTGAGAGCGTGTTAACACTATAGCTACAGTTAATGAACTGTAGTACCCTACCTTTAATTACAATTAGTTATCGAGAGGCTTACACCTTGAGTGACATGGCAAAAAATTTAATTCTGTGGCTTGTTATCGCCGTCGTATTGATGTCGGTATTCCAGAGCTTTGGCCCTGGAGAAAGCAATGGCAGAACCGTGGATTACACCACGTTTGTACAGGAAGTTGGCCAAGGCCAGATTCAAGAAGCAACTTTTAAAGACGGTGAAATTAGCTTTGTTCGTCGTGGCGGCGGTGCCAAAATGGTCACTTACATGCCAGTGTATGACCAAAAGCTTCTAGATGACCTAATTAACCAAAACGTGAAAGTACAAGGCACGCCTCCAGAAGAGCAAAGCTTGCTTGGTACTATCTTCATCTCTTGGTTCCCAATGATCTTACTAATTGGTGTATGGATTTTCTTCATGCGTCAAATGCAAGGCGGCGGTGGTAAAGGCGCCATGTCTTTTGGTAAGAGCAAAGCTCGAATGATGAGCGAAGAACAAATCAAGACAACTTTTGCTGACGTTGCAGGTTGTGACGAAGCAAAAGAAGACGTGAAAGAGCTGGTGGACTACCTACGCGATCCAAGCCGCTTCCAAAAGCTGGGCGGTAAGATTCCAACGGGTGTTCTAATGGTTGGTCCTCCTGGTACGGGTAAAACGCTTCTAGCGAAAGCCATTGCCGGTGAGGCGAAAGTACCATTCTTTACTATCTCTGGTTCTGATTTCGTAGAAATGTTCGTTGGTGTTGGTGCATCTCGTGTGCGTGACATGTTTGAACAAGCAAAGAAAGCCGCACCTTGTATCATCTTTATCGATGAGATCGATGCGGTAGGTCGTCAACGTGGCGCAGGTGTTGGTGGTGGTCATGATGAACGTGAACAAACACTAAACCAAATGCTCGTTGAGATGGATGGTTTCGAAGGTAACGAAGGTATTATCGTTATCGCTGCGACTAACCGTCCGGATGTGCTGGACCCTGCGTTACTGCGTCCTGGTCGTTTTGACCGCCAAGTGGTAGTTGGTCTTCCAGATGTACGTGGCCGTGAACAGATCCTAAAAGTTCACATGCGTAAGGTCCCTCTAGCGGGTGATGTAGAGCCTTCTCTCATCGCACGTGGTACTCCAGGCTTCTCTGGTGCTGACCTAGCAAACTTAGTTAACGAAGCAGCCCTGTTTGCTGCGCGCGGTAACAAGCGCAACGTTTCTATGGTTGAGTTTGAACTGGCGAAAGACAAAATCATGATGGGTGCTGAGCGCCGTTCAATGGTGATGTCTGAGGAAGTGAAAGAGTCAACCGCATACCACGAAGCGGGTCACGCGATTGTTGGTCGCTTGGTTCCTGAACACGATCCAGTGTACAAAGTGTCTATCATTCCACGTGGTCGTGCGTTGGGTGTAACAATGTACCTTCCAGAGCAGGACCGCGTGAGTATGTCTCGCCAACACCTAGAATCAATGATTTCTAGCTTGTACGGTGGTCGTTTAGCAGAAGAACTTATCTACGGTGCTGACAAAGTATCAACCGGTGCTTCTAATGATATCGAGCGCGCAACAGATATTGCTCGTAAGATGGTTACTCAATGGGGTTTCTCTGAAAAGCTTGGCCCTCTGCTGTATGCAGAAGATGAAGGCGAAGTGTTCTTAGGGCGTAGTGTAACTCAGACTAAACATGTGTCTGACGATACAGCGAAGTTGATTGATGACGAAGTTCGTCAGATCATTGACCGCAACTACGATCGTGCGAAGAAGATTCTTCAAGAGAACATGGATATCATGCATGCGATGAAAGATGCGCTGATGAAGTATGAAACCATTGATGCTCGCCAGATTGATGACTTAATGGAGCGCAAAGCTGAAATTCGTGAGCCTGCGGGCTGGAGTGATAACTCAGCAAGCAAACCAGAAGACAGCGACAAGCCTCAAGCAAAGCAAGAAGTTAAAGAAGAAGCAACGGAGACTGCGAAAGATGCAGAACAGCCTAGCTCTTCTGAAACAACTTCTAACGAAGCGCCTGAAAAGAAAGACTCTGAATAAAGAGTATCGATAATATTAAACCCCGAGTTATCTCGGGGTTTTTGTGTTTATGATGATGATTACAGCAAATAACAAATCTTTGGACCTTTCGCGTCCACATGTCATGGCCATTCTAAATGTGACACCGGATTCCTTTTCGGATGGCGGTAAATACAACTCAATTGAACTTGCTCTTGCTCAAGTTGATAAAATGATAAAGGCTGGTGTAAGTATTGTTGATGTTGGTGGTGAATCGACAAGACCTGGTGCACCGGATGTGTCTTTGGAAGAAGAGCTTAGGCGTGTTGTCCCAGTAATCAAAGCCATTCGTGAAAAGTATGATGTGTGGATTTCCGTTGACACCAGTAAAGCAGAAGTGATGCGTCAAGCAATTGATGCTGGGGCTGATTTGATCAATGACATCCGCTCGCTGCAAGAGCCTGGTGCTCTGGAAGTCGCAGCAGAAGCAAACCTTCCAATTTGTCTGATGCATATGAACGGTCAACCTAGGACCATGCAAGTTGACCCTCATTATGATGATTTAATGGGGGACGTGTCGGCTTTTCTAGAAGAACGTATCGCGGCGTGTGAAGCTGCAGGGATTGATAAATCTCAACTGATTCTCGATCCTGGGTTTGGCTTTGGCAAAACAATCGAACACAATTATCATATGCTTGCTCATCTTGAAAAGTTTCATGAATTCGGCCTGCCTATTTTGGCTGGCATGTCTCGTAAATCCATGATCTTCAAACTGTTAGACAAGCCAGCGGCAGAGTGTACGAACGCAAGTGTTGTTTGTGCTACGATTGCCGCGATGAAAGGCGCGCAGATCATTCGCGTGCATGACTTTGAAGAGACAATCGAAGCAATGAAAGTTGTTGAGATGACGAAAAACAATATTTAAAAATAATAAAGGAAAGTTTATGTCGAATGAAAGACGTTACTTTGGTACTGACGGTGTGCGCGGTAAAGTAGGACAATACCCAATCACTCCAGACTTCGTACTTAAGCTTGGCTGGGCTGCTGGTCGTGTACTAGCGAAACAAGGCACAAAGAAAGTTATCATAGGTAAAGATACACGTATTTCAGGTTATATGCTTGAATCTGCACTAGAGGCAGGCCTTGCAGCTGCGGGACTTAAAGCAACATTTACTGGTCCCATGCCAACTCCAGCTGTGGCCTATTTAACTCAGACTTTCCGTGCCGAGGCTGGTATTGTGATTTCTGCATCACATAACCCATATTACGACAACGGCATTAAATTCTTTTCTTCTGAGGGTACTAAGCTACCTGACGATATTGAATTGGCGATTGAAGCAGAGTTAGATAAAGAAATTGAATGTGTGGAGTCTGCTGAGCTTGGTAAAGCAACCCGCCTAAATGATGCAGCTGGTCGTTACATCGAATTCTGTAAGAGTACTTTCCCATCTGAGTTGAGCCTTGCGAACTTTAAGATCGTAGTAGACTGTGCGCACGGTGCAACGTACCACATCGCTCCAAATGTCTTCAAAGAACTTGGGGCAGAAGTTATCGCTATGGGCGTAGAGCCTAACGGCATCAACATTAATGAAAAAGTGGGCGCAACAGACGTACGAGCTCTTCAACAGCGTGTTGTTGAAGAGCAAGCGCATCTTGGTCTCGCGTTTGATGGTGATGGTGACCGTATCATTATGGTCGATCACTTGGGTAACAAAGTTGATGGTGACCAAATTGCTTATATCATCGCTCGTGATGCACTTCGTCGTGGTGAGCTAAAGGGTGGTGTTGTTGGTACACTAATGACTAACTTGGGTATGGAAAATGGTTTAAAGCAGCTAGGCATTCCGTTTGTACGTGCTGCTGTTGGTGACCGTTATGTCATGGAGCAACTGCTAGAAAAAGGTTGGAAAATTGGTGCTGAAAACTCAGGCCATGTGATCTTATTAGATAAAGTCACAACCGGCGATGCGATTGTTGCTGCACTTCAAGTACTTGCTTCTGTAATTGGCAGCGATATGTCTTTATATGAACTATCGCAAGGAATGACACTATATCCTCAGGTTTTAGAAAATGTCCGTTTCTCAGGAGAAAGTAACCCTCTTGAAGCTACAGCTGTATTAAATGCTGTCGCTGAAGTAGAGGCGACACTTGGTGATAAAGGGCGTGTATTGCTGCGTAAGTCTGGCACTGAGCCTTTGATCCGCGTTATGGTGGAAGGAGAAGATGGTGAACTAGTTCAACACTCAGCATTGAAAATCGCTGAGGCTGTTAAAGCAAGTTGTTAATCATTGCGTTAAAGCATGTCTTGAATGAAAAGGGTGTCTTTTGCCCTTTTTTTGAGCGCTTAACGCATTGGCATTGATTTTTTACTAATTTTCCCTTGTCAGCGTTACTGGCTTTCGCTAGTATTGCTCCGCCTCCCGTTAGGAGGTCGCTAGCCTTGTTCATTATGATTTATTCTTTTGAACGGCGCTGGCTCAACAATTTGGAACATAGGTGGAAAAAATGTTTTCAGTTCTACTTGTGATTTACCTGTTGGCAGCGCTTGGTGTGATTGGCCTTGTGTTGATTCAACAAGGTAAAGGCGCAGATATGGGAGCCTCGTTCGGTGCTGGTGCTTCAAACACAGTGTTTGGTGCTGGCGGCTCAGGTAATTTCTTAACCCGAACAACTGCTATTTTAGCAACCGTATTCTTTATCGTTAGCTTGTTACTTGGTCGTATGTCTACGCACCAGACTGAATCACAATGGGTAGACCCAACGTTAGGTCAACCAGTTGTTGAACAAGTTAAGGATGCAGCGAGTGAAGTTCCTGCCCCTGCGGGTGATGAAATTCCTCAATAAGCTGTAAGGTTTTGATGCCGAGATGGTGAAATTGGTAGACACGCTAGCATGAGGTGCTAGTGCCTTAGGTGTGAGGGTTCGAGTCCCTCTCTCGGCACCATGTATTTACAAACTTGTAAATCACTTGTTTGCGAGTATAATGCTCAGCAAGTCGGACGCGGGGTGGAGCAGCTTGGTAGCTCGTCGGGCTCATAACCCGAAGGTCGTCGGTTCAAATCCGGCCCCCGCAACCAATCTCTTTCTTTAAAAGGAAATCGTAGATTGGCAAGTTTGCGTAGTGCTAACCACACTACGAGTTAAGAAAAGCAATTGTTGGCTATTCTTAACGTATCAGGGTCCAGCAGCATAAAACCCCGACTATCGGGGTTTTTTGTTATCTGAGCTTTTTGAAATAGCTCAGATACTGCTTGGTTTTTTGATTGGGCTCTGAGCCCTTTTTTTGTTTCTGGAGTGGTTAAATGACTGGTTTAGAAAGACAACTTACTGAAATGCTTGACGCGCCAGTAGCGGCATCAGGTTATGAGTTAGTTGGATTAGAATTCATTCGTGCAGGCGCGCACTCAACGTTACGTATCTACATTGACCATGAAAATGGTATTAACGTAGACGACTGTGCAGAAGTTAGCCACCAAGTTAGTGCAGTTTTAGACGTTGAAGATCCAATTTCTGTTGCTTACAGCCTAGAAGTGTCTTCTCCAGGTTTAGAAAGACCACTTTTTAAAGCAGCACATTACGAGCAATTTATTGGTCACGAGGTCAGCATCGTATTGAAAATGGCTGTAGCAAACCGTCGTAAGTGGAAAGGTATTATCCACGGTGTTGATGGCGAAACAGTGACAATTACTGTAGACGGTCAGCAAGAAGAGTTTGCTCTAAGTAACATTTCCAAAGCTAACCTGATCCCTAAATTTTAGTTCCCTAAAAAAGTTTAAGCTTAGAGGCTAAATACAATGAGTAAAGAAATTTTAGCGGTAGCAGAAGCGGTATCGAACGAAAAAGCGGTACCTCGTGAGCGTATCTTTGAGGCTCTTGAGATTGCTCTAGCAACTTCTACAAAGAAAAAATACGAAATCGAAATCGACGTACGTGTTGCCATTGACCGTAAAACCGGTGAATTTGTAACTTACCGCCGTTGGTTAGTTGTTGATGACGTTGAGAACCCTACAAAAGAGATCTCACTAGAAGCAGCGCAATACGAAGATGACTCAATCGAGCTTGGCGACTACGTAGAAGACGAAATCGAATCAGTAACGTTTGACCGTATTACGACTCAAACTGCTAAGCAAGTTATCGTTCAAAAAGTTCGTGAAGCTGAGCGCGCACAAATCGTTGAACAGTTCATCGACAATGAGGGTGATCTAATCACTGGTGTCGTGAAAAAAGTAAACCGTGACACAATCGTGCTTGATCTTGGTAATAACGCTGAAGCGGTAATCCTGCGTGATGACCAACTTCCTCGTGAAAACTTCCGTCCAGGCGACCGCGTACGTGGCCTTCTTTACAAAGTCGCGCCTGAAGCACGTGGTTTCCAATTGTTCATCACTCGTTCTAAGCCAGAAATGTTGGCAGAACTGTTCCGTGTTGAAGTGCCTGAAATCGCAGAAGATATTATCGAGCTGAAAGGCGCAGCACGTGATCCTGGTTCTCGTGCTAAGATCGCTGTCAAAACAAATGACAAACGTATCGACCCTGTAGGTGCGTGTGTTGGTATGCGTGGTGCACGTGTACAGGCTGTTTCTGGCGAACTTGGTGGTGAGCGTATCGATATCGTTCTTTGGGATGATAACCCAGCTCAATTCGTTATCAACGCAATGGCGCCAGCTGATGTTGCTTCTATCATCGTTGATGAGGATGCACACTCAATGGACATCGCAGTTGAAGCTGACAACCTAGCGCAAGCTATTGGTCGTAACGGTCAAAACGTGCGTCTAGCATCTCAACTAACCGGTTGGGAACTGAATGTTATGACAGTTGCTGATCTTCAGAAGAAACACGCTGAAGAATCACAAGCATCTATTGAAAACTTCATGAAGTACCTAGATATTGAAGAAGACTTCGCTCAACTTCTTGTTGAAGAAGGTTTCTCAACGCTAGAAGAAATCGCATACGTGCCAGTTAACGAGCTACTAGAAATCGATGGTTTGAATGAAGAACTAATCGAAGAGCTTCGTGGACGTGCAAAAGATGCACTAACGACGATCGCACTAGCACAAGAAGAGTCTTTTGAAGGTCTAGAACCAGCTGAGGACCTACTTGCACTTGAAGGTCTTGAGCGTGAGATGGCATTTAAATTGGCAGCGAAAGGTGTAGCGACACTGGAAGATCTTGCTGACCAAGGTATTGACGATTTAGAAGGTATCGAAGGCCTGACCGAAGAACGTGCAGGTGAGCTAATTATGGCCGCACGTAACATCTGTTGGTTCGGCGAAGAAGCATAATTTTCGGCAAGGAGGAAGCGGCATGACACAATTAACAGTTAAAGCACTGAGTGATGAGATTGGTACGCCAGTCGACCGCTTGATTGAACAACTTGCTGACGCTGGCATTAAAAAGGCGAGCTCTGACAATGTTACTGATGAAGAGAAGCAGAAGCTTCTCTCTCATTTAAAGAAAGAACACGGTGATAAATCAGGTGATTCAGAGCCGACTCGCCTTACGCTTCAGCGTAAAACTCGTAGTACACTTAGTGTGAACGCGGGTGGTGGTAAGAGTAAGAATGTTCAGGTTGAGGTGCGCAAAAAACGTACATACGTGAAGCGCAGCACAATTGAAGATGAAGCGAAACGTGAAGCTGAAGAAGCAGCACAACGTGAAGCAGAAGAAGCAGCAAAACGTGCAGCAGAAGAAGCTGCAAAACGTGAAGCTGAAGAAGCTGCAAAACGTGAAGCTGAAGAAGCTGCAAAACGTGAAGCGGAAGAAAAAGCGAAACGTGAAGCTGAAGAAAAAGCGAAGCGAGACGTAGATACGAATGCACAACGTAATGCTGAAGAAAAAGCAAAGCGTGATGCTGAAGAGAAAATTAAGCAAGAAGCAGCGCGAAAAGAGGCCGACGAGCTTAAACGTCGTCAGGAAGAAGAAGCTAAGCGTAAGGCTGAAGAGGAAAGTCAGCGCAAGCTTGAAGAAGCTCGCGAATTGGCTGAAAAGAATAAAGAGCGTTGGTCTGCTGCAGAAGAGAAAAAGGGTGATATGGAAGATACAGATTACCATGTAACGACTTCACAATACGCACGTGAAGCCGAAGATGAAGCAGATCGCAAAGTAGAAGGCGGTCGTCGTAAGAAGAAAAAAGCAGCTTCGGGTAAAGACGACCAAGCTCGCGGTGGCCGTAACAACCAACGTGGCGGTAGAGGTCGTAAGGGCAAACTTGCTAAGCCGACTTCAATGCAGCACGGGTTTGATAAGTCAGCAACGGTTGCTAAGCAAGACGTTGTAATTGGCGAAACGATCGTTCTATCAGAACTTGCTAACAAGATGTCGGTTAAAGCGACAGAAGTTATCAAAGTAATGATGAAGATGGGCGCTATGGCGACTATCAACCAAGTGATCGACCAAGAAACAGCACAACTTGTTGCTGAAGAAATGGGCCATAAAGTAGTTCTTCGTAAAGAGAACGAACTGGAAGAAGCGGTACTATCTGACCGTGACACTAACGCGGAAGCAGTTCCACGTGCTCCAGTTGTTACTATCATGGGTCACGTTGACCACGGTAAAACGTCAACACTTGACTACATCCGTCGCACACACGTTGCTTCTGGCGAAGCGGGTGGTATTACTCAGCACATTGGTGCGTACCACGTTGAAACAGACAACGGCATGATCACGTTCCTTGATACTCCTGGACACGCAGCGTTTACTGCAATGCGTGCTCGTGGTGCTCAAGCGACAGATATCGTTGTTCTTGTAGTTGCAGCAGACGATGGCGTAATGCCACAAACAGTAGAAGCGATTCAGCACGCGAAAGCGGCAGGCGTTCCTCTAATTGTTGCTGTGAACAAGATCGATAAAGAAGACGCGAACCCAGATAACGTTAAGAACGAGCTTGCTCAATACGACGTTATTCCTGAAGAGTGGGGCGGTGAGAACATGTTCGTTCACATCTCTGCTAAACAGGGTACAAACATCGATGGTCTTCTAGAAGCAATCCTTCTTCAGTCTGAAGTTCTTGAACTTACAGCTGTAGCTGAAGGCATGGCATCTGGTGTTGTTGTTGAATCTCGCCTAGATAAAGGTCGTGGTCCAGTTGCAACAGTACTTGTTCAATCAGGTACACTAAACAAAGGCGACATCGTTCTTTGTGGTCAAGAATACGGCCGTGTTCGTGCAATGCGTGATGAGCTAGGTAAAGAAATTACTTCGGCTGGCCCATCTATCCCTGTAGAGATCCTAGGTCTTTCAGGTGTACCATCTTCAGGTGATGAAGCAACAGTAGTTCGTGACGAGCGTAAAGCGCGTGAAGTAGCTAACTACCGTGCTGGTAAGTTCCGTGAAGTGAAACTTGCTCGTCAGCAGAAATCTAAACTAGAGAACATGTTCTCTAACATGACTGCAGGTGAAGTTGCTGAACTTAACGTTGTACTTAAAGCAGACGTTCAAGGTTCTGTAGAAGCAATCGCAGACTCACTAGTTAAGCTATCTACAGACGAAGTTAAAGTGAACATCGTTGGTTCTGGTGTTGGTGGTATTACGGAAACTGACGTAGTACTAGCGGAAGCTTCAAACGCAATCATCCTTGGCTTTAACGTTCGTGCAGATGCTTCTGCTCGTCGTGCTGTTGAAGCCGCAGCTGTTGACTTACGTTACTACTCAATCATTTACCAATTGATTGACGAAGTGAAACAAGCAATGGGCGGTATGCTTGCTCCAGAATTCAAGCAAGAGATCATTGGTCTTGCTGAAGTTCGTGACGTGTTTAAGTCACCGAAACTGGGCGCTATCGCTGGTTGTATGGTTACAGAAGGTGTGATCAAGCGTAACAACCCAATCCGTGTACTACGTGATAACGTTGTTATTTACGAAGGTGAACTAGAGTCACTACGTCGTTTCAAAGATGACGTTCAAGAAGTTAAGAATGGCTACGAATGTGGTATCGGCGTTAAGAACTACAATGATGTTCGCGTTGGTGACCAAATCGAAGTCTTCGAAATCGTTGAAATTAAACGTACTCTAGACTAATTGACTAAAATTACTAATATTGTCTTTGAAAGATAAGTAGTAATTGGTTGTTGAATACACCATGGGGGGCTGGCTTTGACCAACCCCCCATTCTTTCTATATAAGAGTAAAGATATGTCAAAAGAATTTAGCCGCACGCAGCGCGTTGCACAGCAGCTGCAAAAAGAACTAGCGATGATCCTTCAACGTGAAGTTCGTGACTCTCGCCTTGGCATGGTGACGATCTCAGACGTAGAAGTCTCTCGTGACCTAGCTTACGCAAAAGTATTTGTGACCTTCCTGTGTGTGGGTGAGCAAACACCTGAATCATGTCTAGCAGCGCTACGTGAGCACGAAGTGCACATTCGCATGATGTTAGGTAAGCGTATTCGTCTACGTTTAACGCCAGAAATCCGCTTCCACTATGACAATACGCTTGTTGAAGGTATGCGTATGTCTAACCTAGTGTCTGAAGTCGTTAGTTCAGACAAACAAAAGCAAAAAGATTCTGGTCGTGAGGACGAAGAATAATGGCTCGTCGTCGTAAAGGTCGTCCAATTAATGGCGTTATACTGTTGGACAAACCAACAGGTATCTCTTCCAATGATGCACTGCAAAAAGTAAAGCGAATCTACTTTGCTGAGAAAGCAGGCCACACTGGAGCCTTGGACCCATTAGCGACAGGCATGCTGCCAATTTGCTTGGGTGAAGCGACAAAATTTTCTCAGTTTCTTCTTGATTCTGATAAACGCTACCGTGTGATCGCAAAGCTGGGTGAACGTACCAATACGTCTGACTCGGATGGTGAAGTTGTAGAGACGCGTCCAGTCGATGTTACGTTAGACAAGCTAGAAGCGTGCATCGATCAGTTCCGTGGTGAATCTGATCAAGTGCCTTCCATGTTCTCTGCGTTGAAGTATCAAGGTAAACCCTTGTATGAATACGCTCGTAAAGGCATCGAAGTTCCGCGTGAATCTCGTAAGATCACGGTATATGAGATTGTTCTTCACCGTTTTGAAGGCGATGAAGTAGAGATGGAAGTGCACTGCTCTAAAGGTACCTATATTCGTACTATCGTTGATGATCTGGGCGAAATGTTAGGTTGTGGTGCGCACGTAACTATGCTTCGTCGTACTGGTGTTGCTAAATACCCTTACGAGAATATGGTAACACTTGAGCAACTAAATGAGTTGCTAGAGCAAGCTCACCGCGAGGAACGAGCGCCTCGAGAGCTACTGGACCCACTGCTTTTGCCAATGGATACAGCGGTAGAAGACTTACCAGAAGTCAACTTGGTGCCTGAACTGGCGAATATGGTCCAACATGGGCAGCCCGTTCAAGTATTTGGTGCTCCGACTGAGGGCTCACTTCGCCTTACTATGGGTGAAGAACGCTTGTTTATTGGCGTTGGCGAAATGAACGAAGATGGCAAAATCGCTCCTAAGCGATTGGTCGTGTTCCGAGATGACGTTGCATCCAAGTAAATGATTGAAAATACCGACCTGAGTGTCGGTATTTTTATATTGCACGAGATAGGAAATTTCCCTATAATCCGCGCTTCGCGTAGCGGCTGAATCAGAGATTGGCTGCTACAACTTTAAACCTACTCTTATTAGGAGAGAATTATGTCTCTGAATGCAGAAACTAAAGCAGCAATCGTTGCAGAATACGCACAAGGCGAAGGCGACACTGGTTCACCAGAAGTTCAAGTAGCTCTACTTACAGCTTCTATCAACCACCTACAAGGTCACTTCAAAGCGCACAAAGGCGATCACCACAGCCGTCGTGGTCTTCTACGCATGGTTTCTCGTCGTCGTAAGCTTCTAGATTACCTAAAAGGTAAAAACCTAGCTCGCTACCAAGACCTAATCAAACGTCTAGGCCTACGTCGCTAATCAGCGACTGCATAGCAGTTTGTCTAAAAAGGGGCTTTATGCCCCTTTTTTGTTGCCTAAATTTAGCCAAATTAGACTTATGCCGTTATAATACTGGCGGCTAAACCTTGTAAGAGGTTTTCTCAAAAGCTCATAGCATTACAGTCAACCACGTCGACCAAAAGGTCGCGACTATTCAAAAGGAATTTCCGAGTTTCTTTTTACTAGTCGCGATTCGTAATGCCTTGAGTGTCAATTAACACATCTAAGATTTCTTTAAGCACTAAAGGAAGATTAGAAACAAGGAATAACAATGTTCGAAAAACCAGTTGTTAAAACGTTCCAGTACGGCAACCACACAGTTACTTTAGAAACTGGCGTTATTGCACGTCAAGCTACAGCAGCAGTTATGGTCACAATGGATGATACGTCTGTATTCGTATCTGTTGTAGGTAAAAAAGAAGCCGTTGCAGGTCAAGACTTCTTCCCACTAACGGTTAACTACCAAGAGCGTACTTACGCTGCGGGTAAAATCCCAGGCGGCTTCTTCAAACGTGAAGGTCGTCCTTCTGAAGGCGAAACGCTAACAGCTCGTCTAATCGACCGTCCAATCCGTCCGCTATTCCCAGACGCGTTTAAAAACGAAGTTCAGGTTATCGCGACAGTAATGTCTGTAAACCCAGATGTTCAGCCAGATATCGTTACAATGATCGGTACTTCTGCTGCTCTTGCTATCTCTGGCATTCCATTCAACGGCCCTATCGGTGCGGCGCGTGTTGGTCATATCGATGGTCAGCTTGTACTTAACCCTAGCCAAACTGAACTAGAAACTTCTAAGCTTGACCTTGTTGTTGCAGGTACAGAGTCAGCAGTACTGATGGTTGAGTCAGAAGCGGACAACCTAACTGAAGAAGAAATGCTAGCGGCGGTTGTTTATGGTCATGACCAACAACAAGTTGCTATTCAAGCTATCAACGAATTCAAAGCAGAAGTTGCAACTCCTGCTTGGGATTGGGTTGCTCCTGAAGAGAACACAGCGCTTAAAAATAAGATTGCTGATCTAGCAGAAGCTAAACTTGTTGAAGCTTACCAAATTACTGAGAAAATGGCTCGTTACGACCGCATCCATGAGATCGCTGCGGAAGTAAATGAAGTTCTTCTTGCTGAAGATCCTGAAGCAGATACAAAAGAAATCCACACTATCTTCCATGATCTAGAGAAGACAGTAGTACGTAGCCGTATTATTGCAGGTAACCCTCGTATCGATGGCCGTGAAAAAGACATGGTTCGTGCACTAGATGTACGTACTGGTGTTCTTCCTCGTACTCACGGTAGCGCGCTATTCACTCGTGGTGAAACTCAGGCGATCGTTACGGCAACGCTAGGTACTCAGCGTGATGCTCAAATCATCGATGAGCTAACTGGTGAGCGTAAAGATCACTTCCTACTGCACTACAACTTCCCTCCATACTGTGTAGGTGAAACTGGTTTTGTAGGTTCTCCTAAGCGTCGTGAAATCGGCCACGGTAAACTGGCGAAGCGTGGTATTGCTGCAGTAATGCCTTCTGTTGATGAGTTCCCATACACAGTACGTGTTGTATCGGAAATCACTGAATCTAACGGTTCATCTTCAATGGCTTCAGTATGTGGTACTTCTCTTGCGCTTATGGACGCAGGTGTACCAATCAAAGCATCTGTTGCTGGTATCGCAATGGGTCTTGTTAAAGAAGGTGACGATTTCGTTGTACTTTCTGACATCCTTGGCGATGAAGACCATCTAGGTGACATGGACTTTAAAGTAGCAGGTACTAACACTGGTATCACTGCACTTCAAATGGACATCAAGATCGAAGGCATCACTAAAGAAATCATGCAAATTGCGCTTAACCAAGCTCAAGGCGCACGTAAGCACATCCTATCTGTAATGGATGAAGCTATCTCTGGTGCTCGTGAAGACATCTCTGAATTTGCTCCGCGTATTCACACGATGAAGATCAGCGCTGAGAAGATCAAAGACGTTATCGGTAAAGGTGGTGCAGTTATCCGTGCTCTAACAGAAGAGACTGGTACAACTATCGAAATCGAAGACGACGGTACTATCAAGATTGCGGCAACTGAAGGCACTGCTGCGAAAGAAGCTATCCGCCGTATCGAAGAGATCACTGCTGAAGTGGAAGTGGGCCGTATCTACACAGGTAAAGTTGCACGTCTAGCTGACTTCGGTGCATTCGTAACGGTTCTTCCAGGCAAAGATGGTCTTGTACACATTTCTCAAATCGCAGAAAAACGCGTAGAGAAAGTGTCTGACTACCTAGCTGAAGGTCAAGAAGTTCAAGTTAAAGTTCTTGAAATCGACCGCCAAGGCCGTGTACGTCTAAGCATGAAAGAAGCGGTAGAAAAGCCAGCTGAAGAAGCTGCTGCTGAAGCACCGGCTGCTAAAGACGAGTAAGACAAAATGAGACTTTCAGCCTTTTATTAGATTAAGGGCCTGAAAGCATGTTATAAAAGGGGAGCATTTTCGCTCCCCTTTTTTGGTTTGTTTCGATGTATTAACCTCAAACGAGGTTATCGCCTATATTGCATTAAGAGAAACAAATCTTGAGCGGTCCAAACAGGAGTATCAATTAGTGAAATGGTTTCAAACCGCAATTTTATGTGTTGCTATCGCGCTGACCGGTTGTGCAAATACTTCTCAACAATCAGCACAAAAGTGGTTATATCCACCGATGGCGGTGCCACTTCAGCCTAGTGTTCAACAAGAAGTACAAATCGCGCGTCTCTCGCAGTTGCTACAACGTCCCGACCTTAGTGATGAAGTGCGCGCTAAAATGCATTATGAGCGCGGTAGCTACTACGACAGCGTTGGTTTGCGTGATCTTGCCCGTTTGGACTTTAACCAGTCTTTGCAGTTGAATCCTGCTCAGCCGGACATCTTCAATCTTTTGGGAGTATACTTTACCCAAGTAGGAGAGTTTGATGCGGCATATGAAGCGTTTGACTCGACCATAGAGTTGGCTCCTGATAATACCTATGCTGAGCGCAACCGTGCGATTGCACTGTATTATGGTGGCCGAATCGATCTCGCTTTAGAAGATATGACCAAGCATTATCAAGAAATGCCAACGGATCCTTTTCGTTCATTATGGCTGTACATCATCGAAGCTGAGCAAAATCCAGAGCAAGCAAAAGCCAATCTTCAACAGCGTTATTTACGAGATCGTAGTGAAGAGTGGGGATGGGTTCTTGTTGCCATCATGCTACGAGACGTCTCGGACGAAGACGCGCTTAAAGCAATTATGGATGGAACGAGAGAGAACTATCGCCTAGCTGAACGATTGACGGAAACGTATTTCTACCTTGGAAAGCGTAATCAGCTTGAAGGTGATATCGCAAGTGCCATCTCACTTTATAAGCTCGCGATTTCGTTCAACGTTTACGATTATGTTGAGCATCGCTATTCTTTCTTGGAGTTGGCGCAAATTTACGATCAATTACAGCAAGATAGATTGGCCAAGTTAAAGGCTGCCAAGAAGCTGGAAATTGAATGATTTAGAGCCGCTCGATGAGAGCGGCTTTTTTTATGATTGAACTTGATGAGTGACTCATTTAAAATAGTTAGTCTTGCTAACTAAGTGGTGGTGGCTTTTATGGCATTAGAAGAAAGCTTGATTGATTTAGAGCGTTTTTGCGCCAAAGCTTGGCGTGTCTATGCCAAAGAAGATCCATTATCACATCTAAGCTTTAATGAGTTCGATTATTTACGTGTGATTCAGGTTTACCCTGAGGGTGTGCGAATAACCGATCTTGCAGAAGAGCTGCAAGTGACTAAGCCTTCCGCATCGACAATGGTTGTGCGTTTGGAAAAAAAGGGTTTGGTGAAACGCATCGCATGTAATGAGGATGCTCGTGCTAAGCGTGTGTTGCTTACGGAAGAAGTCGCAGAAAAAATGTCTTTGGAGCAGGTAGTGTACAAAGATATCTCTGACCAAATGATGCAACAATTAAATCAGCAAGAAGCTGAACAGTTACAAGCTTTATTGAATAAAGCATTGAGTAATAAGTCATTTTAAACTAAAGCAAAGGCCTCAGCTGTATGGTTTAGTTTTTGTTGTTTCATCTTTTTTTATTTAATTTAACCATTTAGTTAGCCTTGCTAATTAAATGGTTAGCTTTGCTAACTACTGGTGACAGTCATGCAAAACTCAATTTATAGACAGTTTTGGAAATATACGATTCCAACCGTCGCAGCAATGCTCGTGAACGGTTTGTATCAAATAGTTGATGGCATTTTTATTGGCCGTTATGTTGGCGCTGACGGATTAGCTGGGATCAATGTTGCGTGGCCTATTATCGGTTCGATCCTCGGTATAGGAATGATGATTGGGGTGGGGACTGGCGCGCTGACTTCGATCAAGCAAGGAGAGAACGATCATGAAGGCGCTAAGCGAATCCTAACGACCGGATTGACGTTGTTAGCGGCATTGATGCCGATCGTTGCTACAATATTGTTCTTGTTCTCGGATGAATTTATTCGCTGGCAAGGTGCGGAAGGGCGAGTGTTTGAACTTGCGCTGCAATATTTGCATATTCTGATTGTCGCGTGCGTATTCACGTTGGGTTCTATCGCAGTTCCGTTTTTATTACGCAATGACGACAGCCCGAACTTAGCAACGATTTTGATGGTCATCGGTGCCGTTATTAACATTGTATTAGACTACGTATTTATTGCTTGGTTGGAGTGGGAGTTAACCGGAGCCGCTATTGCCACTGCACTTGCACAATTAGTGGTCACTGTGCTCGGTATTGGTTACTTCTTTACTTCAAAAGCAACATTACGCCTTCGTATCCGCGACTTCAAAGTTCAGGTTGATGCTGCACCAAAGATTATCATGATAGGTACATCAAGTTTCTTTATGTACGCCTACGGCTCTGTGATGGTGGCACTGCACAACGCGTTATTTGCTCAATACGGAAGTGCAATGTTGATCGGAGCGTACGCGATTTTGGGGTACATCGTGACGGTTTACTATCTGATAGCCGAAGGAATTGCGAATGGTATGCAGCCTTTAGTGAGCTTCAACCACGGTGCACGTAATCAGGATAACATTAGAAAGTTATTAAAGGTCGCGATGGGGACATCTGTGCTTGGCGGGGTGGCGTTCGTTGTTTTGATGAACCTTTTCCCGTACGAACTGGTTTCGGTGTTTAATAATGCAGACCAACAGTTGATTGATAGCACGGTGATCGGGATTCGTTTACACATGTTTGCGTTGTTCTTAGATGGTTTTTTAGTTGTGGCGGCCGCGTACTATCAATCAGTAAACAAAGGCAGCAAAGCCATGTTTGTAACACTAGGCAACATGCTGGTCCAGTTGCCATTCTTATTCATTATGCCGAAACTTTTCGGCGTGACAGGCATTTGGTTAGCTTTCCCATTGTCTAACATTGCATTGAGTTTGGTCGTGATCAGTATGTTGTGGCGAGATGTGAAAAAGCTGCTTAATGAGAGTTCTGTCGAACCAAGGGTGCAAGCCTGCTAACAAAAGCTAACAGATAAAAGCGAGGCTAGGCCTCGCTTTTATCTTTAAGGATTAAATGGTTTTTACTTCTAAGCCCGCTAGTTGATGCCAATAGCCATTGCATTGGCGGCTTTCGAGCTTTTCAGGATTATCGCCGTATTCGTTTGAGCGAAAACGCTCTAACTCTGAAAAAGTGTCGATACCAAGAGGGCTTAACCGGACCACATCAACCAGCCCTTTCATACTTGGTAAGTCATTGATGAGGTTGTAGCAATACCCTGACTGTGTTTGAATGCCGTTAAGGTTAAAGACTTCTTGCCCTTCTTGGCTGCTGACCTGGATACCCGTAGGGTATTTGATACAGCAGGTTTCGCAATCGTCTTTCGCTCGGTTTTCAGCTCGGGCTGTGAAACAGCGAGCGGAATACGCTAAAGGCAAATAACCGTGGCTAAATACCTCAACTTCAAACTTGTTACGAATACCAAGCTCGTCACACTGAACTAAAGTATCGTTTAACCATTCGCGAGAGAGTTCGACAGGCATGCACCAACGCATCATACCTTGCTTCAAAAATAAGTTGAGCGTGTGTGCGTTATAAGTATTGATTGCAGGGCCAACGACGAAAGGCACTTTATGCTCTGATGCCAATTGAACAGCAGATACGTCATTTGCTTCAATCGCGAAGTCACCGTTGTCGATGTACTTCCTCATTATGTTTACTTCACTCGGAGCTTCTAGTAGTGCCATTGTTGATAGCACCACTTGCTTGCCAGATGCAGACAGCTCTTTTGCGATTTCAAGCCAATGCGAAGGCTTCATTTCTCGACGTTTTGAACATACGGTTTCCCCAAGATAGATGATGTCCGCGGAGCTTGATTTCGCTTGTTCATAAAACGCTTCGATGTCTTGTTTTGGCCAGAAGTACAACAGCGGGCCAAGCGCGTATTTCATTGAATTATCCATCTTAACCTCTACTGCCATTTGCGGTGATAAGCACCAAGTGTGGTCTGCGTACCTTCAGACACGTTTGCCAATGCGGCATCCCAAGCCGCTTCGACTTGGTAAGCTTCTGGGTTTGCTTGGTAACGGTCAATCGCGGCTCGCCATGTTCGAGTGACTTGTTCTACGTAAGCAGGGCTACGTTGGCGACCTTCAATTTTTACAGACGCCACATTTGCAGCAAATAGTTCTGGCAGCATAGAGAGGGTGTTCAAACTGGTTGGTTCTTCCAGTGCGTGGTAGCGTTTTTTCTCGCCTTCGATTTCTGCTTCGAAACGACCTTTACACAAGGTAGGGTAGCCCGCATTTTCACCGGCGCTGTAGCGATCGATCAAAATGTCGTTAAGGCGGGATTCCAGACCATTTTCTGTTTCTTGCCAGCGAACGTACTTAGCTGGAGAGCATGCTCCCACAGTGTTTGGAGACTCGCCTGTCATGTATGACGATAGGTAGCAGCGACCTTCAGACATGATGCAAAGGCTACCAAAAGCAAAGACTTCTAACTCGACATCGCTAGTGATGTTGCGTGAGAGCTGTTTGACCTGATGAATCGATAAAACGCGGGGTAGCACTACCCGTTTTACGTTGAAGTTTTGTTTGTAAAAATCAATGGCTGCGACGTTGGTCGCTGATGCTTGCACTGAAAGGTGTAGTTCCAGATGGGGATATTTGCGAGCCGCGTACTCCAGCACTGCAATGTCTGCAACAATCAGCGCGTCTACACCCAGTGCCGCTGCATTGTCTACTGCGTTCGTCCAGCGCTCGAAGCCATTGGGATGAGCGAAGGTATTCAACGCGACATGAATTTTTTTATTGCGGTCATGAACGTATTGCACCGCTTTTTCTAATTTCTTGCCGTTAAAGTTGAGGCCAGCAAAGTGACGGGCGTTGGTATCATCTTTGAAACCAATGTAGACGGCATCGGCACCGCAATCAATCGCAGTTTTTAACGCAGGCAGGTTACCCGCGGGACACAAGAGTTCCATATGCTCACAATCATTGAGAATAAAAAGGTGTCCGCATTTTATGAAGAATTATGAATAGCGAAATTGACCTAAGTTAGGTTTAGCTCAATAAAGTCGATATTTACCCCTTGCGAGTAAGGGTATCGGGTCGGGGTTAGTTCTTGTGACGACGATTCTGTACAAACAGCTCTTCAATTTCATGTTTTGGCTGCGGGCGATAAAAATGGAATCCTTGAATCGCATTACATTGAAGGTTAGAGAGCAGGGTCGCTTGCTGGTGGGTTTCCACCCCCTCGGCAACGACAGTTAAGTCGAGCGACTTACCTAGGTTAATGATGTTTTCAATCACAGTGACTTGTTTCGGTAGTGTGTCGATATCATTAATAAAAGCGCGGTCGATTTTTAGCTCGTCAATAGGGAAACGCGCTAAGTAGGAAAGAGAAGAGTAGCCGGTACCAAAGTCATCGATAGAGAGAGCGAAGCCAAGCTTTTTAATCGCATTCAACATTTGCAGTGTATGTTCGCTATCACTCATCACGGCACTTTCGGTTAGCTCGAAGGTAATGCAGCTTGGATCAAGCTCGGTAGTGCGAAGCAGCTTTTCCATAAAGTCGATCAGCTGTGGGTTGCCAAATTGCTCGGGAGAGAGGTTGATGGCGACACGGCCTGGCAGTATGCTTTGTTGCTTCCAACGTTTTACCGTATTGAAAACATCACGCATCACGACACGTCCAAGGTGTTCGATTAACCCAGCGCGCTCGGCGACAGGAATGAATGAGCCAGGACTAATGTACCCTTCGACTGGATGCTTCCAACGAACGAGCGCTTCTGCGCCGTTGATACTGAAGTCTCGCGCGTTAACCTTAGGTTGATACCACACTTCCAAACCGTTCTGCTGCAATGCTTTTTGCAGTTCGATTTCAAGCCACAAACGCATACGCGCTTCTTTGTTCATTTGATCGTTAAATTTGATCAGACGATTTCTACCACGATCTTTGGCTTCATACATCGCAGTATCGGCATTTTGGAGTAGGATTCGCGCATCTTGTCCGTCTTCAGGGTATCGAACGCTACCAATTGAACAGGCAAGGCGTTTGCTGAAGTGGTGTAAATCGAAAGGCTGGTTGATCAACGAGATAATGCGATCGGACAAAATTTCAGCCATGCGGGTATTTTCTGGCTCCGGCAGAATGACACCAAACTCATCGCCACCCAAATGACCAATAATCGCTTGGTTTGGCAGTAACCGTTTAAGACGGGCCGATACCTCTTGAATCACTTTATCGCCAATATGGTGACCAAGTGAGTCATTAATGTTTTTGAAGTTATCGATATCCAAATAGAACACCAGAAGCGGTGTTTGCTTTTTGATCAGCTGTTCCAAACGTTTGGTGAAGCCAAAGCGGTTGTAGAGTTTGGTGAGCGAGTCAATGTGTATGTCTTCATTCGATGCAGAAGACAGGTTTTTGGGCGCATCATCAGCATCTTGGATTAGGATAATTTGAGATTCGCTACCTAATATCGCCGTGGAATCCGCGTGTAGCTGAACTTTCCGTTCAAAGCCGCATCTTGCGCTGGTTAAGCAGACAAAAGGTTTGTCAGAAATTAATGTACTCAATCGATGACTAAATACCTTTTTACTGTTTTCATCGATGAATAAACGACTTAGCTCTTCGCCCAACAATTCATGAGGAGAGTTAAGTCCGAGAAGGCGCGCTGATGCGGGGTTCGCAGAGATGACAATATCATCTTCGATAAGCAGTAAGCCGTCTGGTAGCAGTTGTGTTAACTTCGCAAACTTACTTTCGGACTCTTCTAAGGAGCGAACGAGTATCTGCTTTTCTGAAGTATCGACAGCGTGAAAAACAACAAAGCGAATGTCGTTACCTTCAAAAACTGGCGAAAGACTAAAGTGAAGACTGGTTTCAAGGTCGGTTTCATCGAGCGTGATTTCGGCTTCGACATGTGCCCCTTTGAACGCGCGCTGATAGTATGGTGCAAGCTTCTTATAAAACTGTTCACCCAGCACTTGGCAATCGTTTAAGCCGACGATTTCCTCATGACTTAAACCTGCGATATCGCAGTAACGGTCACTTACCATTCGATAATTGTGTTTTTTATCAAGAATGGCAAAGAAGAAAGGGCTATTTGAGGTTAGCGTGGCAAACCAATGTTTTAATTGCTGGGAAGGCATTAGGGTATTACCGATCTCCAATGAGCCAGATTATTCGTCCGTGTATAAAAAGCGACACCCTGATAAGCCTGCGGCGGTCTACCACCAAGCTAAAGTGTTACTTGCCATTAAAGGGCTCGCGGTTTTAGCTGTGCAGTCGACAATCACATGGATACGCTCAGATAACTATAACTTTGAAAATACGGTTGTAAAAGTGTTTATCCACCTGTTCGCATCAATAATACACGTAAGTTCAAAAAAAGAAGCGTTAGTGAGCAATAAACCACCAATCTAAAATAAGCACTTTATTGATACATAACAGTAATCTCATCGCCACGATTGCTTAATATAAGCAACCTAATGACAAAGTAACGGATAATGAACGTGTTAAACAAGATTCGCAGTCAACTAGTAAAGAACGCAGCTAATATTTTGCGTTCTCCAGTCCAGTTATTACCACAGCCAATTCAGCAAAAAGCGTTGCTGGAAGGGCTAAAAATGGTGTTTAAAGAAGCCTTGGAAGATGGTGACTTTGAGTTCCTTGAAGACAAGTGGTTAAAAGTTGCGATTAAAGACTTGAACTTAGCATGGTACATCAGCTATCAAGACGAAAAATTGATGGTAGCTGAAAAACCAGTTCAGGAAGATGTGAGTTTTAGTGGTAATCTAAACGACCTAGTACTGATTGCTGGTCGTAAAGAAGACCCTGACACACTGTTCTTCCAACGTCGCCTTTCAATTGAAGGTGATACTGAGCTTGGCTTAGAAGTGAAAAACTTAATGGACAGTGTCGACTTAGAGCAGTTACCGAAAGCAATGCAAGTCGCTTTGAATCAATTGGCTGATTTTGTTCAGAAAGGAGTTCAAGCGCCTGCACAACCAACCGGAGTAGCGAATGCTTATTCGAACTGAAGCCCCTGCGGACATTCTTACCATTGACCGCTTATTGAAACACGCCTTCCCAACGGAAGCTGAAGCTGAGCTTGTGATGCGTTTGCGCGAAAACAGCAAATTCACACTTTCCTTAGTCGCGTGTACAGATGAGGGAGAGGTGATAGGCCATGCTTTATTTAGCCCTGTGACCTTAAATGGTGAAGATTTGTCATGGCAAGGGCTAGCGCCATTAGCTGTTCATGAAGATTACCGTCGCCAAGGCATCGCTGCAGAGTTGATCAAAGAAGGTTTCGATTCACTGCGTGATTTTGGCTACCCAGTGTGTGTGGTGTTGGGCGATCCTGATTATTACGCGCGCCAGGGTTTTCAATCATGCGACGAGATGGGCTTTGAATGTGCTTGGGATGTCCCTAAAGGTGCATTTCGAATCGCAGAGTTGGTCGAAGGTCAATGTGCTGGACGCTCCGGACGCATAGACTATGCGCCAGAGTTCTCTGAACTGTAAATGAAAGAAGCCCACGACTAAGTGGGCTTCTTTCTTATTCACTGAAAACTGAGATAGGGAGGTTAGGATGACTGGTTACTTTTCTTTTTGCCCCAGACCTCTATTTTCGCTTTTTTACTTACCCCTAGCAGGCTGAGTTTTGTGCTTCCCCAGCTACTGTAAGTCATTTCAATCTGTTTTAGCTTGGCTTCTTTTGTACCTGGAAGGCTCCAGGCACGAGTCGACAATCCGCTTGTTAGTACGCCCATAGAGGAAAGCTTTTTCTCACTACCATCTGTCATGACGACTTTTAAACCATTAATGTCTACCGTTCCTTGCACACATTTTAGTTTTATTTTACTGAAGCTTCGGTTTCGGAATAGGCTATTTGGTGTCACGGTATCTGTTTCTGTATGAAAGTTAACGGTTTTCGTTGCAATCAGCTCCCACTCATCGCTGTTATTAGCAAAAACACTCATGCTGGTGGCGGCTACCAGTGTGCAAAGTAGTAGCGTATTTAAGAATTTCATAATGTACCTCATATGTCATACCTAATGTGTGGCCGTTGGCAAAACGCTATGTTCAGGAATATCCAAATCATCTCATTGTGTTCAGGTGTTCCTTGAAGTCCTTTAGGTATAATCGCGATAATTTGATAGGATTGCCCTCGTTCAAATAGGTGACGGAAAATGTCAATTAACGAGAAACAGTATTTACGTGAAATGGGGATCAGCACATGGGAGCTGGTACACCCTGAAAGACTGGAAGGCTATCAATCGCCATTATTGGATTTGCAAAGTTCATGTAAACTCCTATTGGTATCGCCAATATGTCCAGAAAACGAGACGGCATTGATGTTTGAGCGCGTATTAAAAAGCATTAAGCTCACGCTTGATGATGCGCTACACCTAGAGCCTGAGCGCTTATCCATGCTGGGTGAACATCAGCTAGAGTGGGTGTGGTTTGCAGGCTGTGAGGCTGATCAAAGCATCAAGGCAAAGCACCTGACCTCGCCACTATTACAAGATATTGATGGTAATAACGAACAGCGCCGCGCATTGTGGCAACAAATCTGTTCGTACTCTTCTTAACGGAGCTAATGCGTGACAATTGAAATTACGCCGATGCGTGCAGAGCACCTCGACCAAGTTTGGCAAATCGAGCAGCAAGCACATTCTCACCCTTGGGCCGAATCTTTGGTTCGTGACTTATCCAGTCGCGGTGCTTGCCATCATGTGATGCTGGAAGGCTCTCAAGTGGTTGGTTACTTCTATGGACAGAATATTGTTGGAGAAGTGACACTATTAAATATTGCAGTAGCGCCTTCTCAACAGGGCAGAGGGCTAGGGCAAAAATTGCTGGACGCGTTTATTGAATACTGTGAACAAGCCAAAGCAGAGAGTGCTTGGTTAGAAGTGCGTGAAAGTAATCACCCAGCTATCCATATTTATGAGCAAGCAGGTTTTAATGAAGTGGACCGTCGTTACAACTATTACCCAGCTAAATCGGGAAATGGTAAGGAAGACGCCATTATCATGAGTTACTTATTTTTGAGTTAGTTTTAGGCCGTTACTAATTACCTCATCAACACTTATGCTTTAAATGCGTATCCGGATTCGAGGCTTTTGAATATGTAATAATAATTTTTTGAATTTTTACATCTCTTTGTGTGGAGCTGGCTTTCCCTTGTTAGTTGCAGGTAAAGGCTGGTGAGCCGAGTAAATTCAGTTCATGTCTTTCCAGTTTGCTAGCACAGCGATAATAAGCGAGAATACCGCACAATATCGAATAGTAGATATGCTTGCCTATTTTGTGAGCATGAAAGTAATTTAGAAGATTAACTAATGTCAAATCCCCTTTTTTTAGGCGAAGTGTCTAAGCGCAGAACGTTCGCTATTATTTCTCACCCGGATGCGGGTAAAACCACCATTACTGAAAAAGTACTGTTATTCGGAAACGCGATCCAAAAAGCAGGTACGGTTAAAGGTCGTGGTAACGCACAGCACGCAAAATCAGACTGGATGGAAATGGAAAAGGAACGTGGTATCTCGGTTACTACTTCTGTAATGCAGTTCCCTTACAACGATTGTCTGGTAAACCTACTTGATACGCCTGGACACGAAGACTTCTCGGAAGATACTTACCGTACTCTAACGGCAGTTGACTCATGTCTGATGGTTATCGATGCAGCGAAAGGTGTTGAGGACCGTACTCGTAAACTAATGGAAGTTACACGTCTACGTGACACGCCAATCGTAACCTTCATGAACAAACTTGACCGTGACGTTCGTGATCCAATGGAAGTATTGGATGAAGTAGAAAACGAATTGGGCATGATGTGTGCGCCAATCACATGGCCAATCGGCTGTGGTAAAGAGTTTAAAGGTGTTTACCACATTCACCGTGATGAAACGATTTTATACGAATCAGGTCACGGTCATGAGATTCAAGAAGTTCGAATCATCAAAGGTCTCGATAACCCAGAGCTTGATGAAAAAGTTGGTGCAGGCCTTGCGGAAAGTGTTCGAGAAGAGCTTGAGCTTGTCATGGGTGCTTGCCCTGAGTTTGATTTGGAAATGTTCTTAACAGGTGACCTGACGCCAGTTTACTTCGGTACTGCATTAGGTAACTTTGGTGTGGATCATATGCTAGACGGTCTAACTGAATGGGCTCCAGCGCCGAAAACTCGTCAAGCGGTTGAACGTGAAGTTGAAGCGACCGAAGAGAAGTTCTCTGGTTTCGTATTTAAGATCCAAGCGAATATGGACCCAAAACACCGCGACCGTATCGCATTCATGCGTATTGTATCGGGCACTTACACGCAAGGTATGAAGATGAACCACGTTCGTCTTGGCAAGCAAGTGAGTATCTCTGATGCAGTAACCTTTATGGCTGGTGACCGTGCACGTGCAGAACACGCTTACGCCGGTGACATCATTGGTCTACACAACCACGGCACTATTCAGATTGGTGATACCTTTACGCAAGGTGAATCACTGAAGTTCTCTGGTATTCCAAACTTCGCTCCGGAACTATTCCGTCGTATTCGCCTGAAAGATCCATTAAAGCAGAAGCAGCTTCTCAAAGGTTTGGTTCAGCTATCAGAAGAAGGTGCGGTACAGGTATTCCGTCCTCTACAGAACAACGATCTGATCGTTGGTGCCGTTGGTGTACTTCAGTTCGATGTTGTTGTGGCTCGTTTGAAATCTGAGTATAACGTTGAAGCGATTTATGAAGGCATTAACGTTGCAACTGCTCGTTGGGTTGAGTGTGGTGATGCGAAGAAACTGGATGAGTTCCAACGCAAGAATCAAGCGAACTTAGCATTGGATGGTGGTGATAACCTAACGTATATCGCTCCAACAATGGTTAACTTAAACTTGGCGAAAGAGCGTTTCCCTGACGTTGATTTCCGTGCGACGCGTGAGCACTAATTTGCGCGGTTAGGGTAAGCCTTAACGCAAACTAGATTTTAAAACGCCCTTGGCTATAAACTTAGCCAAGGGCGTTTTTATATAAGGATAAGATATGAATTGGTTTAAACGTGGGCTAAAGCGTTACGACAACTGGTGTAAAGAGATGGGGTTAACTCCCGATCAGAAACGCAGTTGTGTCCCATATCGAAAAGACCCAGCCCATCAAACTGAAGAGAAGAGTGAAGCCCAACCATCCTCTGATTTTCTGCCCGCAGATACAGATAAAAAGCGTCAAGATGAAGCTCTTTGATACGCACTGCCACTTTGATTTTGATGTGTTTCAAGATGACTTTGCACATCAACTTGAGCTTGCTCAAACGCAAGGCGTCGCAAGAATTTTGATTCCTTCCGTCGGTCCGCAAAACTGGGCTCGTATTCAAACTTTGGCAGAGCAACATGCCAATTTGTATTATGCGCTCGGCTTTCATCCGTATTTTCTTGAAGATAACGTTGAGCAGCACCTTACAGAGCTAGAAGGCTATCTAAATCAAAAAGGGCAGCAGTGCGTGGCAATAGGAGAGTGTGGTTTAGATTTTGCCATTGATGTTGATCCACAGTTGCAAGAAAAGATACTTGAAGTTCAATTTGAGCTGGCTAGACGCTTCGAACTCCCAGTTATTTTACATAGCCGAAAAGCGCACAATCGCCTCATTCAAATGGTGAAAGCGGCGAATCTCCCTAGAGGTGGTGTGCTACACGCTTTTTCTGGGAGTTATCAGCAAGCCATGGAGTGGGTCAAATTAGGTTTTTTTATCGGTGTAGGAGGAACGATTACCTACCCAAGAGCCAAGAAAACACGCGACGCAATTCAAAAATTACCACTCGAAAACCTAGTAATCGAAACAGACGCACCAGATATGCCTATACTTGGATATCAAGGGGAGTCAAATCACCCAGCCAAACTCATTCACGTCTTTAATGAGCTCGTAGAGTTGCATAACGGCCGAAAGCAATCGATTGCCTCTCAGCTGTGGAAAAATAGCAATTTTGCTTTCTCGATATGTGAATAAAATCTAAAGATGTGGTTTGAAATCGAAAACGTTTTCCTGCTTATTGTGAATTAACTCACAAAGCTGGTTGAATCAATCATGAATCTTATAGGAAAGTGTGAGGCTGGCATTACTTTAATTGATTCTGCATGAGTATAATTGCCCCCGCTTTATAGCTCCATTTTGTAACACGCCAATAAATAACTTATAAGGAAGTCATAAACTATGAGCCTGTTTATGAGCCTAATCGGTATGGTAGTGCTTCTTGCGATTGCAGTGGCATTTTCTAACAACCGAAAAGCTATCAACTTTAGAACTGTGGGTGGCGCATTCGCTATCCAATTCGCATTAGGTGCATTTGTTCTGTATGTACCTTGGGGCCGTGATCTACTAAACGGTTTCTCTTCAGGTGTTTCTAACGTTATCAACTACGGTAACGATGGTTCATCATTCCTGTTCGGTGGTCTTGTTTCTGACAAGATGTTCGAAGTATTCGGCGGCGGCGGTTTCATCTTCGCATTCCGTGTTCTTCCTACACTGATCTTCTTCTCTGCACTGATTTCAGTTCTTTACTACATTGGCGTTATGCAATGGGTTATCAAGATTCTTGGTGGCGCACTACAAAAAGCGCTAGGCACTTCGCGTGCGGAATCAATGTCAGCGGCAGCTAACATCTTCGTAGGTCAAACTGAGGCACCTCTAGTTGTTCGTCCATTCGTTCCAAAAATGACTCAATCAGAGCTATTCGCGGTAATGTGTGGTGGTCTAGCTTCTGTTGCTGGTGGTGTACTAGCTGGTTACGCATCTATGGGTGTTCCACTAGAGTACCTAGTTGCGGCATCATTCATGGCAGCACCAGGTGGTCTACTGTTCGCTAAAATTCTTCACCCTGAGACTGACCAGCCTCACGAAAGTATCGAAGAAGCGATGGACGGCGGTGACGACAAACCAGTTAACGTAATCGACGCAGCTGCGGGCGGTGCGGCTTCTGGTCTACAACTTGCGCTTAACGTAGGTGCAATGCTAATCGCATTCGTTGGTCTAATCGCGCTAATCAACGGTATGCTAGGTGGCATCGGTGGTTGGTTCGGCATGCCAGAACTAACACTAGAGCTAATCCTAGGTTACGCGTTCTCTCCACTAGCATTCCTAATCGGTGTTCCATGGGCAGAAGCTGTAACAGCTGGTTCATTCATCGGTCAGAAAATCGTAGTGAACGAATTCGTTGCTTACTTGAACTTCACACCATACCTAGGTGAAAACGCTCAAGTAATCGCGGCAACTGGTGAAGTAATGTCTGAGAAGACAACAGCTATCATCTCATTCGCACTATGTGGTTTCGCGAACCTTTCTTCTATCGCGATTCTACTTGGTGGTCTAGGTAGCCTTGCACCAAACCGTCGTAGTGACATCGCTCGCATGGGTGTTAAAGCAGTTCTTGCAGGTACGTTGTCTAACCTTATGGCAGCGACAATTGCAGGCTTCTGCTTAAGCCTTGCAGCACTATAATTAGAATCGGTTCTTAATATATAGACGCCGTTTTACATCATGCCCTGTAGCAAGAGATTGCTGCGGGGCATTTTTCGTTTTTCGGGCTCCAAAATTTCATCGGGTGTTTGCCTTAGTCGAGGTATTACGCAGTCAATGGAATAGGGGCTAGGAAATTTTGAGATACAAACCGTTTGCGCTCTATTTGGTGCTACAGTTTTGCGGTGAAACTCTATAATGTATTAATCACAGGATAGTGGTTAAGCTTGATTCTTAATCACGTAATGAATATTACATAATCGATGGGCAAATGAATTGCCCTGCAATATCAGATCTAATAGGCGTTTTGCTTTGTGATGTGATATTAAAGACACCGCAATCATAGATTGTTGTGCCATAGGCCAAACTGGTACTGTGCGGTGACAAGGATAGCAATTGGCATATGATAAATTTTCGCTGTATATGCCGAGTCTTCAGGGAACCAAGTCCGTTCATTAATAGACTGTTTAGCCATTTACTCACATTGTCTCGACTTGTTGATTATAGTTAAAGACGTGATGTAAGGCTGAGTAGTGAATTTTTTGAATATTGATCGGAGATAGAAATGAGCGATTTAAAAGCAGCAGCGCTACGTGCACTTAAACTTATGGACCTAACTACGTTGAATGACGATGACACTGATGCAAAAGTGATCTCACTATGTCATGATGCGAAAACAGCAGTAGGCAACACAGCTGCAATTTGTATTTACCCTCGCTTTATTCCTATTGCTAAGAAGACACTTCGTGAGCAAGGTACGCCAGAGGTTCGTATTGCAACAGTAACGAACTTCCCACATGGTAACGACGACATTGAAATCGCAGTTGCTGAAACAAAAGCGGCGGTTGCTTACGGTGCAGACGAAGTTGACGTAGTTTTTCCTTACCGCGCGCTAATGGCGGGTGATGAGAAAGTAGGCTTCGAACTAGTTAAGCAATGTAAAGAAGCTTGTGGTGACATTCTTCTTAAAGTGATCATCGAAACAGGTGAACTAAAAGAAGAAGCACTAATCAAGAAAGCATCTCAAATCTGTATTGAAGCAGGTGCTGACTTCATTAAAACTTCAACTGGTAAAGTGCCAGTAAACGCAACACCAGAATACGCTCGCATGATGCTTGAAGTTATTCGCGACATGGGTGTTGCAGAAACTGTTGGTTTCAAACCAGCAGGTGGTGTGCGCACTGCTGAAGACGCAGCAGCATACCTAGCAATGGCTGACGAAATCCTAGGTGACAACTGGGTTGATGCTCGTCACTACCGTTTTGGTGCGTCTAGCCTGCTAACCAACCTACTAAATACATTAGAAGTATCGGACGACGTCGCTGATCCAACAGCGTACTAATTCCAATAATACGTCTGAACGGTAGCACCTAAACGGGTGCTACCAAACCTCTTCTATCCTACTACAACCATGGCTCAAAAGAGCTTGGGAGGCACTAATGTATTTACCACAAGAAATCATTCGTAAAAAACGTGACGGCGAAGTCCTAACCGCCGACGAAATCAACTTCTTTATTCAAGGCGTAGCGAACAACACGGTATCTGAAGGTCAGATTGCGGCGTTTGCTATGACGATTTTCTTTAATGAAATGACCATGGATGAGCGCATCGCCTTAACGTGTGCAATGCGTGATTCGGGCATGGTTATCGACTGGAGCCACATGAACTTCGGTGGTCCAATTGTCGACAAACACTCAACCGGTGGTGTGGGTGACGTAACTTCTTTAATGCTTGGCCCAATGGTGGCAGCGTGTGGCGGTTTCGTACCTATGATCTCTGGCCGCGGTCTTGGTCATACAGGCGGTACGCTGGATAAACTTGAATCTATCCCTGGTTACAACATTACGCCGAGCAACGATGTTTTTGGTCAAGTAACCAAAGACGCTGGTGTGGCGATCATCGGTCAAACTGGTGACCTTGCTCCTGCGGATAAGCGTGTTTACGCGACTCGTGATATTACCGCAACGGTAGACAATATCTCCCTGATTACGGCGTCGATCCTTTCTAAGAAACTGGCGGCGGGTCTGGAATCGCTAGTGATGGACGTAAAAGTGGGTTCAGGTGCATTTATGCCAACTTACGAAGCGTCTGAAGAGCTAGCAAAATCAATCGTTGCGGTAGCAAACGGTGCTGGCACTAAAACTACGGCAATTCTTACGGACATGAACCAAGTATTGGCGTCTTCAGCGGGTAACGCAGTGGAAGTTCGTGAAGCGGTTCGTTTCTTAACGGGTGAATACCGTAACCCTCGTCTACTTGAAGTGACCATGGCTTCATGTGCTGAAATGTTAGTACTTGGCAAGCTTGCTGAGAACACAGAAGACGCACGCGCAAAACTGATGGAAGTGCTGGATAACGGCAAAGCGGCTGAGTGCTTCGGCAAGATGGTTGCTGGCTTAGGCGGCCCTGCGGACTTCGTAGAAAACTACGACAACTACTTAGAAAAAGCAGAAATCATCAAGCCAGTTTACGCAACAGAAACGGGCATTGTCTCTGCAATGGATACACGTGCTATCGGCATGGCAGTGGTTGCTATGGGTGGTGGTCGTCGAGTTGCTACTGATGAAATCGACTACGCAGTTGGTTTCGACGAGTTCATCCGCCTAGGTGAGGTCGCAGACAGTGATAAACCTCTTGCGGTCATCCACGCTCGCACTGAAGAGCAATGGGAAGAAGCGGCAAAAGCACTGCGCAGTGCAATCAAAGTAGGTGGTGAATATACACCAACTCCAGAGGTTTACCGCCAAATTCGTGCAGAAGATATCTAATAGAACAAGCAATTACACAAGGCCTACTCAACCATAATAAAAAGCCGAGTGGGCCTAAGGAACGAGCAATGAAAAGAGCATTTATTTTAGTACTAGACTCATTCGGTATCGGTGCAACTGCCGACGCTAAAGAATTTGGTGATGTAGGTTCAGACACACTAGGTCACATCGCTGACCAATGTGAAAAAGGCTTAGCAGATAACGACAATCGCCAAGGTGCACTTCGCCTTCCAAATCTATCGAAACTTGGTTTGGCAATGGCGCATAAAGAATCGACAGGTCGCTTCGCACCTGGACTAGACGCAAACGCTGAAATCATTGGTGCATACGGTCATGCAGCAGAGCTTTCTTCAGGTAAAGACACGCCGTCTGGTCACTGGGAAATCGCAGGTGTTCCTGTTCTGTTTGACTGGGGTTACTTCACTGACAAAGCAAACAGCTTCCCGAAAGAATTGACTGACCGCATTCTTGAGCGTGCAGGTCTTGACGGTTTCCTAGGTAACTGCCACGCATCTGGTACTCAAGTTCTTGACGATCTTGGTGAAGAGCACATGAAGACTGGCAAACCAATCTTCTACACGTCTGCTGACTCTGTATTCCAAATCGCATGTCACGAAGAGACTTTCGGTCTAGACCGTCTACTAGAGCTTTGCCAAATCGCACGTGAAGAGCTAGAAGATTACAACATTGGTCGTGTTATCGCGCGTCCATTTGTTGGTGCTGGTAAAGGTCAATTTGAGCGTACCGGTAACCGTCGTGACCTTTCTGTAGAGCCACCATCAGCAACGGTTCTTCAGAAGCTCGTTGATGAGAAGCAAGGCAACGTGGTTTCTATTGGTAAGATTGCTGATATCTACGCAAACTGCGGCATCACTAAGAAAGTGAAAGCGACAGGTATCCCTGCATTGTTCGAAGCAACGCTAGAGCAAATCAAAGAAGCGGGCGACAACACGATCGTATTCACTAACTTTGTAGACTTCGACTCAGCTTACGGTCACCGTCGTGACGTAGCGGGTTACGCAGCGGCACTTGAGTACTTCGATGGTCGTATCAACGAAGTGCTAGAGATTATGGAAGAAGACGATGTGCTTATCCTAACGGCAGACCACGGCTGTGACCCAACATGGCCAGGCACTGACCATACTCGTGAGCACATCCCAGTATTGGTTTATGGTCAAAAAGTACCAGCTGGTTCTCTTGGCCGCCGCGAAACATTCGCAGATATCGGTCAAACATTGGCAAGTTACTTCGGTACTTCTCCAATGGATTACGGTAAGAACTTCCTATAATTAGTTAGGTTTTTGAAAACTAGGAGCTTGATTGCTCCTAGTTTTATGTTTGCAGTATGTAAATGCTGCTTGTCGGAAATGAGAATACTCTGGCTTATATCGCCTTAAGCGCGGAGCGCTAGAGAAAGGTTAAGGAAAAGAAAATGGCAACTCCACATATCAATGCTGAAATGGGTGCATTTGCAGACGTCGTACTGATGCCTGGTGATCCACTACGTGCAAAATACATCGCAGAGACTTTCCTTGAAGATGTCGTTCAAGTGTGTGACGTTCGTAATATGTTTGGTTACACAGGCACATACAAAGGCCGTAAGATCTCGGTAATGGGCCACGGTATGGGTATCCCATCATGCTCGATTTACGCGACTGAACTAATCAAAGACTTCGGCGTGAAGAAAATCATCCGTGTTGGCAGCTGTGGCGCAGTGAATGAAGACATCAAAGTGCGTGATGTTGTGATCGGCATGGGTGCATGTACTGACTCTAAAGTGAACCGTATCCGCTTTAAAGGTCATGACTTCGCGGCAATCGCAGACTACAACATGGTTCGTGCGGCAGAAGACGCTGCAAAAGCTCGCGGTATTGACGTTAAAGTTGGTAACCTATTCTCAGCAGAGCTTTTCTACACGCCAGATCCAGAAATGTTCGATGTAATGGACAAGTACGGCATTGTTGGTGTTGAAATGGAAGCGGCTGGTATTTACGGTGTTGCGGCAGAATACGGTGCAAAAGCTCTGACAATCTGTACGGTTTCTGATCATATCAAGACTGGCGAACAGACTACATCTGACGAGCGTCAAACGACATTCAACGACATGATGCTAATTGCACTAGATTCAGTATTGCTTGGTGACGAAGAGTAAGCGACGAAGAGTCATTCTATTTTTCGCTCTCAAGAGCTAAAAAAACAGCCCGCACATTGCGGGCTGTTTTTATATGAGTTGTTAGCGCTACCTAGTTACTTGGTTAGCAGCAGGTTTGGCGCTTTTTTACGACGTATCGGTTGTCGACGTAAAATCAAGATGAACAACATGCCACAGACAAAGCTCATTAAGACCATCATGTACATATAACGATCGCTCTTGCGATAGTGGTGGTCAGAAATAGCCGTCACCCGGCCCGTCTCAAAAGTCACGCGAACAAAACCGATAAGCGCACCATCTGCAAAAACTGGTTCAACCAACTGCTGGCGACCAATGGAAGCTGTTGCCAAAGGCGTATCCAGGCCAAGAACTTCGCGTACCGATAATGCCTCTTCACTAGACGCTAAACGTACACCCTGTGCATCGTAGATTGTTGCATCAAACACTAAACGGTCTTGTGCTAGTTGGTTTGTTAGCTGAAGTAATCGTTCTTGATCTTTAGTTAAAATCATCTCACTGGCAGAAAGAGACGCCTGTGAAATCAAAACTTTGGTGAGTGTTTCAAGCTGTTGTGCTTGAATTTTCTCATTACCCTTACTGATCACAACACTGTTTTTTATTGTGATAAACAACATCACACACAGTAGGATTAGTGCCAGAATTCTTAGGGCATTCCTTACTGAGAACAAAGATTCACTCATGCTCTTTACTCATCCATTTAAAATAAAACAAAGACTTGCCTTTTTAGTTTGTTGAGGTAACGTTTTAGCAAAGTCATAAGGGATTATATACATGGACGCGTCAAAAAGCTTGCCTATCAGAAAACATACGACACTTTTAAAACGATTACCCGAGACTCGATTTGCCTCCCAATTAGATAAAGCAAAAGCAAACTGGATCGTATTTGCTGAGTACCTTTCGCCAAGTCACTTCGAAGACATTGATTTCTTCACCGGCTTTTACAACCCGATACTAGAAACGTGGAAAGTTGGCCAATATGAAGTAGCCCTGATGGCCGGAGAATTAACTCCTCAACATGAAACGATCTTACAAAGTCTCAACCTAGATTACGCCTCGCTTAATGAAGTGCCCGATCTATCAACCCAAGGGTTGATTGTATTTGATATGGATTCAACGGCGATCCAGATAGAGTGTATTGATGAAATCGCGAAACTGGCAGGAGTAGGGGATGAGGTCGCTGAAGTCACTGAACGTGCCATGCAAGGTGAGTTGGATTTTGAGCAAAGTTTACGTCAGCGAGTTGGTAAGCTCAAAGGTGCCGATGAATCAATTCTTGAACAAGTTCGTTCCCAGTTACCATTCATGCCGGACTTTGAAGCGCTAATTGCGACGTTGAAAGCCTTGGGCTGGAAAACAGCGATTGCTTCCGGTGGTTTTACTTACTTCTCTGATTACATCAAAGATAAAGTCGACCTAGATTTTGCTCGTTCCAATCAATTAGAAATTATTGACGGCAAACTCACGGGTAACGTACTTGGCGATGTGGTAACGGCGCAGATGAAGTCTGACATTCTAGTGGAATTGGCGGATGAATATGAAATTGAGCAGCACAACACGGTTGCTGTCGGTGATGGCGCTAATGATCTTGTGATGATGTCGGTGGCTGGATTAGGGATTGCGTATCACGCAAAACCAAAAGTGGAAGCTCAAGCGCAATCTGCGATTCGCTTTGCAGGGTTGGGCGGTGTGCTCTGTATTTTATCTGGCGCATTGGTGAAGCAGCAAAAGGTCAGCTGGAAAGCTAAACCTTAACCACCCATTCAAAAACACCGCCAGAAAGGCGGTGTTTTTTTTCAATTTGGTATGACTTTGAATTTACTCGGTTAACTCCAATCTAATTACAACCTCTTCAGTAATGTCTTCAAATTCACTGTAACCAACGAGCGCCGTCAACTCTTTTTCTAACTTGCTTGCTTGATGTACACCAAATTGGGTTAAGTCACTTAAATCTTGTTGCAGTAATGATGTCATCGGATCGAAAATTGGCGCAGTAGAAAGGCGAAGCACGTAAAAGTCACCCATCATTCGCGCTTTCTTTATAAATTGAATCCGCTCTTTTACGCTGTTGAACTCTTGATGAAGCTTTGACTCAATACCTGTAATTTTATTGCCTACTTTTACGGCGCTTATGTAGATATCCTGATGTCTGGCTTGAGCACCTTCTACACGTTTTATTGGCTCTGCGATTAATGTGCTTGTCCGGCCTTTAAAGATAGGTTCAAGTGACAACAGTTGGTCATGCCCAAGACGGGCAAAAAGCTCAATGTGTTTAGGTAGCGGCAAGTTCACCCCGATAACGGGGGTTTTTATTGAAGATGACGTACTTTTACTGATAAAAATGGGCGTGCTCAGCGTACGCGAGAGCAACATGCAGTGCAGCCTTTCAAGTAGAGCATTACTTGGTAGCGTCTCTTTTTGCGGGATTAGCTTGTCTTGATTGTGCTCGATAATGCTGTTGAAAAAAGCGATTACCTTCATGGTTTGGCTGCTTTCATCAATAACTAGCTGCACGCTACAACCGTCTGGGCTTACACGAATTACTCGGTATGGCACCGACATTAACGGCAATTTTTTATCGTAGAGTTGTAATTCTCGAAAGTTGATTCTTACCTCTTGCCCAGAACGTAACATTGTGGGCTCACTTAGCCTAATTCCGAGTCCTCGTTTGGAAAGGTCAACAGTACTGCCGCCTGTTTTAGTCTGTCCTGAGTACAACTCTAAAGGTGTTTTAAAACGATAACGAGGCTCTTTTCGACGAGACTTTGCATCAAAATAAATGCCCTTTGGATTGCCGATAACTCTTCTCGGATGGCGAAACGCGTTTAATGTATTAGCGGGTAAGCGCGGCTTTTCAGTTAGCAGGTAATCCTGCCCTGACTTTTCGTCAGCAATTTCTTGCAAAATACCAATATGAGTCAGTGATTGAGACGTTTCTGCCAACTCTGGAGAGAATGCTGCTAGGTCTTCCTGTTCTTGCTCTGATAGTTCAAAGATTGAAATTCTAAAGGCGCGCCAACTCTCTCGTTTGCCACCTAAATGCCAAAATAGCTGGCGCTGTTCGCGAGTTGCTTCTGGGCGAAACATCGAATAGAAATAGGTTCGATTCTCGTGCTCGTGAGTAAATGAATAAAGGACATTGGTTGTTCCTTTAACACCAGGCTTAATGAGTGACGCGATGCGTTGCTCGTTGAATAAGGAACCAAACATTTGCTGGTTTCTCTCATCGTGCCAGTATTGCCAAAGCTTTTGATTGTTTGGCGTTAACATTGCTAATTTTAGGTCACTACCATCAAAGAATAGAGGCAAGCTGCTAGTGTGCTTTAGTGCGATGTGCTCATAACCGCGAGTTCGAGCTCGAATAATCTTGTCTTGATTGTCGTGACGAGCCCTTTTAGCAGCACTGTTGAGCGCTTCATCTATCACTCTGGTGACGACATTGGTATCAGTTAAGCGTATGGTTCTGAGGTATCGAACTGAGTCATTTTCGTAACAGTCATCAACCGCGAGTATGCGGTATGCAAGCGGTTTCTCTATACCTGCAACGTTAGATTTGCTGGCAAATTCAGTAAACGTGACCTGAATAATTTCCCCAAGGTTATATTTAAATGCGCTCGGGACTTTGAACTTTGCGCCAGAGCTAGATAAATCAATGCTTAATCCATGAAGAAGCTGTCCTTTAGAACGGCAAATTTCAACTTGAGATTGGACTTTCAAGCGTTTTTCTTGGCGCTTTAAATCGTAGCCTAGGTGAACGGGTTCTGCTAAGAACGGGCTTTTAGGATCCGTTAACGATTGCGTTTTTTGCTGAGTAAGGCGCTTGCTCATTACGCGAAAGTTATTTCGCGTGTTGACCAATGCTTCCCACATTCCTTCCGTGTAGCAGCCAAACTTTTTGATGTTTTTATGGTAAGCGTTGAAAGCAACATCATCCAACCAATGTGGAATACCATCCAAAATATACTCGCGACATTCGCCTTGAACGCGACCTCGCAAATCAATGCTTTTTTTGCATGGAGCCATTAAGCGGTTAAGTTCCATTTTAACCAAAATTTTGGCCGAAGGCGGCTCTTCCTCGGTCAGTTGGCCAAGGACAAAGTCAAAGTCATTCGTACCGTAAACGGGAATGAGTCGTTCTGCGAGCGAGAGAATTTCAGATTGCTGCATTATTTCTGTTAGAGTATGTCGTTACTTTAAATTGTATCGGCTAAGCGAAGTAATACTTAAGTATATCAATAGTTCATTTCAGTTCAGGTCTGACTTGGCTGTGCTTAGTCACATTTGTAGAAAAAATTGAGGCATCATGGCGAAAGCAAAACGAGCGTATGTTTGTAATGATTGTGGCGCGGACTTTCCCCGTTGGCAGGGGCAGTGTAACGCATGTGGTGCATGGAATACGATAACAGAAGTACGTATCGCTGCATCGCCAACCGTTGCTCGCAATGAACGCTTAAGCGGCTACGCTGGTTCCGCAACAGAAGCTACGGTTCAAACGCTATCCGAAATTGATCTGCAAGAAGTACCTCGCTTCACCAGTGGGTTTAAAGAGCTTGACCGCGTGTTGGGTGGTGGTGTTGTGCCAGGTGCCGCAATTTTGATTGGCGGTAACCCTGGCGCAGGTAAATCAACCCTTCTGTTGCAAACCATGTGTAGTTTATCTGCGCAAATGCCAACGCTTTACGTAACCGGTGAAGAGTCATTACAGCAGGTGGCAATGCGTGCTTCCCGATTGGGCTTGCCGAAAGATCATTTAAAAATGCTATCGGAAACGAACGTCGACAAAATTTGCCAAATCGCCGAAAAAGAGCAGCCTCGTATAATGGTAATAGACTCGATTCAGGTGATGCACGTTTCTGATGTTCAATCGTCGCCTGGCAGTGTTGCTCAGGTACGTGAATCTGCGACGGCTCTGACACGATACGCAAAACAGAATAATGTTGCGGTATTTATTGTTGGTCACGTAACAAAAGATGGTACCCTTGCGGGCCCCAAAGTTCTTGAACACATTATCGACTGTTCGGTACTACTCGATGGTGGAACGGATAGCCGATTCCGCACTTTGCGTAGTCATAAAAACCGTTTTGGCGCTGTGAATGAGCTTGGTGTATTTGCAATGACAGGCCAAGGATTGAAGGAAGTGAGTAACCCATCAGCGATCTTCCTTTCTCGTGGTGAAGAAGAAACATCAGGCTCTTCCGTCATGGTGGTTTGGGAAGGTACGCGCCCTCTGCTAGTAGAGATTCAAGCGCTGGTGGATTACTCGCAGTTAGCCAACCCTCGTCGTGTTGCGGTCGGCTTGGAGCAGAACCGCCTATCACTTTTGCTCGCTGTGTTGCATAAGCATGGTGGCTTACAAATGGCAGACCAAGATGTCTTTGTTAATGTGGTTGGCGGTGTTAAGGTGACGGAGACGAGCGCTGATCTTGCTTTAGTTATGGCGCTTTTATCGAGTTTTCGTGACCGTCCACTCCCTAAAGATGTGGTGATTTTTGGTGAGGTAGGGCTTGCGGGCGAAATCCGTCCAGTGCCAAGTGGGCAAGAGCGTTTGAATGAAGCGTTCAAACATGGTTTCAAGAAAGCCATTGTGCCAGCAGCCAACATGCCGAAAGGTGGCATCCCTGGCATGCAAATTCACGGCGTTAAGAAATTGTCGGAAGCTATAGAGGCTTTTGACGAGCTGTAATGCTCATAAGAATGGTATTTGTGCAATCACAAACTGTTCTATCCGTCCTCAATAAAATGCGAATAAAGTACATAAATTGCTGTGTTTGACTATGCTTTGGGGACGGAAATTTCACGTTAAAATTTTTTTTCTTCCATCCGCACGCAAGGGTATCAGTATTGACAGAATGTGATATACTCTGCGCGCACTTTATACCTTATTAACAGAGTAAGACAATGACTGATTTATCAAAATACAGAAACATTGGTATTTTTGCTCACGTAGACGCGGGTAAAACTACCTCTACAGAGCGTATCCTAAAGCTAACTGGTAAGATCCATAAGATCGGTGACACTCACGACGGTTCAACTACTACTGACTTCATGGAGCAGGAAGCTGAGCGTGGTATCACAATCCAGTCTGCAGCAACAACTTGTTTCTGGAACGATCACCGTCTAAACATCATCGATACTCCTGGACACGTTGACTTCACTATCGAAGTTTACCGTTCTCTAAAAGTACTTGACGGTGGTATCGGTGTATTCTGTGGTTCTGGTGGTGTTGAGCCTCAGTCAGAAACTAACTGGCGTTACGCTGACGAATCACACGTATCACGTCTGATCTTCGTTAACAAACTAGACCGTATGGGCGCAGATTTCTACAAAGTTGTAGATCAAGTACAGAACGTACTAGGTGCTACACCTCTAGTTATGACTCTACCTATCGGTATCGAAGAAGATTTCGTAGGTGTTGTAGACGTACTAAGCCAACAAGCTTACGTATGGGATGAGTCTGGCCAACCAGAGAACTACGAAGTTCAAGATATTCCAGCAGACATGGTAGAGAAAGCTGCTGAATACCGTGAAATGCTAATCGAAACTGCTCTAGAGCAAGACGAAGATCTAATGATGGCTTACCTAGAAGAAGGCGAAGAGCCATCTCTAGAAGACATCAAACGTTGTATCCGTAAAGGTACTCGTGATCTAGCATTCTTCCCAACTTACTGTGGTTCAGCGTACAAGAACAAAGGTATCCAACTTATTCTTGACGCGGTAATTGATTACCTACCATCTCCAACAGAAGTTGATCCACAGCCTCTAACTGATTCAGAGACTGGTGAGCCAACTGGTGAAGTTGCGACTGTATCTGCAGACGAGCCACTACGTGCTCTTGCATTTAAGATTATGGATGACCGCTTCGGTGCTCTAACCTTTATCCGCATCTACTCTGGTAAGATGAAGAAAGGTGACACAATCCTTAACTCTGCAACTGGTAAAACAGAGCGTATCGGCCGTATGGTTGAGATGCACGCGGACGAGCGTAACGAGATCGATTCAGCACAAGCTGGTGACATCATCGCTGTAGTTGGTATGAAGAACGTTCAAACTGGTCACACTCTATGTGATCCTAAGCACGAATGTACTCTTGAGCCAATGATCTTCCCAGATCCAGTAATCTCTATCGCAGTTAAACCTAAAGATAAAGGCGGTTCTGAGAAGATGGGTATCGCGATCGGTAAAATGGTTGCAGAAGATCCATCATTCCAAGTTGAGACTGATGAAGATTCAGGCGAAACTATCCTGAAAGGTATGGGTGAACTTCACCTAGACATCAAGGTAGATATCCTTAAGCGTACTTACGGCGTTGAGCTAGAAGTTGGTGCTCCACAGGTTGCTTACCGTGAAACTATCACTCAAGCAATCGAAGATAGCTACACGCACAAGAAACAGTCTGGTGGTTCTGGTCAGTTCGGTAAGATCGACTACCGCATCAAACCAGGTGAGCCAAACTCTGGCTTCACGTTCAAATCTACAGTTGTTGGTGGTAACGTACCTAAAGAATTCTGGCCTGCAGTTGAGAAAGGCTTTGCGTCAATGATGGAGCACGGTGTTCTAGCTGGCTTCCCTACTCTAGACGTTGAAGTTGAACTATTCGACGGTGGTTTCCACGCAGTTGACTCTTCAGCTATCGCTTACGAAATCGCAGCGAAAGGTGCATTCCGTCAGTCTATGCCTAAAGCTGGCGCGCAACTTCTTGAGCCAATCATGAAAGTTGACGTGTTCACTCCAGAAGATCACGTTGGTGACGTAATCGGTGACCTTAACCGTCGTCGTGGTATGATCAAAGACCAACAAGCAGCGTCTACTGGCGTACGTATCAAGGGTGATGTACCTCTATCAGAAATGTTTGGTTACATCGGTACTCTACGTACTATGACTTCTGGTCGTGGTCAGTTCTCTATGGAGTTCTCACACTACGCACCATGTCCAACAAACGTTGCAGAGCAAGTAATTGCTGACGTTAAAGAGCGTAACGCTAAGAAGTAATTCTTAAGTTAACTCTATAACTTGAAAGCCCCGCTTAGTGCGGGGCTTTTTGTATCTAGCAGTCTTATACGCAGAGCGTGTTTGTTTTATTCCTATTTAGCGTTTGTTTTGACGATTGTTATGATGCCGTTCTAGTGCTGTTGCCTTTTAGGTCAATGGTCCTAAAGTCTGGTACCACTGACTTTTCAAATATTTCTATTTCTTCCTTCAACCATTGCGCAAACAATTGAGCTTTAGGTCTTTTTAAGTAGCCTTTTGGCGCGCACAAGTAATACGCAAAATTGGGCTTGATGGCGACATCTCCAATTCGGACCAATTTGCCAGAACGAAAATATTGATGAGCTAAACTGTGTTTTACTAATGCCACGCCTTGAAGTGATAGTGCAGCCTCAAGCACGAGATGTGATCCACTGTATTTTAGAGTAGGCTTTGCTGCGCAGTGACCCAAGGTTGCTAACCACATATTCCAATCAAGATCAGGCCAAACATCTTCAATTAGCTCAGCTTTGCTTAAATCCTCGATGTTATAGATCCCATGCTCTTTCTGATACACCGGATGACAAGCTGGATAAAAAGCTTCGTCCATCAGCCATTGTGATTCTAAATTGGGATATTTTCCTAAACCGTAACGAACACATAAATCTATCTGGCTATCTTGAAAAGACACCAAATCATTGGTTGGTTCTAATAGCAAGGCGATATCAGGGTGACGCTGGCGAAAAGCCGTAATCTTCGGGACCAACCAATGATGAGCGAAAGAGGGGAGTGTTGATATCGAAAGGTGGTTCGGGTTTGGATCTTGATTGACTAATCTAACCCCTTGCTGCAAATGAGCAAACCCTCTTTCTGCCTGAGTAAACAGTAGCTCTCCCTCAGGTGTGAGCACGATTTTTCTGTGCTGACGAACAAATAGGTCCGTGCCTAAGAACTCTTCTAAATGACGAATTTGCTGACTAATGGCCGCTGGCGTAACAAACAGTTCTTTTGCTGCCGTTTTAAAGCTTCCTTCCTTTGCTGCAACGAAAAAGTAATACAAGCCCTGTAAGGGAGGCATTCGATCTTTCACATTAGTTTTCCTTAACTCTATGGCAGATTCTATCGTTTGAGGATATCAGCGTAGTCGCTGATTATTAAGTGGTCAACATTGTATAGGGATCTTTGAAATGGAAAACATGACACACACTTGTGAGCGTACTATACCTACTGCCCATCAGAGCGGGTTACAGTTAATTTATTCTAAACTGGCGGCTTGGAGAAGGAACTATAAGACACGTCGTCACTTGAGAGAGTTACCAAAGCACCTTTGGGACGATATTGGGTTAGGTGAAAGGGAGATTAGTTGTGAAGTGAGTAAGCCATTCTGGAGAGAGTAGTTTATGAGTTTGATTCAAGCTCAAAGTTAAGTTGCACTCCCCAATGGTGTTGAGGAGTGCAAGCAAAATTACAAGTCTTCTTCCCACACGACCAATTCATCTTTTGGCCAATTGTGGCCTATCTCATGATACTTTTGTTCGAGCACATGACGTTTAATTTTAAGCGTTGGCGTCAGTACGCCATTTTCTATACTCCAAGGTTCTTTAATCATTAACACACCTTTGATTTGCTCATGAGAGGCGAGTTCTTGATTCATCCTGGCAATAACTTTACGTGTGGTACGTGCGTATCGCTCTCGATCAAAGTTAGGGAAGTCATGTGGCACAACCAAAAGAATCGGAGCGGGTAGCCCTAAACCGATGAGACACATCATCTCTACGCGACTGTACTCGAAAAGCTTTTTCTCGATAGGAACCGGAGAGACAAATTTACCTTTGGCGGTTTTGAAGTTATCTTTTTTACGGCCTTGAATCGTTAGATAACCATCTGAGTCGATAGCGCCGATATCGCCTGTGTGTAGCCAGCCCTCTGAATCAAAAGACTCTTGGGTGGCAATGTCATTTTTGTAGTAGCCAGAAAATAGCCCTTTGCCACGCACCATGATTTCATCATCAGCTGCGATTTTTAACTCAATGCCTGGTCCTGCATTACCGACACTACCGATTTTGTCAGCTCTAAATGGGTAGTTGAGCGTGCTGTAGGCAAATGATTCCGTCATCCCCCAAGCCTCTGTGATATCAAGGCCCACTGAGTGGTACCATTCCAACAGCGCTGGCGAGACAGGTGCAGAGCCACAGCCTAATACTCGAGCCTGATCTAAACCTAGACCATCTGCTAGCTTTTTCTTGATCAAAGAATTGACGAATGGGATTTTCAACAGAATATTGAGCTTCTTCTGTGGAAGTTTGTCTTGAATACGTTGCTGGAATAGCGTCCATAATCGTGGGACGGAGATAAACAGAGTTGGTCGGTGCATCTTCACATCTTCGATAAAAGTGTCCAGTGACTCTGGAAATGCTGTTGGCACGCCACCCATAATCGATGAACCGAAGATATAAACACGCTCTGTAATATGAGCGAGCGGTAAATAAGAGAACAATCGGTCGTTTTCTTGGATACCAATATGATTGATCAGTTGCTGAACAGACCAACTGAATGCGCCGTAAGTTAGCATCGCGCCTTTCGGTAACCCTGATGTGCCTGAGGTATACACCAACGACATTAGCTTGTCATCGTAATGCTGCGGACGCTCTTTACTTGGCACTGCATCAGCAATGAGCGCTTGGTATTCGTGCTTACACTTTGGTGCCGTGTCATAAGGTAGAGCGATGCTAATGAGTTCAGGCATAGCATCAATGACTTGCTGAGTTGCTTTGGGATCATCGAGTTTTCCGCCAATGATCGCTTTACTTTCACTATGAGTCACACAGTATTCGATGGTGTCTGCACCGGCGGTAGGAAAGATTGGCACACTGACATAGTCACCAAGCATCATAGCAAGATCGCAAATAAACCATTCTGCACAGTTTTTAGATACTAACGCAACTTTGTCGCCAGGCTTTACACCAAGCGAGCGTAGTGCGCTGACAAGTTTTAAGGCTTGATCTGCAACATCAGAGAATGTGTACTCAACAAACTGTCGGTTAATAATTTGTTTTAGGTAGACCTCATTTGGACGCTCTTGAGCCCATTTGAGGATCATTTCATTTGGTGGTGGGAGAGCGCAACCAGCAGCGCTATTTAGATTCGGCTGATTCATTTTAAGTGACTCCATGTCTTCTCATTGTATTTATAATTGTTAACGCATTGTTAACTTTAGCATGTTAAATCGCGACACGGGAATGCATTTTGATGAAATATGTGGGGAAGATAGCGTTAGTTGTCCTGTCAGTTGCTACAAATAAAGCCTAAAACTGCTGTCGATAATTTGCTGGAGACAGACCTGTTTTTTTCTTAAAAATTCGAGAAAAGTAAGAAACGTCTCGATACCCGCACTGATAAGCAATGTAAGCAATTTTCATCGATTCATTTTCAATTAGCATTTTCTTAGCTAATGAAATGCGTTTCGCCGTGACATAATCACGAAAGCACATACCCACTTTACGGTGGAAAACTTTGGAAAAGTAGTTCGGCGAGTAATGACAAAGAGCGGCTGCTTCCTCTTCTCTTAGGTCCTTATGAACGTTATTGGCGATGTAATGGACTACGTCTGAAAAGTTTGACTTGCCGCTTCGAGAGAAAAGTTTATCTACCGAGATTTGTTCTTCGTCTACTTTACTATGCAAAAAGTATTTCAATTTTATTTGTGAAAGCCAGATAGGAAGAGTGAGCTCGTTCAACTTATAATATTCCGCACAAATATGCTTGGGCGGCAAGTGGGGAACCGTATCTTTTGGAGATACGACGATTAGTTTTTTGTCGAGGTTTTTACAGAGCGTTATAACACCTTTCAAGTGCTCTTGATGATCACAGGTTATGTAGTAAAAGAAATAGCTATGTTCTTTATCGCTGAGGACTGAGATATCTTTACTGCAGTCCATAATGTCAAAGCACCCATCAAACTCACAACGAAATTGTTCCGGCAGCGAGCAAAGGGTCTCTCCTATCCAGTAAGCTTTGGTCTGTTTATCCATATGAATCCTGCTCAGTACGTACTACACCAATGTTAGTATGCATTGAGGTCAGTCGAGCCTCATTCCTTGAGCTTCAGACCTCACCCTTTCGTTTATTAAGCTTAGGCTTATATAGTCATACTGCAAGTGTGAAATGTGTCACATAGCTTACAGTGATGTGTCTTATTTATGATACATTTCGCCTCTGAAGCGCAGACAGGCAAGAAAGTACTAACCTTTGGCAAAAAAGTCCTAACCCCCCTAATTCTTGATGACTAATGTTTAAGCATGATTCGGGTGTATATGATACCTGCGTCATGGACAAGCGAGATTTGGTTAAATAAAGGGGATAATCTTATGGATAACTTTCGCAATCTAATCAAGGACTTCATGGAAGACGAAGAGGGGCTAACACTTTTGGAGTACATCCTAGGTGCGGCACTAATTGTTACTGCATTCTTGACTTCAGGCTTCTGGACAACCTTGTCTAACAAGTTCACTTCAGTAGCTGGTCGTATTAGCTCTTCGTAATGGTTAGCGAGTTAATTATTTGGTCATTACTTATTGCGATTGGAGTTTCAGACGCACAGAAACACAGAATACCGAATAAAGCGGTGCTTATGCTTTTGGTTGCAGTAACTGCAAACGTAATTTACAACCCAGCCACAACTGGTTTGGATCATTTATATGGTGGGTTGGTTGCGTTTGCGGTGTGTTTCGCGCTGTATCTTTTCAAAGTAATGGCTGGAGGAGACGTTAAGTTACTCGCCGTCATAGGGGCATGGTTGGGATTGAGTAACCTTGGGGAAGCGTCTACCGGGATAATACTCGCTGGAGGCATTGTCGGCATTTTTTATCTAATGCTACATGTGTCATCGACTAGTGTTGCTCTATCACATCAGATTAAAGGGTATTGCTTAGAAAAAGTAACACCAGGTTTTAGGTCCAGTAAGCCGTTAGTCATTCCATTCGCGCCGATAATCGTAATTGGATTAGCTTATTTTTCCTATACCCACTAAATAAAAATAATAAATGGCATGCAGCATCAGTTGGCTAAGCAACTTCAAGGAGGGGAAGTGTGATGGGCTCTGTGTATTGGGAAAAACTCGTGCCACAAATAAATCCACCAAAAGTACCTTCATCGGTAGAAGGTCTTGGCATACCGGCTTCAGTCGTTGAAAACTTAGTGTTGAAACACCTGTCAGCTTATCCGAAATGTGATTTGATCGAGTTAACACAGCGGTTATGTGTGGTTTCAAATATTGTTGAACTTGCTTTGGCGCAGTTGAGGAAACGAAGCTGGGTTGAGGTATATCAGCCTACATCTGAGAAGCTAAACCATTCGTACTCGAACATTCGTTATAGTCTAACGGAATTAGGACTTGCGGAAGCAGACATTGCATATAGAAAAGATCCATATATCGGTCCTGTTCCAGTTTCTTTGGAAGAGTATTGGACCGTTGTTGAAGGACAAGATCTACGCAAAAACCCTGTTACCCGTATCGATGTAGAGCGTGCATTATCTGATGTTTTTGGCTCGGATCACTTAGTTCCTGTTCTCGGACCTGCTATCAACTCTGGACGAGCTTTGTTGCTTTACGGCCACGCGGGTACTGGTAAAAGTTACGTTGCATCAAGAGTGCTCAATGCAATGAACACTTCGGTGTTTATTCCTTACGCCGTATATGCCGATGGCAACATCATCAAAGTGTTCTCAGAGCATCATCACCGTCGTTTAGACAACTCCCATTCTCAGGTTTTCGTTAAGTTGGAAACCCATTACGACAAACGCTGGGTTCTTTGTGAAAGACCAAACATTCAAGTGGGCGGTGAGCTGACATTGGAGATGCTTGAGGTAAACCACAGCGAGCATAATCGTGTATGGATTGCGCCACTTCAAATGATGGCTAACAACGGAATCTTAGTGATTGATGATCTCGGTCGTCAGTCAATGCCTGTTGATGCCTTGCTAAATAGATGGATCGTTCCAATGGAATACTTATTTGACCATCTGGCGCTGCCAAATGGTCAACAAGTAACGGTGCCATTTATGCTTACTTTGGCATTCTCATCCAATTTTGCACCAAGCAAAATTGCTGACCCTGCTTTTTTACGCCGTCTGGGGTACAAAATTGAGTTTAAGCCACTTGGTGATGATGACTATAAAGCGCTTTGGTTATCGCTGTCCAAAGACTTGCAACTCGCGTTGTCGCCTGAATTCTTTGACACATTAAATCAATTGCACCGTGAAAATAAAATGCCTAATTATCCATGCTTACCTAAAGATCTTTTGGGCATTAGCAGAGACGTTCTCGTTTTTGAAGGAAAACGAAAAGTCGTCTCATCAGACATTTTAACTCGTGCCTGGGGACTGTATTTCACAGTGGATGAATAGGGAGATCTAAATTATGAGTCGGACTCAAGTCATCATGCTATTGCTACTCTCCATTGTTTTCGGCCTTGCTGCCGTGTTGATAGCTAAACAATGGATGGATGGCAGAAACCAACCAACAGTCGAGTTAGAAGAGGTCGAAAGGCATCCCGTTTTAGTTGCCGCCATGGAGCTAGAACCAGGAACTATTCTCTCTGAGAAACATTTGTCTACTAAGCTCATGGAAGTGGACTGGATAGATGATGAAACATTGAAAGTAAAAGAACAGGCATTGGGAAGAATCGTTGCCAATACTATTTACGCGGGTGAACTTGTTAACCCTCATCGCCTTGCCCTACCTGGTGAAGGCGCAACACTTGCTGCATTAATTCCAGAAAACAAGCGAGCAATCACTATTCGCGTAAATGACGTTATCGGTGTGGCAGGTTTTTTGTTACCAGGCAACAAGGTCGATGTCCTGAATACAGTGAGTTATGGACAAGGTAAAAACGCCACAACAAAAACAGTGCTTAAAAATATCAATGTTCTTGCGGTGGACCAAACAGCCAAAACGAATGATAACAAACCCGTGATTGTACGCGCTGTGACTTTAGAAGTAACACCGAAAGAGGCAGAAAAGCTCTTATCGGCGAACAGCAAAGGCGATATACAGCTTGCTCTGCGCAACCCTCATGAAGTGGATAAACCTGTTGTAGCAAGAAAATACACGCCACGACCTAGTGTGACCATTATTAAGGGATCTCAGGCATCCAGTGTCCGAGTCAGCAATTAGGTGAATTATGAAAACAATAATATTACTTGTTAGCCAGTTACTTTTCGTCAGCTTGTCTGTTAACGCAGCTACGGCGCAGTCAGGAAAAGTCGTAACCGTTGCACATCACCAATCAACTCAATTGATGATATCAGGCCAAGCAAAGAAAGTGACGTTAGGGGATCCAGAAGTCTTGGATATTTTAGTGCTCAGATCGAACGAGCTGTTTCTTATTGGTAAGAAGTTAGGTACCACGAATGTGTCGGTGTGGGATCGCAGAGGCCGGTTAATTGAGCAGTTTAACGTGGAAGTCACGCATGATCTAAATACGCTTAAGTCGAAGCTTTATCAGTTCTTGCCGGATGAAAATATCGAAGTGCACAGTGCGCAAGAAAAAGTGGTACTTAGAGGCTTGGTCAGCAGTCAGCAAAACATGGACACTGCGGTCAAAATTGCTGAAACCTTTGCTTTGGGTGAAGCGGCAGATGAAGAAGATGATAGCTCTAAAGATGATGAAAGTATGGTCATCAATCTACTTTCTATTGGTGGTGCTCAACAGGTGACGCTAGAAGTTACCGTTGCCGAAGTACAGCGCACACTTGTAAGACGCTTCGACTCAAACTTCCACTTTTTCCAAAGAAGTGGGGACTTTACTTGGGGTGGTACGACTGCTGGTGGCGGTATTGATGGCATTGGACCGATTTTGAACGTCCCAACAGTCGAAGATTTCGGTTTTCTCGGATCGTTTATTGACAGTAATACCTTGTTTACCTTTGCGCTTGATGTGGCGAAGCAAAATGGCGTAGCGAAAGTGCTGGCAGAGCCTAGCCTTACCGCATTAAGTGGTACGCAAGCCGAGTTTGTCGCTGGTGGTGAATTCCCAATTCCAGTACCAAATGAAGATGGCATTACCATCGACTACAAAGAGTACGGTGTTCAACTCGACTTTGTTCCGTTTATTTTGAGCGATAAGAGAATCAATCTCAAACTGAACGTCAATGTGAGTGAAATTTCCAATTCTGGTGTGTTGACGTTTAATCCAAACGAAGTGAATGCCACTTTCTTTATTCCACCAATCACAAAACGAAGTGCTGGTACAACGATTGAGCTAGCAGATGGTCAAACCATTGGTATTGCGGGGCTATTGAGTGAAAACGCGCGTAACGTTGCGAATGGTATACCTGGTGCGAGTGATCTACCTGTGTTAGGCCGCTTGTTTAAGAGTGAAGAATTTACCTCTGGGGAAACAGAACTAGTCATTCTGGTTACTCCTCGATTAGCAACCCCAATTGATCGACGTCGAATCACGCTACCAACAGATGGTTTTGTTGCTCCAAACGATGTGGAGTTCTATTTGCTTGGTAAAGGTGCTGAGTTGGATTTCGATAGGTACCAGCTAAACGACATCAGTGAAGAAGATACTAACAACAATTTTATTCAATACGGTTCGTCAGAAGGTGGCTCTGAGGGCAAATTTGGGCACAGTCTATAAGTGGGAGAACAAGATGAAAAGCATAATGATAATGACCATTTGTTTCACATCATTCGGCTTGTTTGGCTGTGCGAATGACCCCGAGCTTGGTATCTCGGTTAGCCAGCTGCGCGCTGAACAAACTCTGAATCCAGAAGCCTGGTATGAGAATTTGGGCTACTTACCGGAAGGTAGTGGTGAGCGCACACAAGTTAGCTTAGAGGTATATAACAACAATGGGGTAGCCAAAGATGATTAAGTGATACGTTCACTTAGGAGGGGCTATGCGAAGGAATATGCATATAGCGCCAAGGAGAGCTCAGAAAGGGATTACCTTGGTATTAATTAGTTTAGTTTTATTATTTTTACTTGGTGTTGCAGCCTTTGGTATTGATTTGAATCACCAAGTACTCAATAAAACAAGACTACAAAACGCGGTCGACTCCGCTGCATTAGCGGCTGCGGTTGTCGTCGATGAAAGGACCGACGCGGCAGATTTGGCTGAGCGGCTTAGTTTAGCGACGCAGGCGGCGAATGATGCTCTGACTCATTCTGCTGCGTCTGATGGTAACCAAGAATTAGTTTACACGGGGGAAAACATAGATGTAACTTTCTCAAATTCGAACGCTAAAGGCTCATTTGTTGAAGCTGGAGAGTTCTCTTTGGGCAGTGACAGCGACATCTATGTTCGTGTTGCCGTTAGTAATGTTCTGTTGACACAGTATTTAAGTGGCATGTTTGGGCTCGACAAAGGGGTGTCAGCGAGTGCTGTTGCAGGACCAAGTGCGCCAAGCATTACTACATGTAACGTGTCGCCTATTGCTATGTGTGGCGATGTAGGCTCAGCTGATCTGGCGTGGGGATACATTCCTTCTTCAAACCCAAATTACAATGGTGCACAAGATCGAGATGCTGACACTATTCATGTATTGAAACCATCAGGGCACACGGATGGTGGCATTGGTTCGGGTAACTATCACCTTTTAGACTTTGGTTCCGGTAAAAATACAGTAAGAGAAATGCTGGCAGGGGATACTGAGGAGTGCATAACAGTCGGTGATTTAGTCACAACAGAGACTGGTAAAGGTACGGGACCAGTAGCGCAAGGTCTAAATACGAGATTTGATGGGGGTAAGCCAGATGAAGGCATTACTTCAGATAAGTACATCGAAGAGTCCAACGTAACATACGACAATTACCAACAACAATATCAGGATGCGGAAGACCCGGCCGTTGATAACGATGCGTTTTATTATGCTGATTATGTCGAAGGGTTAGCCGCTTGTACGGGTGGGCCCGGCGCGTGCAAGTCGCAATATTACCGAGCGGATGGGAAAACCGATAGAAGGGTATTACGAGTGCCGATCGTTCGTTGTGATGAAGCTCCAAAAAAAGGCGGCAAGATGGATTTAGAAGTACTGGGCCTAGGATGCTTTTTTGTTACTCAGGAAGTGCAAAACAAGGGGAATGAATCGGAAATATTCGGTCAGTTTCTAGAGGATTGTACGGTAAAAAATGCGTCGTCTGGGGTAGATCCGGATGAAGATGGAGTTGGGCCATACAAAATCGTTCTATACAAAGACCCGTCAAGTGGAGGGTCTTAATATGATGTACTCCAATAGAAAGCATCAGATGAAAAAGATGGCTAACCAGAAAGGACTGGCAATTATAGAGTTTATTCTTGCATTGCCAGTGCTACTGATGCTGACCGTATTAGTTATCGACGTGAGCCGAGCTTTTATTCAATACACAGAGGTCAACAAAGCGTTGCAAAATGGCGCACGGTATGCCGTGGTTGATACTTATGGCACGTTAGATTTTGAAGGCATAGCTGAAGAATCTGATATTAAAAATGTGGTGATCTATGGCACGCCGAGTGGCGTTGGTACGCCGGTAATCGACTATATTGAAGCTGCTGACATTATTGTGACTCAACCAACGGACACCAATAAGGTTGTCACCATATCGGCTACTTATAATTATGAGCCTATTTTCTCAACCTTACCTTTTACCGGAACCTCTTTGGCTTTCAGTATTGGCTCTTCTGCGTCAATGAGGACTAGCCCATGAAACAATGGATAAGGAAACAGAAAGGACTGACCCAAGTTGAGTTTTCGTTAATTGCACTTGCGGTAATGTTAGTACTGTTCATGATTATTGAGTTTGCAATCTACTTTTATTCAGTGCAAATGGTCAACGAAATTACCAGGCGAGCGGCACGACTTGCTACGGTTTGTTTTATTTCTGAACGTGATGAAATACCTAATCATCAAGCTTTGGAGAGTCTATATCCTTCAGGTTTTACCGCTAATAATTTACAAATCGAATATTTAGACGATACAGGTGCAACTGTTGATGTGTCGGACTTTTTGAGTACTCCACCTGCAGCATCTACAGTGTTAGATGCTCAGTTTTCAAAAATAAAATATGTTCAAGCAAGAGCAGTTGATTATGAATTTAAGTTTTTTGTGTTAGCTGCGCTTATTAGTGCAGTAGGAAAAACGCCTGCTTTTGAAACTGTATTGCCGGCAGAAAGCTTAGGTGTATTAAAGCCTGAAGCTGATAACCCAGCTGTTTATTCGGATTGTTCCGCGGAGTAGCTTTATGTTGAAACCAGTCAAAATGGATAATGAAACACATAAAAGTTTAAAAACTAACTTGATTATTTGGATAGTTTATTCTACATCAAATTTTAAAATTCACATTGCTGATGAACTATCAAGGTGTGTAAATCTAAATATTGATTGGATAGAGCTAGATACCTTTAACTTGGACTTTGTGAAAAATAAGCAAGTTCCTGATCTCATTTATATTGAAACCGGTGAAAGCTGGGCTCAGAAAGTGGCTCATGTTTATTCTAGTGACAGCAGTTTACAGCATAATCATACCGCTTTGATTGTATTTGGCGACGAGAACGATACTGCATCCCTTAAAATGGCATTAAGGCTTGGGGCAACAGATTATTTGTCTCGTTCGGTTGATTTTGGCGAGCTATATCCTTTATTAAAATCTACCGCGGATGAAAAGATTGCCAATAAGAAAATGGGCGATCTAACATTGTTTATTAATACAAAAGGTGGCTCTGGAGCAACCACTTTGGCTATTAATACAGCAATAGAATTATCAAGCTATGCTAAGAGTAAAGTGTTGCTCGTTGACTTGGATATGCAGTTTAGTGATGCCGCTGATTATTTAAACTGTAAGCCTAAATACAATATTAATGATGTGATTGATTCTGTTAATGATTTAGATGAATTATCACTAGAAGGACTAGTCTACCAGCATCCTTCAGGTTTGAATTATTTGTGTTTTAACCAAAATGATCCAAAAGGTAATTACAAGCATGCGGTTCAAGTTAGTAAATTATTACCTATTTTGAGGCAGTTTTACTCACATATTATTGTGGATTTATCTCATGGCGTTGAGCACGTTTACCAACAAATTGTTTCTCCGGCAACACATGTTTTTTTGATTCTGCAACAGAATGTTACCTCGGTGAAGCATGCTGTTAGTTATATACGTTCTTTAGAATTAGACTATGGTTTAAGTAGTCATCAGGTTGAACTAATTGTTAATCGTTTTGAAAAGAAATCGACAATATCGTTGAAAGACATTGAAAATGCGGTTAGTGGACATGCAATACACTTAGTACCTAATAACTTTGCTATTGCTATCGAGAGCGCTAATTTGGGCAACCCAATTGTTCAATCTAAGAAAAATAGTGCGCTGAAAGCGTCTTTGGCTGAAATATCGCACTTATTAGAAAGTCCGACCAAAGAGAATCAAAGTTGGATAAAAAAACTATTTTCTTAGTAAGGGGGAGTTATGTTTTTCAAACGGAAAGGCGTCGGGAGTTCTTTCAATTCCGTAGATGAAACAAAAGAATCCAAAGTTGTGAATGTCGAGTTGGCAAAATCTGATGAAGACTCGTCAGATGAGCAAAAGTCTTTGTCGCCGGTAGAAGCCAAGATGAAAGCGATCGAGGAGCAGAAAAAGCAATTAGAACAAGATCTCTCGATAAAACACTACTACCACAAGAAACTACTGGATACCTTGGATCTCGGGCTTCTATCGCACTTGCAAGAAGATCGCGCGAAAGAGGAGTTGCGCGAAGCGGTTGTTCAGCTCATTGCGGAAGATCAAACACACCCATTGAGTTCAGAAGCGCGAAACCGCGTAATACATCAAATTGAAGATGAAGTGTTCGGCCTAGGGCCTCTTGAGCCACTTCTTGAAGATCAAACAATCTCAGATATCTTAGTAAATGGCCCGAAAAATATTTTCGTCGAACGTTTTGGTAAGTTGGAGAAAACACCGCACACCTTTTTAGACGAACGCCATTTGCGCAATATTATCGACCGTATTGTAAGCCAAGTGGGTCGAAGGATCGATGAGGCTTCACCCATGGTGGATGCTCGACTCAAAGATGGCTCACGTTTTAATGCGATTATACCTCCTCTTGCTATTGATGGGCCTTCAGTTTCTATTCGACGTTTTGCTGTTGAACGTTTGAATATGGATAACCTATTAGAACTTGGATCGTTGTCTCCTGAAATGGCGAAGTTTCTTAATGCGGCGGTTGTGGGGGAAATGAATATCCTGATTTCTGGAGGTACAGGTTCTGGTAAAACAACCACGCTAAATATTTTGTCGAGCTTTATTCCTAGCGACCAACGCATTGTAACCATTGAGGACTCAGCAGAGTTACAACTCCAACAGCCACATATTATCCGTTTGGAAACACGTCCTTCCAATATCGAGGGTAAGGGTGAAATTTCTCAGCGTGATTTAGTAAAAAACTCACTACGTATGCGTCCCGATCGGATAGTTGTTGGTGAGGTTCGTGGCTCAGAAGCGGTGGATATGCTATCCGCAATGAACACGGGTCACGATGGGTCTTTGGCTACTATCCACGCGAATACACCAAGAGATGCGTTGAGCCGGATTGAGAATATGTTCTCGATGGCAGGGTGGAATGTGTCGACAAAAAACTTGAGAGCGCAGATCGCGTCGGCCATCAATATTGTTGTGCAAATGGATCGTCAGGAAGACGGTAAACGTCGCATGGTTAGCGTACAAGAAATCAATGGCATGGAAGGTGACGTTATTACCATGTCGGAGATCTTCACCTTCCAAAGAAGAGGGGTCGATCAAGAAGGCAATGTGTTAGGTGATTACATGGCTACAGGGATTGTACCAAGCTGCCATGACCAATTAGTAAAACGAGGCTTAGACGTACCATTTGAAATATTCAATGAAAAAGCCCGTTAGGAGATTGCTATGGATAGTCAATTCCCCCTTTTTCTTGTACTGCTGTTTTTGTCCGTATTCTTTATTAGCCAAGCGTTAATTCTGCCTTCTGCGGGTAAAAAGGTTAAGCATAAGCAATTAATCAAGCGGATACACGAAAGCCATAAACATATTGATCAAGAGAGTATTTCTTTATTAAGGGAAAACTCGCTCAAGAATCTATCGCCATTAGAGCGATGGCTTGTGAGGTTTAGCCTGTTCGATAACTTTAAGAAGAAGTTGGAACTGGCTGGGATACACATGGGGTTCAGTCGGTTTATTTTCCTCACATTCCTCGGAGGGACTGCTGTTGGTCTATTTCTGTTCTTGTTCGGGCAAGTTTGGTACCTCTGTGCTGGCGTTGCGTTTGCTTGCTGGGTGTCTGTTTACTTCTACATACAGAAAAGGATTGCTGATCGTTTAATGAAATTTGAAGAGCAACTGCCAGAGGCTCTCGATATCATCAAGCGAGTTTTGCAGGCAGGGCAGCCAATTACGCAGGGGTTTGGAGAAGTAGGCAGAGAGGTTAGTGCACCGCTTGGTCCTGAGTTCATGAATACCTTTAACTTACTCAACTATGGTTATGACCTCCGCTTGGCGATTATGCAAATGTCGGAGAGAACTCCTACCGTATCTATGCTTGCTTTCTCCAGTGCGGTGTTACTGCAAAAGGAAACGGGTGGTAACTTAGTCGAAAACATTGAGAAGCTCTCCCATATCCTACGTGCTCGTTTCAAACTCGCTCGAAAAATAAAAACCATTTCGGCGGAATCTCGAATGTCGGCATGGGTATTAGTATTAGCGCCTTTTGGTTTGTACGTCATCATTTCCCTTGTTCGACCTGAGTATATTGAGTTACTCCACACGCATCCAATGGGGATCAAAATGGTCATTGGTGGGATGGTAGCGTTGTTTATCGGCACGCTTTGGATTCGTAAAATCGTCAATATTGAGGTGTAGCCATGGAAAGTATTCAAGGATGGTTAAACGATTTTGCTGTCGGCCAAGAAACACTGCTTATGGGGTTGATCCTCATCACTACAGTGTTGGTTGTGATGACGTTAGGCTCGATAATTATCGGGGTTAACTCGCCAATTAAACGAAAGTTAGCCGAATTGTCTGGTGATAAGAAAGAAGTCTCTCATCACAACAAAAAAATGTCAGACACCTTGGAGTCGTTAGCGCCTTTAACTTCCCCAACCAGTGAAAAAGAGCGCCAAACGACACGCAATAAGCTGATGCATGCTGGGTTTCATGAAAGCAATGCATTATCGATGTTTTATGCCATTAAATCGGTCACGACGATCTTAGGTGTGATGGTGGCGGCACTGGTGTATTTCTCGGTTCCGGAATCTAAATACCTGTACACGTATATGGCGTTATCCGTATTTATTGGGCTTTTATTTCCTGATTTTATTTTACGTCGAATGGTGAACAAGCGTCAGCAAGCGATTCGTGCAGGTGTGCCCGACATGCTTGATTTGCTGGTGGTTTGTACCGAATCAGGGCTTGGCTTTAATGCAGCGTTGCGTCGGGTTGCTGATGAATTGGTTATCTCTCACCCAGAGCTTGCTGATGAAATCGATACGGTGTGCAACAAAATTAAAGCGGGCAAACCAATGCCAGAAGCGCTGAGGGAGCTAGTATTAAGGACAGGGTTAGAAGAATTAATGGGGCTGGTAAGTATGCTTAGCCATGCCTCTCGAATAGGGGGGAGTTTAGTCAACTCCTTGCGTGAATATACCGAAGACTACAGGGATAAGCGTCAACAAGCAGCAGAAGAAATTGCTGCAAAAATCCCAGTCAAAATGATGTTTCCAATGGTGCTATTTATTTGGCCTTGCTTTTTTATAGTGGCTATCGGACCTGCGTTAATTTCATTGGCTGAGGCATTTTCTAATTAAAAAGCAAAATAGGGATCGTTATGTGGATTAAGAAATACGTCATCATCTCGTTGTTGGTGCTTACCGCATGTTCAACAACTGAACAGTCATCAGATTTCGATTCAACGCTGTACTCAGGTAAGCCCGTTGAGTCTCTCACTAATGATGAACCTCCCAAAACAGAGGAAGAGGCAATCTCACGAGGGGATATTGCATTAAGCAACAAAAATGTCGACTTAGCCTTGTATGAATATATTCGCTCGCTCTCTTTCCCTAATGCGGTCCATAAAGATAAAACCTTGTACACCGTGGGGCGCATCCATTTAGCTAGGGAGAATTCAGAACTCGCCGATAAATCATTTCGAGCATCTTTGGCTGAGAACCCCGATCATATTGGCTCCCTGACTGAGCTTGGTACTTTATACACGAAGCGTGGAGAAAAGGACGTCGGGAAAAGCTACTACATACGCGCTTTGAATGCTGACCAAATTCGCATGGATGGCGATCCTACCATCACTAAAGACAACATTACTGCAGAGAGCGTTGCAACATATCGCTATGATGATAAATCACCAGTCTCTGCTTACTCCGGTCTAGGTGTGCTTTACGACATTCGTGGCGACCACGATATTGCGCAGGCGTTAATTCGAAAAGCGTTGGATATTGACTCAAGAAACGTAAACGCTTTGGTCAGCCTTGGCTACTCCTACTACATGGAAAAAGCTTACTCAAAAGCGGCGCACTTTACTCAAGCCGCACTAAGTATCAAGCCAGGAGATGAGAGAGGAATCAATAATTTAGGTCTCATTGCTTTAGCTAAAGATCAGCCACGACAAGCTCTGAGTATTTTTAGTCGACACATGACAGAACCCGAAGCGCTCAACAATGTTGGCTATTTCTTGATCCTTCAAGGCAAACCAGGAGAGGCGATTCCTTATTTACAACAGGCTATTGATAAGAACCCTGCCTACTATGAACTGGCAAATAAAAACCTAGAACGAGCATTGGCAATGGTGAGAGAGCGAGGGGATACCTCTACCGCGCTTCTCCAATAAATTTGAAGACCCTTTTAAAAGAAAGCCACTCTGCAAGATAGAGTGGCTTTTTCATTTATGGGGAGTAGCCCGTTGCAAAGGTGTTTGTTCAATTAGCCGTCATTCGCTTCTTTCAGGGTAAGAAGCATAGCGCCGTAAAGCCCAACCAACTATCTTCCATAACATCACCGTCAAGAGTGTTGCGAGGTAGCCATCAATCGCATAATGCCAGGCTAAATGTACCGAACCGATTTGAATGATGACTGCGAAAGCGTAAGCAAAGTAGCCGATGGTTTTGTTGAGTCTATAAATTGATAGCGCCATCAAAACAGCAATGGAAACGTGCAAACTCGGCATTGCCGAAATGCCAGAGCCAATACCATTGGCATTCGCGATGTACTCATCCCAAAGATATTGCTGTGTAGGCAATGCCCACAATTGCCCAGCGTCTACATTGGTAAGATATTGGCTTTGGACTTCGAGCGTTTTCATCAGAGGAACAAACTGTTCATCTCCAGTGATAAGCTCCACATAACATGGGCCTGCTGAAGAAAGCAACGTGGCGAAGAAGACACCAAGAATCATCCAAGACAATGCGAACGTGAGTAAAAACTGTTGCCTTACCAACGGGTATTTTTTGTAGATAAGGAAAAAGATGAGTATGCCCCACATACAAAAAAACCATGCGTTGTAGGCTACATTTAGCCCTAATGAGGCCCAAGCATTGGAGAATAATGCATGGGTCAACTCCCACGGAGCAAACCCGAAGTGTAGCAACGAATCAATATTCGCAAAGGTCAGATCCCACTTGAATGGATTGATGATTGGAATCAGCGATTTCAAAAACGTGTGATTAGAGAAAATCAGGTTGAGTGCCATCATCGAAACAAACACTGATACAGGTCGGTACAGCGGAAAAATAAGATGCTTCAGTTTTCGTATGAAGCGCTTTGCTGGCTGTTTTTCTTTGCGCAGTATGAGATAGAAATAATAGTAGATACACCAGCTTAAACCTGTGACATACAAAGCTTGTATGAGTGTTTCAAGGTAAGTGGTAAAAGAGTAATCGATAGGGAAATCGAGATACAAAGAACAAAGATAAATGACAGCAGTCGATATAAAGCAATAGGTGTAGAAAATCTTATCGTTCAATAACTCATTCTTTACTGATGTGAGTAAAGCCGATGCTTTTTGCTGCCAGCTAAGGTTGAGCTCGTAATTGTTGTCTTGTTCCATTGATGATCCGTCATCTCTATCCTTCCAATATCATTAAGCTTAGTTGAGAAAACGGGCACTCGTATTTGAGTACCCGTGGTTTATCTGGATTCAATAGTTGGCGTATCAGCAGGCTACATCATGCCCGTGACAAGGCCTGCCGCCACAAAAAACACGATCATCCACAGAACCGAAAGGTTGAGCTTTTTGTGTAGATAAAAACCTGCAACCACTAACGCCATGTCGATGGGAGCAACAACTGCGCTGCTAAATACTGGCTGGTAAAGTGCCGCGAGTAGTAACCCTACTACCGAGGCATTTACACCGTTGATGGCGCCGGAGACCAGCGGTTTTCCTGCCAGTGCTTGCCAGTTCTTAAGAACGCCAAGTAGTAAAAGAAACCCTGGGAGGAATACGCCAAGCGTTGCGAACAGCGCACCTAAAATTGGCGTATCCGAAAGCTCATAACCGATAAAAGTCGCAAAGGTGAACATTGGCCCTGGTACAGCTTGTGCAGCGGCGTAGCCTGTTAAAAATGCATCTTGGCTGAGCTGGTCGCCAACAATGTTTTGCAGAAGCGGCAGAACCACATGACCGCCACCAAACACTAAGCTACCAGCTTGGAAAAAATCACTAAACAGCCCAAGTAAAGGTAACGTATGAGCCACTAACGGTAAGCCGAGTAAAAGCATCGCAAATAGAGCCAATGGCGCGATAGACGGTTTAAACGACTCGGCTGATGGCGCGGAGTCTTTCTTCAGATACCGCATTCCGACAAAACCTGCTGCGATCAACACGAACATTTGCGTCATGATGCTTGGTGCCACCAGCAACGCAATCGCAGTCGCGATGCACAAACCCGCGGTCAGTTTGCTTTGGCAGAAGTTTTTGTACATGCCCCAAGTCGCATCCGCCACGACGACGACTGCGAGCAGTTTTAGGCCGTGAACGATGTTTTGGAACACTGCGGTGTCGGTGATTTGGCTGCTCACCATCGCCAGCGCCAACATGATGACCACTGAAGGAAGCGTGAATCCGACAAATGCTGCGCATGCGCCACCTAAACCGCCACGTTTATAGCCTAAAGCAAAGCCAACTTGGCTTGAGCCCGGTCCCGGCAAAAACTGACTGAGCGCGACAATTTGCGCGTACTCGCTGTCATCAAGCCATTTCAGTTTCTCAACAAATGTTTGGCGAAAATAACCAATATGAGCCGCCGGGCCGCCGAAGCTGAACCAACCCAGCCAGAAAAAAGTTTTGAATATGGTGAACATGTCGAGCCTGTTTATCTAAAAAGCATTGTTGCTAATTTATCGAATGCTCTAAAATGACTCAAATTGATGATTTTAATTTCATCTATGAATGAAATGGGATGAGGATGTTGGAGTGAAAGAGGACATTCAGTGGCGCAACATTGACTTGAACTTATTGGTGACGTTTTCCTACTTGTATCGCTATCGAAGCGTTAGCGTCGCGGCAGAGAAAAGTTACGTTAGCCAGTCGGCGATGAGTCATAGTTTGTCTCGTTTAAGGTTGTTGTTTGACGCCCCGCTTTTTGAGCGAAAAGGGCACAAGATGGAGCCCACCGAGCACGCTCACCACATCGCGCCAACTGTGCATCACTTGTTGGATTCTATCGCCAAAGACTTGCTCACTAAGTCTGCCTTCCAACCTGAAAATTACGCGGGTGTATGTCGCATTGGATTAACGGATTATGCCGAGTTTATTTTTGCTCCTCGGCTTTATGACGAAATACGCCAGCGCGCACCAGAGGCCCAGATCAGTTTTATTAACGTCAATCGTAGCAACTACGTGGCATTAACTGAGCACGAAAAGATCGATGTCATTATTGGCAGCATGCCAGTGTTGGATGACAACTTTGAGAGCTTGTACTTGTACACGGAAAAACACGTGTGTATGTGTGATAAACAGGCATTGAAAGGGGAAACACAGCTGTCTCTGGAAGCGTTCGCGAACATAGAGCAAGCTCTGGTAAGTCCCGATGGGAGCTTAAAGACACAAGTAGACCAAAAGCTTGCAGAACATGGCTTGAGCCGCAAAGTCACCGTGGCGTCGCGCAACTTTCTCACTATTCGGCATCTATTGAAAAAGCGCGATCTCATTGCCATCGTGCCAGAAAAAATGGCATTGGCGGAGGGCTTTTCGGACGATCTCGTTACCGTTAAGCCGCCGATCGCCGTTGCGGATTTTGATATTGCTATGCTGTGGCATTCCAGCCGAAACAATGAAGACAAAGGCATTTGGCTACGCGAGTTGGTTTCTTCGACCATCACCTCTAAATGATAAACATTTGGGGCACTCATGGTGCTTAGAGTGATTTGTTGTTGAACTTCTTACTACCCGCTGAGTTATCGGCGTTACACCGAAACAGTACTGATTGTGCAAAATGAATGTCTTGGGTTAGGGGGGGGATGTTCCAGGTTTAATTCATAAAAGAGATTAATGGAAAAGGTATCATTGAGTTGTACCACGTAGTTTAAGCTCTGTTTGCACGTATACATGAAGAGGGAGTAAGCGTCCATCTCGGTATTTTTCCACCAGTAAGTTCACTCCCTGAGTTCCCATCAACTCAGAGTGAATACGAATTGTAGACAACGGCGGAAAGGTAAAGCGAGCAGTAGGAATATCATTCATACTAATCAACGTAATATCCTCTGGTATCTTTAAGCCAAATTCATGGATTGCACGTACTATGCCAATCGCGATGGAGTCTGAATCAATGAATACTGCTTTCGGGAAGTCACCTTTGGCTAGCATCTCTTTCGCTAAGTTATAACCGGACAAACTAGAGCAGGCACAATAGTGTATATCTTGTTCTGCAACCACGCCTTTTAGATAGCCATAGTCCAAAAACACATTTTCACGAGTGTCAGCTGCGTCGTGCTTGTCTTGACCGCCAATATAACCGATGCGGCGGTAGCCTCGTTGTACAAAGAAATCAACTACTTGCCTACTGACTCGAATAAGGTCGACATCAACGCAATCATAAGGGCAGGTTGGATCTGAAAAGTTTATGTAGCAGATGCTATCGGCTAGACGTTTAGGTAATTTATCTACTACCTTTTGGTCGACATTTCCGACTAAAAGGACACCTGTTATCTTTTTCGTTTCAACATCAATTTCACTGTTATAGCAATTGGTTAGCGTAATACCTAATTTGTCGCATTGCGTTTCAATCCCATGACGAATTGATAAGTAGTAAGGGTCATTCACCTCTGTTTCTTGTTTGTAGTTATATAAGGCTAAAAAGTGATGTTTTTGCTTAACTTCTTTGATGCCTTTCTTCGAGCTACTGGTGCGGTACTCCAGTTTTTCTGCAATTTCCAAAATGCGGTATTTGGTTTCTTCTTTAACGCTCAACGTTGGGTCGTTGTTCAAAACCCGCGATACGGTTGCAAGTGAGACGCCCGCTTCAATGGCGATATCTTTTAGCTTTGCCATGTAAATTTCCCGTCGGCACTGCTCACTGCCCAAGTGTGAGCTCAATAATCTGACTATTTTAAACAGCTACTTAGAGATGCACAAACCTTTAGTAAGACAGTCCTAAACACTTTAAATCAGCATATCAAGCCAACTTGTTTTCATGAAATACACTCTATTGAGTAATAAATAAAGCCGTAAACGTAAGGATTATATTGCTGTAAAAATACTGAAAAACGCGACTGGTTTGGAAACTTGCTACTTGTGGTAACTCTAGTACTTAATAGGACTCGAGCTGTTTAGAGTTTAATCAAGCAAACGTTTTATTGTTCATGTTTATGTTTTGTGTCTCATTTTATAAACAAATCAATAGGAAAGTATTCAACTCTATTTATAATCTCCGCGCTTTTAAAAGCTGTCTAACAGTATGAAAAATTAGGAAATTATAATGAAAAAAGTATTGCCATTATTGGCTTTAGGTGCAGTGGTTGCTTCAGCATCAGTTCAAGCAAAAGGTAACTGGTATGTTGGTGCTGATTTGGTAAATTCAGATCTTAAAGTTAAAAGCTTGTCAAAAGATTTTTCTGCGACAGGTCTTAGCTTTGCTGTAGGTAAAGAGCTTCAATATTCAGAAAACTTCAAACTAGCTTTTGAAGGTGAGTACATATACTTTGGCGACTTTGAAGAAACATTTTCTTACATGGGGTGGCCGGTTAAATTTAGTGTTGATGCTTCTGCGTTCAATTTCAATGCGAAGCCTAAATACCAATTTGCAGGTACAGGCTTCTATGTTGGTGCGATTGCTGGCCTTGGTGTAATGAGTGTTTCTTATGAAGTGAAATCATCTAGCACTGTTACCGATGATGGTCGTGATGTAGGCTTTAACTACGGTGTTGAGGCTGGTTATGAGTTCGCTTCAGGTTTGGTTGTATCTGGTGGCTACCGTGCTTCTTCGGTAAGTATTGATGCCGAAAACGGTGGCAGCGAAGATTTTGATTTTGACAGCCTGTACGTTGGTGTTGATTACAAGTTTTAAGCTCGCGTAAGCAAAATGACCCGTCCTGATATGGGTTGACACTTTTTAACTAAAACGCTCGATGTACTTCATCGGGCGTTTTGTATTTTAAA